>DATJIG010000001.1:0-2085 GCA_035493495.1 Alphaproteobacteria bacterium
CTGTCCAATGAGGTGAAGCAGAAGCTCATCGCCCAGAAGCCGCGCACGATCGGCCATGCCAGCAAAATCGACGGCGTGACGCCGGCGGCGCTGACCCTCCTGGTCGCACATGTCCGGCGCGGCCGCGGCAAGCCGGCGAAGTCCGCTTGAGCAAACGCGGGCCGGCCGTGCTCGATCTTTCCGACGACCGCAAGCGCGCTCTGGCGCTCACCGATGTTTCACGTGAAACATCGGTGCGGCTGGATCGCTTCGTCGACCTCCTGCTCCTGTGGCAGCAGAAGACCAACCTCATCTCCCCATCCACCATCCCCAAACTCTGGACCCGCCACGTCGCCGACTCGCTCCAGCTTCTGGACCTGGCCCCGAAGGACGTCCGGCACTGGGTCGACTTCGGCTCCGGCGGCGGCTTCCCGGCCATCCCGATCGCCTGTGCGCTGGCCGAGCGGCCGGGGGCACAAGTCCACCTGGTCGAAAGCAACGGGAAAAAAGCCGCCTTTTTGCGCGAAGCGATTCGGGTCACGGCGGTGCCCGCGCAGGTGCATCAGGAGCGCGTGGAGAATTATGGGGAGAGGAGCGGGGATAACATCGACGTGGTCAGCGCGCGCGCCCTGGCGCCGTTGAAAATGCTGTGCGATCAAGCCTTTCCTATCATTTCGCGTGGCGCCATCGGGCTCTTCCCCAAGGGTCAAGATGTAGATGCTGAATTGACCGAAGCCGCTAAATATTGGAATATCCAGGCGGACAAGGTGCCGAGCAAGACGAGTCCCGAGGGCTGGATCGTCGTCGTCCGCAGCCTGAGACGCGCCTCTGCGTCGTCACCCTGAGGTGCGAGCGACCATGCGTCGCGAGCCTCGAAGGGTGACGAGGGGTGGACTCGGTGGCCGTGCATCCTTCGAGGCCCGCCGATGGCGGGCACCTCAGGATGACGGATCGGCGCCTTCGGGATGACGGATTGAGGCAACAGCTCGCGCAACTAGGACGAGCAGCAGACAGAGGCCTAGGCCAATGACCGACACGCCGACGATCGATCCTCCCGCCCTTCCCGCCAGTGCACCGGCCGAGCCGAGCGCCGACGCGCCGGCCCCGTCGCAGCCCACGGCCACGGTCGGCTCGCCCGCCACAGCGCCGGTCGAACCACAGGTCGTGCCGTTCGAGAAGCCGGTGGTCGCCACCCCCGCGCCGCCGCCGCGCGTGCTCGCCATCGCCAACCAGAAGGGCGGCGTCGGCAAGACAACCACCGCGATCAATCTCGGTACGGCGCTCGCCGCCATCGGTGAACACGTTCTGATTGTAGACCTCGACCCGCAGGGCAATGCCTCGACCGGCCTCGGCATCGAGCGCAAGGCGCGCCGCACCTCGACCTACGATGTGCTCGCCGGCCCGGCGCCGATGCGCGATGCCGTGATCCCCACCGCCGTGCCGCAACTCTATATCGCGCCGTCGACGATGGACCTCTCCGGTCTCGAGCTGCAGCTCGGCCGCGAGCGCGACCGCGCCTTCCGCCTGCGCACGGCGCTCAACAACATCAACAACGGCACGCCGGCGTTCAACTTCACTTACGTGCTCGTCGATTGCCCACCGTCGCTCAATCTCATCACCGTCAACGCGATGGCGGCGGCGGATTCGATCCTCGTCCCGCTGCAATGCGAGTTCTTCGCACTCGAAGGTTTGTCGCAACTGTTGAAGACCGTCGAGCAGGTGAAGTCGACGCTCAATCCGAAGCTGTCGATTCACGGCGTCGTGCTGACGATGTACGACTCGCGCAACAACCTCTCCAACCAGGTCGTCGCTGACGTGCGCCAGTTCATGGGCCGCAAGGTCTACGACACGGTGATCCCGCGCAACGTGCGCATCTCCGAGGCGCCGTCCTACGGCAAGCCGGTGCTGGTCTACGATTTGAAATGCGTCGGCAGCGAAGCGTATTTGCGCCTGGCTACCGAGATTATCCAGCGCGAGAAGGCGCTCAAGGCGGGGTAGGCGTCCCGTCGTCCTGAGGTGCGAGCGCGCATCGCGCGCTAGCCTCGAAGGACCCGTGACTCAGAGACCCTTCGAGGCCGTCGCTGCGCGACGGCTCCTCAGGGTGAC
>DATJIG010000002.1:0-5230 GCA_035493495.1 Alphaproteobacteria bacterium
GGCGAAGTTCAGCACGCAGTACCCCGAGCGCTTCATCAACGTCGGCGTCGCCGAGCAGAGCATGATCGGCATCTGCGCGGGCCTCGCGCTCAAGGGCTGCCAGCCGTTCGCCTACACCATCGCCACGTTCTCGCTCTACCGGCCGTTCGAGATGGTGCGCGACGACCTCTGCTACCAGAACCTGCCGGTGACCGTCGTCGGCATGGGTGCCGGCGTCATCTACTCGACACTCGGCGGCACCCATCACACGATGGAAGACATCGCCATCGCCGGCGCGATCCCCAACATGCAGATCGTGGCGCCGTGCGATCCGAACGAGTGCACCGAGGCGACGCGCTGGTGCGCGCGCCAGAAGAACGGCCCGGTGTATCTGCGCCTCGGCAAGGCGGGCGAGCCGGATCTCACCAGGAACGCCGAGCCGTGGGTGTTCGGCAAGCTGCGCTATCTGCGCCGCGGCAGCGATGTCTGCATCCTGTCCTACGGCGTCATCACCAAGATGGCGGTGGAGCTCGCCGACGCGCTGGCGGCCAAGGGCAAGTCGGTGTCGGTGGTCTCGTGCCACACCGTGAAGCCGCTCGACCGCGAAGGCATCATCACCGCGCTCAAGACCCACAAGCACGTGATCGTCGTCGAGGAGAACGTGCCCCAGGGCGGCCTCGGCCCGCAGACCAAGCAGATCGCCTGGGACGTGCGCGCCGACTGCCGGCTCGACGTCTTCACGCTGCAGGACTCGTTCATCCACAACTACGGCAGCCATGACGATCTGCTGGCGGCCCACGGCCTCAGCGTGCCGCAGATCGTCAAGGCTTCGGGCCTCGCCTGATGGCCGACGGCGGCGCAAAGACGGAGACGCTCGCGATCCACGGCGGTGAGCCGGTGCGCAAGGACCGCATGCCGCCGCGTCTCGCCATGGGCGAGGACGAGATCAGGATGATCGAGCAGTGCCTCGCGTATTACCGCGAGCGTCAGGTCGATCCGGGCTATCAGGGCGCCTTCGAGAAGCTCTACACCGACGCCTTTGTCGCCATGATGGGCGGCGGCTATGCCGATGCCGTGGCGACCGGCACCGCGTCGCTCTACGTCGCGATTGCCGCGCTCGATCTGCCGAAGGGCAGCGAGGTTCTGGTGTCGCCGATCACCGATCCCGGCACCCTCAGCGCCATCATCCTGAACGGCCTCAAGCCGAAGCTCGTCGACAGCAAGCCAGGCAGCTACAACGTCGGGCTCGAGCAGATCGAGGCCCGCATCGGTTCCAACGTCTCGGCTCTGGTGCTGGTGCACGCGGCGGGGCAGGCGGCGGACGTCGACCGCATCGCCCCGGCGATGAAGGCGGGCGGCATCAAGCTGCTCGAGGATTGCAGCCAGGCCCACGGCGCCAGGATCATGGGCCGGCCGGTCGGCTCCTTCGGCGACATCGCCGCGTTCTCAACCATGTACCGCAAGGCCCACATGACCGGTCCGTCGGGCGGCGTCGTCTACAGCCGCGATCTCGCGCTGTTCCGCACGGCACTCGCCCACGCCGACCGTGGCAAGCCGATCTGGTCACCCGAGTTCAGCGACCGTGATCCTTCGGGCTATCTGTTCCCGGCGCTCAATCACAACACCGACGAGATCAGTTGCGCGATCGGCGTCGCCTCGCTCGGCCGGTTGCACAGGACCATCACCCACCGGCTGTCGTTCGTCGCCGACGTCGTCGCCGGTCTGGTCGACCGCTCCGAGGTCTGCAGCCCGTATCCGTGGAGCCCGGCGGATTCGCCGTTTTTCTATCCGGTCGTCGTCGATACGACGCGAATCTCCTGCAGCAAGGTCGAGTTCGCCGAGGCGGTCGCCAAGGAAGGCATCGACCTCAACCCGCACTACGCCTACGTCGTCGACGAATGGCCATGGATCAAACCGCACCTGGCCGACGATTTCCGCACCGAGAACGCGCGGGCCATCCGCGACAGCTCGTTCAATCTCTATCTGAACGAGCGCTACGGCCACCGCGAGGCGGAAGACACCGTCGCCGCGATCCTCAAGGTCGAAGCGCACTACGCCCGCTGAAGCTCCGGCTCCCTGACGAGCGGCCGCGTGTATTTGACGCGGAGATCGAGGAAGGGACGCTCGATCAGGTTGTAGCTCATCCACGACAGGACAACTGTGACCGGCAGGATCACCAGCAGTCCGAGCTCGTACGGCGGCAGAAAATGGATTCGCAGCTTGACCGCGAGCATGCACACGATGGTGTGCCACGCGTACAGCGAGAAGCTGACCTTTCCGAGCCAGGCGAACGCGTTCGAGAACGGCAGGCGCAGGCTGGAGCGCAGGTAGAGAAGGGCGAAGCCGGCGAACATCGCTCCCTGGATGGTCGGCCACACAATCCACAGCGGATTGCGGCTCACCTGGTCCGTTGTCACGCCGTTGAAATCGAAGTGGAAGAACGACGGCTGCGCGTGCACCAGATAGACGAAGGCGTTGAGGGCGACGAACGCCAGGCCGACCAGCCATCCTGAGAATTCCCGCTTCCCCATGCCGACGTATAGCCCGCCGGCGACGACGCCTGCGAGGAACGTGTCGAGCGCGCCGAAGATCGAGAAGTAGCCGAGGTGGTGGGCGGTGCCGGTGAGCAGGTAGACCGCCGCCCGGATGACGATGAGAAACGCGACCAGGGCGAAATAGTACCGTGTGCCGTAGCGGCGGGAGAACTTCAGCAGGAACGGGAACAGCAGATAGAACTGAAGCTCAAGCGCGATCGAGAACATCACCGCGGCGTAGGGACCGTACTGCAGTCGGTAGAGGTTCGAGATCGGCAGCAGTGCCGACAGGAAGTCGATGCCGACCGATGTCGGCCGCGGGTCGGGGGTCGAGAAATAGCCCAACGCGACCATGAACACGAACAGCGGGTAAATGCGCAGGACGCGGTTCAGGTAGAAACGCGGAATGTCGATGTCCTTGTCATGGCTGATGGCCGCCAGGATCAGTCCGCTGATCACCATGAACAGGCCGACCCCGAGATAGCCCTGATGGAACAAGGGGATCGGCAGGATCTCGCCAGGGGCTCCGCTGCCGCGCATCCAGATCTCGGTGTGGAACTCGATCACCATGAACGCCGCGAAGAACCGCAGATGGTCCAGTTTTTCGATGTAGGCGATGTTTTTGCTTTGCATCTTGCGGTCCGGTTCCGTAGGTATCAGCCACCCGGCTGATCCTAAACGCAAATCGGCTGGATTTGGCGGTCGCGGGCGCGAAATCGCCCGGGCTCCTCAAGAGGTCATCGACGGCGCCCGTGAGCACTTTCCAGGACTCGTCTCCTTCCGCAGAGAGCCCCTCCCGGCCGTCCCGACCCCGAGTCGTCCTTACGCTGCTCGCCTGGGGTGAGCAGTACGCAGATCGGCTGCTGGCGCTCACGCTGCCGGCGGTTCTGGCGCCCGGAAATTTTCCGGCATTGGCCGAGGCGTTCGAGTGCGAGGTGGCGATCGCCACGCAGCGTAATCTCATCGCCCATTTCGACGAATCGGAGCGCATCCGGCAACTGCGTCAGTACGGGCGCGTGCGCTACGTCGAGATCGACGACCTGCTGATCGGATCGGGCAGCTACGGTCTCACGCTGTCGTTGAGCTTTTTCCGCGTCATGCAGTCGTTCGGCGCGGAGATGACCGACATCCACTTCCTGTTTCTCAACGCCGACTTCATCCTTGCCGACGAGTCTTACCGGAGCCTCATCCCGGTGCTGCGGTCGGGTGCGAATGTGGTGTGCTCGCCGAGCTATTGCGCGATCGAGGAGGTGGTGAGGCCGGTGCTCGATGACCGGATCGCGCTCGGCGGCGGTACGCTGCAGATGGCCAAACGCGATATGGCAGAGCTCATTCTCCGCCATTCGCACAGCACCATCCGCGGCCAGATCGTCAACGGCCCCTTCCACTACGATCACGTCTACATCTATCAGGGCTACGTCCGCGCCGACCCTCACACGCTCGTCGGCTACCAGATGCCGATCGCGGTCGTGGCGCTGAAGCCGACGAAGAACGCGACGGCGCTGGAGACATTCTGGGACTGGGGGGTCGTCTCGGAGCTGTGCGAGGGCGGAAAGGAGATCGTCCTCGGCGACTCGGACGATTTCCTGATGCTGGAGCTTCGGACCACCGCGACCGGCAAGGACCAGATCAGGCTCGGCGGACTGACCCCCGAATACGTCGCCCACCGCCTGAAGAACCAGTTGACGCGGGATCAACTTCACTTCGGAGCGTACACGCTGACGCTGCACTCCCGCGATCTCGGGCCGCCGGCGGAAGCGGCGCGCGCCCAGCTCGACACCTTTCGCGAAAAGCTTCGCACGCTGTTGCCGCGTGATCCCGCGCCGCACCGGAACCATCCCAGCTGGGCGTATCACTACAAGCTGTACCAGCAGAAGGATAAGGGGATCGAGCCCGAGACGTACGTCGCGGCCACCGAAGCGCCGGGCGCGGGCGGGGGCGGGCTGCGCCGACGCGCGCGCCGCTGGCTGCTCGGGAGCGCGCCCGACCTTTCGCTCATTCACCCTCTCAGGCCCGCATTCCGGAGGCTCGTCCTCCATCTCGGGCCGCTTCTCTCGGGCGATGCTCGCGTGCTCATTGTCTCCAATATGCCGACCAGCGGCATACAGGAGTACATTCGCAAGCGCGCGCCGTACGTGGTGCGTGTCTCGGTCGCCGATGCGCAGAAGCGGCTGGCGGTCTCCTGCCGCGATTTCGACCTCTGCTTCTTCGAGACGGAGATCAACCACCTTCGCGAGCTGCCGGCGATCTTCACGAGCATCCGTCCTGTCATGAATCCGGGCGGTCGCGTCCTGGCCTTCGCCGTCAACGATCTCGGCGACGAGCTCCGGGGCGACGACGACGCGCTGATAACGATCGCCGCCGAGATCGACGCGCCGGTCACGGTCCACTACGGCGATGCAGCCGCGATGTGGCCGGCACTGAGGGCATATACGAACGCCCGGAGCATGATCGGGCGATCGCGTATTCTCGGCGGCATGCTATTGATGCTGTCGTCCATCTTCTGGATACCGCTGGCGGTGCTCGTGAACAGCGGACGCGCGGTCCATCCCGCCCGCCCCAACGAGTTTCACCGCCAGTGCTCGGATCTGACCGTCGAGATCGACGTCGCGGCCGCGGCGGAGTAGCGATCGGGCTCCGAACGATAGCGAACGAGGGGAACGTCTGTATGTCCGTTAACGCCAGTTGGTTGCGCATGTTCGCCGAGATGAAGCGCA
>DATJIG010000003.1:0-16917 GCA_035493495.1 Alphaproteobacteria bacterium
TCAGGGCACCGATGGCGCGGTGTCATCCGGTTTCGAGATCCGCCGCATGCGCTCCAGCGCTTCAGGCGACGTGGCGTAGAGCCGCGCGATCAGCTCTTCCGCGTCCGCGCCGTAGATCGGATTGATGACGTACTTCTGACGCCGGGCGTCGGCCAGAAGCTCGGGGTCCTCGGTCGCCTTGCGGAATGCGGCGCGCAGCGTCTCGACCCGGTCGCTCAACGTGTCCGGTGGGCCCACGAAGGGACGCCCCAGTTCGAGGCGCGCGAGCACCATCTCGATGATGCGGCGGTCGTCCTCACTGCCGAGCAGATCCATCACCATCGGCACGTTGTCCGGAATGGCGGGATCGCGCTTGAGCGACATCTGGACGAGCAGGAGCGCCTTTCCCTCGCCGACCCACTTCAACACATGGTCGCGCCCCGGCCCCGACCATCCCGACATGAACAGGCCGTGCAACTCGTCCTTCTCGACCGCGTTGAACATCTCCGGCTGGCCCTTGTAGCCGTTGATGATCTTGAATCGCGTTCCGATCAGAGCGTTGAGGAGGCGCGGATACATCGCCGGGTCGCTTTCCGCACCATTGCTGCCGAGCATGACGTCGACGTGCTTCGCCTCTTCAATGCTGTGCGCGGGCGAACGGCTCGACACGACCCCCATGCCGGATTCGCGCATGGCGGAGCCGATCCAGGCGAAGCGGGTCCCATCGAATTGCGCTTTGGACGCCTCGCCGTAGAGGAGCGGCGCCGTGGGGATCCCGCGGTCGAGGATGCCGATGGTGGTTCCGTCCTTGGGCGCGACATTGTAGACGAAGTTCGCCGAGCGAATGCCGCCGGCCCCCGGCATGTTGCGCACCACCATCACCGGCGTGCCCGCGATGTAGCGCGGCATGAAGCGGGCGAACAGGCGCGCGTACCCGTCGTACCCTCCGCCCGGATCGCTGCCGACCATGATCGTTATCTCCCGGCTGCGGAAGAAATCGTCGGCTTTCGCGACGGGAGCCGGCGCAAGGGCGGCCGAGAGCCCCGCAACGAGCACCACGCCCATGCCGATGGATCCGCGCATTCCGCCCCCCGGTTCGATGTCGCCCTTACACGCGTCACGAAAACAAACGCTCCGGGCTCTCCGCGCCTACTGCTGCGCCCGGTTCAGCACGTCCCTGGTGCGCGCGATGACCTCGGGCGGGTAGGCGTAGACCTCCTTGAGGAGCGCCTCGACCTCGTCGCCGGTGACGAGCTCGATGTCGGCGCGGATCTTCACCGCATCGGCGAGGAACGTCTCGTCCTTGAGCGTGTCGATGAACGCAGCCTTGAGCGTCTGTGCGCGCTGTGGCGGGAGATCCGGCGGCGCCATGAACGGACGGCCCAGCACCTCGCGGGCGAGCAGCAGCTCGAGCGCCTTGCGGTCGGTCTCGCTCTGCGCCTGGTCGCGGATCTTGGCGACGCCCGGGAGTTCGGGCTGGTCTTCCGTGCCGGTGTGGAAGATGTAATTCAGCTTCTTCCCCTCGATCCAGTCGGAATGGCCCGACTTGATCGCGCTCCACGACCAGTATCCGATACCCTCGAGCTCGCCCTGCTCCATCGCGAGCGCCGCGCGGCCGGTCGATGCATAGCCGGCGATGATCTTGAATTTGGTCCCGGTGAGATTGTTGATCGCGAGCGGAATGATCTGCGAGTCGGCGCCGGCGCCGGTGCCGGGAATGATCAGCTCGCGCTTGCGCAGGTCGTCGATGGTCTTCACCGGCACGGTGTGCCACGACACCGCGAGCGACACCTCGCGGTTCATGCTGCCGAGCCAGGTGAACTTCAGCGCGTCGAAATTGGTCTTCACGCCGCCGAGCAGCGGCTCGAACGGATTGCCGCGCGAGATCGAGCCGATCACCGTGCCGTCCTTGGCGGCGATATTGTAGAGGTAGTCGGTGGCCTTGAGGCCGCCCGCGCCCGGCATGTTCTGCACCACGAAGTTGGGATTGCCGGGAATGAGCCGCCCCATATGGCGCGCGAGAAGCCGCGCGTAGACGTCGTAGGCGCTGCCGGCGTCGGAGTAGCAGATCAGGAATATCTGCTTGCCCTGGTAGAACTTGGCGATCGAATCGGTGGACGGTTGCGCGGAAGCGGGCGCGGCGAAGAGCACCGCGAGCAGAGCGACGACGAGCACCTTGCGCATCGCGCGATCTCCCCTACTTCGATACGCTGCGGACGTCGGCCTCGTTGGCGAGAATCGTCTTGGTGCGATCGATCACCGGCGCCGGCGTATCGAGCACCGAGGCGACGATCTTCTGCACCTCGTCGCCCGCGAGCGGATTGATGTCGATCTGCGCCTTCCCGGCCTCGGCCAACAGCTCGGGATCCTTCATCGTCGCCATGAACGCAACGCGCAGCGCCTTCACGCGCTCGGCCGGCACGTCGGGCGTGGTCGCGACGGGACGCGCGTAGGCGACGTCGGCACTGATGAACGCCATCACCTTGCGGTCGGCGTCGCTGCTCGCCATCTCCGTGAGCAGCGGCACGTCCGGCAACTCCGGATGCCGCTTCTGCGCCACCTGGACGAGGATGTTGATCTTGTGCTCGGTCAGCCACTGCGGCCGGCTCGACTTCCACGACGCCAGCGTGTTGGAGCCGCGACCGCCGACTTCGCCCCGCTCCATCGCGAGGTTGACGTCGTTGCCGCCGGGATAGCCGGCGATGATCTTGAATTTGGTGCCGGCGATCGCGTTCAGCACCATCGGGTAATAGACCGATGCCGTCGCCGTCCCCGGCGCGCCGACGATCAGTTCCTTGGTCTTGACCTGCTCGATCGAGGTGATGCCGGTCGTGTACCAGGAGTTGACGACGCTGGGACTGTCCGTCGTGTTGCCGATCCAGTTGAACTTGCGCGCGTCGAAATGGACGTTCTGGCCGCCCAGCGCCTGATGCGCCGGCATGTTCTGCATCACCATGTGCAGTACGGTGCCGTCCTTCGGCGCCAGGTTGGCGAGCCAGTTCGTCGCCTGGAGACCGACCGCGCCCGGCATGTTCTGCGGCACGATATTGGGATGACCCGGAATGTTGCGACCCATGTGACGCGCGAGCAGCCGGCCGCGGGTGTCGTAGTCACCGCCGGGTGACGTGGCGATGACCATCTGCATGGTCTTGCCCTTGTAGAAATCGGCGATGGGGTCGGCCGAAGCGGAGGCCGCGAGCGCGGCCGTGGCCAGACAGACGGCGGGCAGGAGGGCGAATCGCGTCACGGGTGGCTCCCTGTTGGCCGGCGTCGGGGCCGGAATGGCGCGGCTGCACCTGCCGCTGTTGCCGGGAGCGTAGCCGATCGGTGGTACGCGGCAAAGCCGGCCCCGAACGGGAAAATGAAACGAGAACGCTAGGGCCGGACGTCGATGTAGTTGACGACCTTCTTCACGCCGTCGCCGTCCTTGGCGCGGGCGAGCGCCTTGTCGCGCTCGTCGGCCGAGCGCGCACGGCCAAGCACGTAGATGGTGGAGAAGGCGTCGGCGACGATGCGGAAGTTGACGTCGGCGACCCCGGCGGTGCCGATCAGTCGCCCCGTCCCCTTCGTCTCCATGGCGAGCGCCGCCGGCCAGTCGATCATCGTACCGGCCTTCTGGCGCGCCTCGAGATCGGCCTTGGGAACGTAGGCGACGTGCCAGTAGAGGCGCTTGACGCCCTTGACCGCGCGCACGCCCTGCTCGAAGCGGTCATAGGTCGCCTTGTCCTCGAATACCCCGGTGACCAGCAGGCGCTGCTCGTAGATCGCGGTCGACGCCTTGATCGTGCCGAGGTCGGCCATGACCTTGTTCACGGCGAGCACGATCTCATTGTCGCGCTTGATGTCGGCGAGGCTGCGCGCCTCGATGGCGCGGTCGATCAGGGTCTTCGGCGCGGTGAGGATGTCGAACTGCGCCCGCGCCGGGACCATTGCCGCCAAGAGCGCCGCCACCAGCGCCGCTCCCGCAATCACTCCCGCCCACAGTCGACGCATTGCCCCTCTCCTCCGCTGAGCGAAGCGTAGCAAACCGCCCGCCGGCGGCAAGGCCGGAACCGAACACGTTCGGCGGCAAGGCCGGAACCGAACACATTCGGCCGCAAGGCCGGAACGAAGAAGCCCGGCGCTGGGCCGGGCTTCTCCGTGACATGGGTCGATATTAACGCTTCGGCTCGATTGCCTCGGCGAGGCGCTTGCCGACGTCGGCCGGCGTCGCGTCGATGAGGTGGATCACCTTTTCGACCGCCTCGCCCGTCGTCGGATCGATCTCGAGCTTCGACTTCTCGGCGTCCTTCTTGAACTCGCCGTCATGGATCATGTCGACGAACGCCTTGCGCAGCGCGGCGACGCGGTCGGTCGGGATGCCCGGGGGCGCCAGCACCGGACGGGCGACGGTCTTCTGCGCGAGGAAGAGCTGCATGACCTTCTTGTCGGTGTCGTTCTTGACGAAGTCCATGGCGAGCGGGACGTCAGGCAGGTCCGCCAGCTTCTCGGTCGAGCTCTGGAGCAACAGGCGGATCTTGCCGTCGCGGAGGAACTCGGGGCGCCGCGTCTTGATGTTGGACCACGACCAGTCGCCCATGCCGTCGACCTCGCCGCGCTCCATCGCGATCGCCACGTCGGCGGTGCCCTTGTAGCCGCCGATGACCTTGAACTTGGTGCCGATCAGCGCATTGAGGAGACGCGGCGTGGTCTCGGTGTCGATGGTCGGGCCGGTGCCGCCCACCGTCATCTCCTTCTGCATCACGTCCTGAATCGTCTTGAACGGGGTCGTGTGCCAGGCCAGCGAGACGGCGGTCTCCTGGGACAGGTTGCCGATCCAGTTGAACTTGGTGAGCTCGAAGTGGACGCCGCCCGGGTTGGTGATCTTCGACGTCAGCACGCCGCGCTGGACGGTGCCGAACACCGTGCCGTCCTTGGCCGAGATGTTGTAGAGGTTGTTGGCGGCCTGAAGGCTGCCCGCGCCCGGCATGTTCTGGACGATGGCGTTGGGATTGCCCGGCAGGAAGCGGCCGATGTGGCGCGCCATCAGGCGCCCCTGCGCGTCGTAGCCGCCGCCGGTGTCGGCGCCGACGATGATCGTGATCGTCTTGCCCTTGTAGAAGTCGCTGAGGGCGTCGGCGGCGGCCGGGGTCGCGAGCAGCGCGAGTACCGCCGTCATGGTGGCCGCCCGCAGGGCCGCCGGTCGCAAAATGGTCGCATCGATCTTCACGATTGTTCTCCTTGGCGTTAGGGCGCCCGCAAATGCCTGCGCAGGCTTATAGCGAAGCCGACGCCACCCTTGCAAATGGTGGCGCGGGCGAAGGTCGTTGCCGGGCTTGGGCCCACCCCTATACTGGCGTCGCGCTTGGGTGTGACCGGCAGGTTTGGAATGGCGATTAGAGACAATGAAACTACTGTCGCTGCTTATTACACGGTCAACGACCTCGGAACACGGATTCTCAGCGCACTGCATGCCTCGGGCATTAACCTCGATACCTTGTCTCCGGTCGATCTCGCCCCGGTCGACGAGTTCCACATGGGTGGACGCGCTGCGACGCAACACGTCATAGGACTGATGCACTTGCCACATGGTGCCCGTGTCCTCGACGTGGGCAGTGGCCTCGGCGGTGTTGCCCGCTATCTCGCAGCCGAATGCGGGTGCCGCGTAACGGGCATCGACCTGACCGCTGAGTACGTGGCGGTTGGAAAGATGCTTACTGAACGGACCGGCCTGACCGACAAGGTTGATCTTCACATCGGTAGCGCTCTCGACCTCCCTTGGCCAGAAGCGACCTTCGATGCTGCGGTAACGTTTCACGTTGCGATGAACATCGCTGACCGACCGCGGCTCTATGCCGAAGTCGCGCGTGTCATCCGACCGGGGGGCATGTTTGCGATCTACGATGTGATGAAGGGCCCGAAGGACGGCATGTTGTTTCCGGTACCGTGGGCGGAGACGCCGGGGACCAGTTTTCTGGTGACACCGGACGAGATGCGCAAACTCCTCGACCAAGCGGGATTTGAAATTGTCCACGAGGAAGACCGGCGCGAGGTCGCGCTCAGACATCATCGGGATAGGCTCGCTCAGCTATCAGCGGCCGATGGCCCACCACCGATTGGTTTACACCTGTTGCAGGGACAAACGGCAAGCCTCAAGTCCCGAAATATGGTGAATATGCTCGACGCAAACCAGATCACGCTTGGGGCCATTGTTGCGCTTCGTCGAGCATGAGCGAAGGTGCGCCCGATGGCGGCGATGGCGGCCCCCGGACGGCTGCCGAGCGCAGGGTCTTCGCATCGATGTTCACGGTTCGCTCCTTGGCGTTAGGGGCGCCCGCAAATGCCTGCGCAGGCTTATAGCGAAGACCGCCGGGGAGACTTCCGGCCGGCCGAGACTCTGGGCGCCCGCAGGCGACCCGCTAAGCTTCGGCGGCGCATCACGACTTCGGCCGTAACGATGCTGGCCCGGCGGACATCAAACTCATAGGATTTGTCATCGCCATCGCATGGGAGGAGAACGCAATGTTTTATCGTCCCGCGTTAGGTGTGCTGCTCGCCGCCACGGTCCCCGTCTTTACGGGTGTGGCATTCGCTCAAACCGACCCTGTCGCAGTGTTTCGTCAGGCCATCGACGCCCGAAACCGGGGCGATATCAACGCCATGATGGCACTCTTCACCGATGACGCGGTGCGGGAGGATGGCTCTTGCCAGCCGCCGTGTGTCGGGCGTGAGGCGGTCCGAAATTCGTTTCAGAAGAATATCGATGAACGCTTCCAGGCCAACGTGACCTCTGCTGAAGGGACAGGTGACACCGTGACCGCCCGCGCCGAAATCAGCAGCGACGCGTTCGCTGCCACCGGCGGGAAGCGCATGACCTCCTACACCGTCACATTACGGGATGGAAAGATCGCGCGATGGGTCTCGCCCTTGCCGCCCCAGACTCCCGCAAAGACCAATTAGATCCATCACGGGGTTGCAAACGCGCGATTCGGCGCGAAGCCGGACGAAAGCCTGTTGTCGCGCCAGCGATGCGGGCCGACACTGTCGCAAAACAAGCGACGGGTGGCGGGCATGCGGTCCATGGGATTGGCGGCAATCGCCGCGGTGGCGTGCGTATGGGGCCTCGGCGCCGCCGCGGCGGACCTTCCCAAATCGACCCAGGCGATGCTCGCCCAGCTCAAGCTCGAGCCGTCGTTCATGGACGGCCTCGGCAAGGAGCTCGCGGTGCCGAAGGCATGGCTCGAGGCGGCGAAGAAAGAGGGCACGGTGCGCATCGCCGGCTCGTGGGACAATGACCAGTTCCGGGTCATGACGCAGCCGTTCACCGAGCGCTACCCGTTCATCAAGTTCAACTACATGCGTGGCGAGACGCAGGCCCGCGTGGTACGGCCGCTGGTCGCGCTCAAGTCGGGGCGCATCATCGTCGACGTCATCACCGGCATCGGCGACGAGGTCGTCGACTATCAGGCGATCGACGCCGTCATCAAGCTCACCGACCTGCCGGCCTACGACTCGGTGCCGGAGGGGATGAAGCAGAAGGCCGGGTATTCGCTTGGCACCAAGCGGCGCTACTGGTGCATGTCCTACAACACCGACGCCTTTACCAAGGACGACATGCCGAAGACGTGGGACGACCTGCTCGCCGATCCCAAGATGAAGGGCGGCCGACTCGGGCTCAACAGCGAGGCGCAGTTGTGGATGTTGCCGCTCGCCGCCGCCAAGGGCGATGCCTGGATGCTCGCGGCGATCGCGAAGCTGTTCGACAATCTCCAGCCGCAGCGGCGGCGCGAGAGCGTCAACGCTCTCCAGGGCCTGGTCACCGCGGGCGAGGTCAAGGCGGCAATCCCGGCCGCCGACTACCGCGTCGCGCTGCTCGTCCGCAAGGGCGCGCCGATCGCCTGGCACTGCCCCTCTCCGGTGCCGTCGACGGTGTCGGGCATGGTGGTGATCAAGGGCGGCCCCGCGGTCGACGCCGGCCGCCTGTTCGCCAACTGGCTGGTCAGCAAGGAGGGCCAGGTGGCGCAGTTCGTCGGCGACGGCGCGACGCCGATCCACAGGGACATGCAGTCGAAGCAATTCCTCGCCTTCCCAGAGGAAATCGAGGGCAAGCCCCTCGCCTTCATCCCGCCCGAGCAGTTCCGCCGCGAGTACGAGGCCGTGCTCGCGGCGTGGACGCCTTACTGGAACCAGGTGAAGTGAGGCAGGGCTCGGCGGTTCCACGGCGGCTCGATCGCGGTGCGCTCGGCGGATGAGCCCGTCAGGGTCGTTACGCAGTCACGCAACCGTCTTTGCTCTTCACGTGTATTGCGGCGTCAGGCGCAAAGGAGCGCGTGTCGCTGGTGATCACTGCGGATTGCTCGGCATCAGAAGACATTCCCCGACCGCAAATTGGTGCACGGCCATTGCCTGCCCGGCGGATATAAAGCCCTGCCCGACTAAGGACGACAGACATGGATTTGACCATCACGCGGTGGCTCAACGCTCCCGCCGGGAGCAACGCCGCCCTCGATCTCATCATGGCCGCCGCGAGCAACTTCGGAGTCCCTCTCCTCGTCCTGGTCGTCGTCGTCCAATGGTGGAGTCGAGAGAAGCGGCCATACGTGAGACACACGTGCGTAACCGCGGGGCTCGCCTTCCTGATCGGGCTCGGGCTCAATCAGTTGATCCTGCTGTTCGTCCACCGCATCCGGCCCTACGACGCGGGCGCCACCCATCTCATCATCGGTCCGAGCTCCGACTGGTCCTTCCCGTCGGATCACGCGACGGCCACTCTGGCAATCGCGGCGACGTTCCTGCTGCACGGATTCCGGCGGCGCGGGCTGGCACTCCTGATCGGCGCCCTGTTGATCTGCGTGTCGCGGGTCTATGTCGGCATCCACTACGCCAGCGACGTGGCCGGCGGAATGGTGACCGGGATTGCAGCCGCGATCGGCGTCAGCGCGCTCTACCTCGAGGGCACCAAGATGGACCGGCTGATCACCAGAATTCTCTAGCGTCCGCGATCGAACGCCCCGAGCGACCCGCAGGCGCCCGACGCGTGGCCAGCCCTTCAGCGCGACTTGTCGCCACGCGCCTTGCCCGAGCCCTCGTTGCCGGCGGGCTCCTTCGCGGCATCGCCGATGGCGTCGCGAATCCTGGCCCTGAGCTGTTCCGAGACGTGGCCGACGTTGTGCACCTGGTGCAGGTGCGAGGCGGCCTTGACCACCACATCGTCTTCAGTCTCGCCGCGGATGACGAATCGGCACCCGGGGACGATCACGCCGCATTCGAGACTCTTGCTCATCCACACCTCCGCTTTCCGGCGATCGGCCGGCTCGTGCCGGGACGACGGCGCCCGGTCGGTGGGTACATTGCCGCATCCGCCGGTGACCGAACCGGGCGAATGCCATGACATCTGCACCCAATTGGACACTTTGCGGCGCGGGGCCGATGAACCGAGGCGCCCATTCCTTTGCGCGTTCCGATGGGGCTGGCCTTGCCGCCGGAACACTTCACGACATTGCATATATGAATTGCACATATGGCAAGAGACATGGGATTTCCGAAAATCATCTGATGTAGGTGCTACACCGGGTCTGCGTTGCCGGAGTCATCGAGACCGAGCGCGGAAGAACGGCGGGCTGAAGCTTGGCCGGCCATCCGCGAGATTCGAGATAGTGTGGGTCAGGATGGTGCGGCGTCTGGAGCCTGACATGGAACTGCTCACTGATCTCATCGGGGATCTCATCTGGGATCTCGTCGGGCCGCGCCGCCGGCGATCGGCGTTGTTCCGCCCGCAGGAGCCGAGGCTGCCATGACCCAGGAAAGCGATCCCGGCCTTATCGAGAAGGCGGCGCAAGCTGGACGCGCCCGGCGCGACGCGGTGCCGGCGGTACTGCTCTACGCCTTTCGGCCGATGTTTCTGGCGGCCGGAAGCTGGGCGATCGTCGCCATTGCGCTGTGGCTCTCGATGTTCTTCGGATATGTCCAACTGCCCACGCGCTTCGATCCGCCGTCGTGGCACGCCCACGAAATGCTGTTCGGCTTTGTCATGGCGGCGGTCGCAGGCTTTTTGCTGACGGCCATTCCCAACTGGACGGGACGGCTGCCGGTGCGCGGGTTTCGGCTGGCGGTGCTCGTCATCCTTTGGGTGCTGGGCCGCATTGCTTGCCTGATCTCGGCCGATATGCCCGCATGGCTCGCCATTGCGCTCGATCTGGCTTTCCCCGCAATGCTGCTCTTTGTCGCCGCCCGCGAAGTCATCGAGGGCCGCAACTGGAGAAACCTGCCGACGACCGCGCCCCTCGCCGTGTTTCTGGTCGCTGACCTGCTGATGCATCTCGAAGCGCTCAACGAGCCCGTGCCCGCCGGACTGGGATGGCGGCTGGGCATCGCCGCGCCCATCATCCTCATCGGCGTGATCGCCGGACGGATCATCCCGAGCTTCACCCACAACTGGCTGCTCAAGCACAAGAGCCCGCGTCTTCCCGTTGCGGCCAACCGTTTCGACACGGTCTGCATCGTCATTCTGGCGCTCGGCTTCATTCTCTGGGCCTTTCTTCCCGAGCATCAAATCGCGGGTGCCTTGCTGATTACGGCGGCGCTCCTTAACGCCGTGCGTCTGAGCCGTTGGGCGGGCCTTGCGAGCTGGCCCGAGAAGCTGCTGTTCATTCTGCACGTCGGCTATGGCTGGGTCGCGCTCGGCACGGCGCTGCTGGGCCTGTCGATCTTCAACATCGGTGTGCCGGCGACGGCCGCCATCCACGCGCTCGCAGCCGGCGCGATCGCCGTGATGATTCTCGCGGTGATGCCGCGCGTCACACTCGGCCATACCGGACGCATCCTCACCGCCAACCGCGCGACTGTTGTCGCCTTCGTCCTCATCAACGCGGCAGCGATCATCCGCGTGTGCGCGGCGTGGCACACGGTTCTGACGGCCAATCTCCTGCTCGTGGCAGGAGCGCTGTGGATTGCGGCATTTCTTGTATTCGAGCTTGTCTACGGGCCGATGCTTCTCACCCGGCGGGCGGGATCATGAGCAAGCAGAAGCCCCCACAGGATGTGAAATGGCCCAAGACTGCGATCTTCACGGTCGGGCACTCGACCATGCCGCTCGACGAATTCATCGCGCTGCTCGAAGTCTATGGCGTCGAATGCCTTGCCGATATCCGGACGATGCCGCGCTCGCGCCACAACCCGCAATTCAACGCCGACACGCTGGGCAAGGCGCTGCATCGGCACAAGATCGACTATGTGCCGTTGCAGGCACTCGGCGGCCTGCGTCATTCGCACAAGGATTCGCCGAACGGCGGCTGGCGCAACGCGAGCTTTCGCGGTTACGCGGATTACATGCAGACGGAGGAATTCACGCGGGGACTCGATGATCTGATCGCGCTCAGCCGCGAGCGTCGCACGGCCATCATGTGCGCCGAAGCCGTGCCGTGGCGCTGCCACCGATCCCTCGTCGCCGACGCGCTCAGCGTGCGCGGCATACCCGCCGTCGAAATCCTTTCAGCCACCAGCTACCGCGATCACAAGATGACGCCGTTCGCGCATGTGGAAGGGACGCGGATTACCTATCCCCCTGAGCAAACGGCATTGCTGTAGAGGCACATGCAAAACACTCTTCCGCAACTGCTCAAGAATATCCTCGCGTGCACCCATTGCTCCCGGTCTCTGCCGTGCGGTCCCCGCCCCGTCTTGCAGGCGCACGCGTCGGCGCGTCTGCGCATCGTTGGTCAGGCGCCCGGTCGGAAGGTGCATGAAACCGGCATACCGTGGAACGATGCGTCCGGCGACCGGCTGCGGAACTGGCTCGGCCTGACACGAGACCAATTCTACGATCCGCGCAAGGTCGCCATCATCCCGATGGGATTTTGCTATCCGGGCAAAGCCGATTCGGGCGATAACCCGCCGCGTCCGGAATGCGCGCCTCGATGGCACGAAAGACTGAATGCCCGTTTACCCAACGTCGCGCTGACATTGCTGATCGGACGATACGCGCAAGACTATTATCTCGGCGCTCGCCGCAAAGCGACGCTGGGCGAAACCGTTCAGGGATGGAGGGAGTATCTGCCGCTGGGCTATCTGCCCCTGGCGCACCCTTCGCCGCGCAACCAGCCGTGGCTCGCCAAGAACCCTTGGTTCGAAGAGGAACTGGTGGGGGAACTACGGGCCGTCATTCAGGCCCTGAAGCTGTAAGCGATTCACTTCCCGCCAAGCTTCCTCAAAGCCGACCCTTTATGCATGGCGATGTGATCGGTCTTATCGCTCTGGATTTCATATTGCGGCTCATCCTGAGTGGCGTGATGCGTGTGGCCCTTGTAGTCCGTGTCGCGCGTATGGACTTTGATGATCCGACCGCTGACATGCCCGGCCTCGGAATTCCAGGTGACGTGATCGCCGACTTTGAAACGTTCGCCCATTTCAGCCTCGCTAACGCACGGCGGCTCGACTCTGCTCAATAGGCCGACATCAGCCTTCACCACGTGAAAGCCTTACCTGCGCTTAGCGGGGCTTGGCGAAGCCGATTTAGGCCAAGCGCGGCGGACGAGAGCACTCTCCAGCCATGCTGCAATGCGCGGATGTCGGCTCCGTTCCACCACTACGGAGATCCCAGCGGAGTTTATACCCGTTCATGCGGGCAGCGCTCTGTCCAGCTATGTGCTGAACAGAGCGCTAAGTCATCCTGGTGACTTGGGAATTTGGTGGGCGCACAAGGACTCGAACCTTGGACCCGCTGATTAAGAGTCAGCTGCTCTACCAACTGAGCTATGCGCCCCCGCGCGACGCAAGAAGGCGGCGCGGGAAGGCGGTGGGTATAGCAAACCGATCCCCCCTTGTCGAGTGCCCGGGACGGCGAAAAATCAAAGACTTGGAGGCCCTGCGGCCCCTCAGTCGAAGCCGCCGCGACGGCCGATGACGACGTCGCGGTGGACGTAGCAGCCGAGAATGATGCCGAATGCGATCTGGATCGACAGCATCGCGGTGCCGCCGTAGGAGATCAGCGGCAAGGGCACGCCGACGACGGGCACGAGCCCCATCACCATCGCCACGTTGATGAAGATGTAGAGGAAGAACATCGTCGTCAGCCCCATCGCCAGGATGCGACCGAACTGGCTCCGCGACCGGATGCCGATGGCGTAGCCGTAGGCGACCAGCACGAGGTAGAGGGTCAGCAGCACGAGCCCGCCGACCAGCCCCCACTCCTCGGCCAGCATGGTGAAGATGAAGTCGGTCTGCTTCTCGGGCAGGAAGTTGAGGTGGCTCTGGGTGCCCTCGAGGAAGCCGCGTCCGAACAGACCGCCCGAGCCGAGCGCGATCTTCGACTGCAGGATGTGGTAGCCGGCGCCCAGCGGGTCGTTGTCGGGGTTGATGAAGGTCAGCAGGCGGTTGCGCTGATAGTCCTTGAGGTGCCCCCACGCCAGCGGCAGGAGCCCGCCGACGCCCAGGATCGCCACCGCGAACATCCACACCCGTACCCCGGCGAGGAAGAACACGGCACCGGCGGCCAACAGCAGCATGATGGCGGTGCCGAGATCGGGCTGCTTCAGCACCAGAAGCACCGGCAGAATCACCAGCACCAGCGGCCACAGTAGCGGCACGAGCTTGCCCGCGTCCTCGGCCTGAAGTCCGTGGAAGTAGCGCGCCAGCACCAGGATGATCGCCACCTTCATGACTTCGGATGGCTGCAGGCTGACCGGGCCGACGGCAACCCAGCGCTGCGCACCCATGCCGGTGAGGCCGTTGATGTCGACCCACACCAGCAGCACCAGCGAGATGCCGTAGACGACGTACGCGTAGCGAAGCCACACGCGGATGTCGACGCAGGCGACCGCGATCATCAGGACGAGGCCGCCCGAGAAGCGGATGAGCTGACGGCTGGCCCACGGATCGAAACTGCCGTTACCGGCCGAATACAGCGTGGCGATGCCGATCGCGACGATCGATATCAGGATGGCGACCATGCCCCAGCGGATCTGCCGGATCTTCCCGAGCAGGGACATGCTGGCCTGCGTGCCTGCGAGCGACACCATCAGATCTGATCCTCATGCGGGTCGTCGCGCGGCGTCGGCTGGTTGACGCGCGCGGGTGGATTCGCGTTGCGATTGAGGGCGAACTCGATGATATCGCGGGCCATCGGCCCGGCGACCGCGGCGCCGCCGCCGCCATGCTCGACCACCACCGCGACCGCGTACTTGGGCTTGTCGACCGGCGCATAGCCGATGAACAGCGCATTGTCGCGGTCGCGCCATGGGCGGTCCTCGGTCTTGATCACGCCGCGCGCGCGCTCGGCCATGGTGATGCGCTTGACCTGGCTGGTGCCGGTCTTGCCCGCCATGCGGTAGGCAGGATTCTTCTGGCGCGAGCGGTAGGCGGTCGCGCCGGGGACGTTGACCACCATGTCCATCCCCTTCTGGACGACGGCGATGTACGCGGGATCGACACCAAGCGAGGCTGCGATCTCGGCCTCGCCGGTGGAAAGGGCAGCGGGGCGGACCAGCGGCCCTTCCTCGCCGTTGCCCGACGGCATGGCGCGATAGCCGCGGATCACGTTCGGCTTGATCGCCCGGCCGCCGCTGGCGATCCGCGCGGTCATCACGGCGAGCTGCAATGGCGTCGTCAGGATGTAGCCCTGGCCGATGCCGAGCACATAGGTGTCGCCGCCGGTCCAGGCCTGGCGTCGCGCGGCGCGTTTCCAGGCGCGGGTCGGCACCAGTCCGCCCTTCTCGCCGGGAATTTCAATGCCGGTCGGCGAGCCCAGGCCGAAGCGCGTGCACATGTCGGCGATCTTGTCGACGCCGACGCGCCGCGCAGTGTCGTAAAAGTACACGTCGCACGAGTTCATCAGCGCCTGCGGCAGATCGAGCGAGCCGTGCCCTCCCTTTTTCCAGCAGTGGAACCGGACGTTGCCGAGCTCGGTATGGCCGATGCAGGTGACGCGGTGGTCGGCGGTAATGGCGCCGGCCTCGAGCGCCGCCAGGGCGACCATCGTCTTGAACGTCGAGCCCGGGCTGTACTGGCCGGCGATCGCCTTGTTGGTGAGCGGGTTGTACTCGTTGTTGAGGAGCGCGCGCCACTCCGGCCCCGACAGGCCCTTGTTGAAGGCGTTGGGGTCGTAGCCCGGCGTCGAGACCAGCATCAGCACCTCGCCGTTCTCGCAGTCGACGACCGCCGCTCCGCCGACCTGCTCGCCGAAGCGCTTGTAGGCGAACTGCTGCAACTCGGAATCGATCGACAGCTCGGCTTCCTCGCCGGCCACGCCCTCGGTGCGCGACAGCACGCGCACGACGCGGCCGAGCGCGTTGACCTCGACCTCGGTCGTGCCGGCGCGGCCGCGCATGCGCAGATCCGCGGCACGCTCGACGCCGGACTTGCCAATGCGGAAATCGGGCAGCTCGAGCAGCGGGTCGTCGGATCCCTGGAGCTCTTGCTCCGACACCGCCGCGACGTAGCCGACCAGATGCGATCCCAGATCCTCGAGCGGATAGAACCGCGTCTGGCCGGTATCGATGACGACGCCGGGCAGGTCGGGGATGTGCAGCTCGATCTTGGCGACGTCCTCCCACTCGAGATTCTCGCGCACCGTGATCGGCACGAAGCGGCGCTTGCGCTTGACGTCGCGCTCGACGCGGCGCCGCTCGTAGTCGGTGATTGGCAGCAGCACCGAGAGACGATCCAGCGTCGCGTCGACGCTCGGCGTCTGCTCGGCGATGATGCTGACGCGGTACTGCTGGCGGTTGTAGGCGAGCAGCGCGCCGTAGCGGTCGACGATGCGGCCGCGCGGTGGCGCGAGCAGGCGGAGGTTGATGCGGTTGTCGTCGGCGAGTGTGCGGTAGCGGGCCGACTCGAGCACCTGCAGGTAATACATGCGGCCGATCAGGGCCGACACCAGCGCGAGCTTTCCGCCGGCCAGTAGGATGGCCCGCCGGGTGAAGATGCGCAGGCGGTCCTGATCGCGATACATCGGGCGCTCTCCGCGTCAGGCCGCCGCGGGCAGCAGCCGGGTGAGAGCGGCGAGCGCGACGTTGATCAGCGGATAGACGGCGATCGTCAGCAGCGTCTGGAACGCCGCGGGGATCGGCGGCACGACGGTGCCGGAGAGTGCCGAGACAATGGCCCAGGTGACCGCGACCGTGACCGGCGTGACGACGGCGAAGCCGGCCCAGGCGATCAGGAATGGACGGCCGCGGAAGGCGTTGCGCTGGCTCACGATGAGGCCGTAGGCGCCGAGCAGCACCAGGGCCGAGAGGCCGAATGGCAACCCGAGCAGCGCATCCTGGAACAGGCCGACGCCGAACACCGCCGGCGGCGGCAACAGGCTCGGCTGATAGATGGCGAAGAAGTACACGGCGGCGAGCGCGAACACCGGCGTGACCATCTGGAAGCTCGGCAGGTGCGTCGGCACGGCGCTCAGCAGCGCGAGAAACACGGTGGCGACGAGGGGCAGGACCGCGAGCACGCTGCGCCCTGCGTCCTGGGTGAAACCGGGAGTCACTGGCCCTTCCCGGACTTGCGGGCGGGGATCGGCGGCAGTTCTTCGACCTCGAGGCCGAAATCGACGATCCGGACGAACTCGATCTTGCTCCAGTTGACGAACGGCTGGACGCGCGGCACGCCGTCGCGGCCGACCGACACGGTGCCGATCTGCAGGCCCGGCGGCAGCACGCCGCCGTTGCCGGAGGTCACGACGCGCTGGCCGCTGGTGATGCGGGCGTCGGGCGGGAGGTACGCGAGCGTCGGGCGGTCGCTGTTGTCGCCGGCGAGGATCGCCCGCTCGCGGGTCTCCTCGATGACGACCGGCACGCGGGAGTTGAGGTCGGTCAGCAGCAGCACGCGCGCGGCACTGTCGCCGACGTCGGTGAGGCGTCCGACGAGGCCGTCGCCGTTGACCACGGCCTGGCCGCGGGAGAGCCCGTCGCTCGAGCCGGCGTTGATCAGGACGCTGCGGGCGAACGGCCCGCCGCTTTCGCCGATGAC
>DATJIG010000004.1:0-13176 GCA_035493495.1 Alphaproteobacteria bacterium
CCGGCGAAGGTCTCCGACGACGTCATCTCGACCGGCTTCGAGGTGGCGAAGAAGCTCGGCAAGACCGGCGTGTTGTCGGGCGTGTGCGACGGCTTCATCGGCAACCGGATTCTCGCCAGGACCCGCAAGCAGGCCGACTACATGATCGAGGACGGCGCGATGCCGTGGGACGTCGACAAGGCGATGGAAGCCTGGGGCATGGCGATGGGGCCGTTCCGGGTCATGGACCTCGCCGGCCTCGACATCTCGTGGGCGCAGCGCAAGCGCCTCGCCGCGACGCGCGACCCTAACGAGCGCTACGTCGCCATCGCCGACCGCCTGTGCGAGAACGGCTGGTTCGGCCAGAAGACCGGCCGCGGCTGGTACGTCTACGAAGACGGCAAGCCGAAGCCGAACCCCGACGTCGAAAAGATCGTCGCCGAGGAGCGGGCCAGGAAGGGCATTGTACCGAAGCCGCTGACGGCCGAGGAGATCCAGCGCCGCATCCTCTACGCCATGGTCAACGAGGGCGCACGCATCCTCGACGAGGCCATCGCCCGTCGGCCGCTTGACATCGACATGGTCGAGATCCACGGCTACGGGTTCCCACGCTGGCGCGGCGGCCCAATGTGCCAGGCCGACATCATCGGCCTGCCCAAGGTGCTGGCGGCGATCCGCGACTACGCCAAGGCCGACCCGATGTTCTGGAAGCCCTCGCCGCTCCTCGAAAAGCTGGTCGCCGAGGGCAAGACGTTCGGCGAATTGAACGGCTAAGATTGGCGTTACACTGTTGAGGGCCGGCTGACGCCGTCCTCGAACCGCCGGCCACAGGCGTGCGTCAACGGAAGTTTACAGGGAGCGTGCCATGGGCATTCGACTGGACCTTCACGACCGCGTCGCCGTCATCGTTCTCGACGATCCCAAGATCCGCAACGCGCTGACCGTCGAGAACCGGATATCGTTGCGCGAGACCCTCGCGCCGCTCGCCAGCGACGACCGCGTCGACGTCGTCATCATCGCCGGGGCCGAGGAGAATTTCTGCGCCGGCGGCGACGTCCGTACTATGGGCGAAACCGATCCCGCCAAGATCCGCGAGCGCATGGAATGTGTGGCGAAGACCGCGGAGGTAATCGCGAGCTTCCCGAAGCTGACGATCGCCGCGGTCGCGGGTCACGCCGCAGGCGCCGGTGTGAGCCTCGCCTGTCTCTGCGACATGGTGATCGCCGAGGAGACCGCGACCTTCACCTTCTCGTTCCTCAAGCTCGGGCTCGGCCCGGACTGGGGGCTCACGTGGTCACTGCCGCGCCGCGTCGGCGCCTCCCAGGCGAAACGTCTGATCCTGTCGCGCGCCGCGATAGGGGCAGTTGAGGCGCACCGAATCGGTCTCGTCGACGTCGTACTGTCGACCGAGGATGCCCGCCGGACCGCCATGAACATGGCCAAGGATCTGTGCGGCGGCCCGCGCGAATCGATCGGCGCAGTCAAGACGATGCTGAGCGACCTCGATGGCCTGCGCGCGGCCCTCAAGCGCGAGACGGCGATGCAGCTCGAACGCTTCCCGCACTGGGAGCACCAGGAGGGCGCCCGCGCCTTCCGCGAAAAGCGCCACGCCGACTACCGACTTGCGCGGACCGTGTCAGTCTGAGAACGGCCTCTTTGACGGACCGGATTGGCACGCGCGATCTATCGGAGCCGTCGTCCATGTCACTCCTCGAGTGGTTACCCGCCTCGGTAGGCAAGGCGACAAGCGTTCGCACAGTCGCGGCGAACGCAGCCCTGTTCCATCGCGGGGACAAAGCCACCGCGATCTTCGAGGTTGAGTGCGGCCAAATACGGCTTGTACGGCATACGATCGGCAGCCATGCGATCATTCTCCACACGGCGCGCGACGGTGAGCTGTTCGCAGAGGCCGCGCTCTATGCAGATATCTATCATTGCGATGCCGTCGCGATTACGGACTGCGGACTCCGCGTATACCCCAAGCGGCAGCTTCTCGACGCATTCAGAGCAGACCCGGCGCTCGCCGAACGTTTCAGCGCGCTCCTCGCGCACCAGATCCACGCTCTCCGAACCCGAGTTGAGGAACTCCACATTCGCTCAGCACGCGGACGCGTACTGCATTACCTGTCCCGGACCGCGGGACCGGATGAGCGCACCATTACGCTGCATGGAACGCTGATGGATTTCGCCGCCGAGATCGGTCTTTCGCACGAAGTTCTCTATCGCACGCTCGCGGCCCTCGAACGGGAGGGCGTGATCCGGAGAACGCGGTCGCAAATCGTCCTGAGAAAAAACCCGCCGATATGATTTGAATCATATCGCGTCTGGCGGAACCGACTACGTTGCGTCGATCAGCTCCTCTCCATTGGGCGAGGTCGATATGAAAGTCTTCCCTCGAAAGATGTGGGTCGCCGCCGGGTCAATCGCGGCAATCGGCGCGACTCTCGCATTGGCGGCTGCCATAGGCGCCGCGCCGTACGAAGGCCCTCCAGCCATCTCATCCATGCCGGACCACACATCCCACGGCGGGGGCATGTCCAGCATGACACTGCACCATGGCCATAATTCGACGAACTCCGCGGGTGCCGTCCCGACGCTGCCAGGACAGGATGCGTTCGGCGCCATTCAGGAGATCGTGGGCATTCTCGAAACAGACCCGAAGACCGACTGGTCGAAGGTCGATCTCGAGAGATTGCGACAGCATCTCGTCGACATGAACGAGGTTACGCTCAACGCGGACGCTCGGCAGACCGCTATCGAGGGCGGCGTATCGATCGATGTGACCGGAAGCGGCCGGACGATCGCGGCCATCCAGCGCATGGTCGCGGATCACGCCGCAGAGGTGGAGCAGTCGCATCTCCGCGGATGGGGCGCCAGAACCGAGCCCCTGTCCAACGGCGTGCGGTTGACAGTGACCGCGACCGATCCGAAGGAAGCGCAACATCTCCAGGCGCTGGGGTTTATTGGCATCATGGTCGGCGGACCTCATCATCAGCCCCATCATCTGGCGATGGCTCGTGGAGACGCCGTGCACTGACTTGAAGCCCGCGTGCGCCTGATGGAGCCCGGTAGGACGAACGCGCCGCGCGGCGCCCACAACGCCTACTTCTCAGCCTTCAGATTGCCCTGGAGATCGTGAGCCATCTGCAGATGCTCCCGTAGCTTGACCAGCGTCGATTCGGCGTATTGCGCGACCTCCGGATTGTCGTGCATGGCCTTGGCCTGCTCCTGGAACTCGTGGATGTCGTGCTCGTGATCCTTGACCATGTAGCTGACGAACTCGTGGTCGAAGTCCGCGCCTTCGAGTTTCCCGAGCTTGTCCTGCTCCTTCACCGCATCCTTCGACGGATTGGTCGGCGCCGTGAGCCCGATCTTCTGCGCGACCGACAGTGCGAGTTCCTTGCTGGCGGCATGATCGGTGGCAAGCTGGCGACCGTATTCTCGCACCTTCTCGTTGCCGGCACGCAGTTGCGCGAGCTGGCCGAGGACGATCTCGCCATTGTTCCCCTCGATCGCCTCCTTCATGAAGTCCTTGCTGTCCTTCGCGAGCGCGGGGCCGGCCGACAGCACGAGCCCCGCCGCGACGACGATGCTGACGATCTTCATGACGCCCTCGCTTTCCGCATGCGTTCGCGCCGCGCTTCGCCGCGCGACCGCTCAATGAACGGCCGCTGCATGGGCGAGGTTCCGACGCCGCGAAAAGCCACCGCGCCAACCGCCATAAGGATGATTCTCAGAACGTAATCAGGTCGCTGCGGGTGACCGTGGTCTGGTCGGTGACGACAGCGGGGCCGCCCTTGGCCATGTGATAGATGGCGTACTGCTCGTTGTAGGCGTCCTCCGACGCCGTCGTGTCGACCGGCACGATCACCTTGTAGCCGCGCTGGGCGGCGCCGCTGCCGGTGCCGATGACGACTCCCTGGGCGCTCGTGCCGGTGACGATCACGGTCTTGATCCCGTGGTCCCTGAGACGCTTGTCGAGATCGGAGCCGAGAAATTTGTCAGGGCCGCGTTGCGCCATCGACTCGCCCGCCTTCGGCGCGAGCGTCGCGTCGGCGATGGTCTTCGGGTCGCCTTCCCCGGCGAACGAGTAGATCACCGTGGCGCCGGCGGTGCGCGCCATCTCCATCAGCGCCTTCAGCTTCGGCAGCATGTCGACGCAACGCGGCCTGCGCGTGCATCCCGGGTTCTGCACGTCGAGGATGAGGAGCGCCGTGGTCTTGCCGTCGAGTTTCACCGGCTTGAGCTCCGGCGCCGGCGGCGCCTTGATCGTGCTCCACTCGGCGATGACGTCGGCCGCCTTCGGCGCGCCCGGGATCGCCACGGTCGCCGCCGCGACCGCAAGTCCAAGCGTGAGCGCGTATGCCTCTTTCATGCCTTCCCCCTGTCTTTAGGCGTTTTGATTGCATCCAGCGTGACTCCGTTTGCTTTACCCCTCAAGGGGCGGTGGCTGGACGAATGCCGCTCAGCCGTTAAACTGGCGGAAAAAGCGCCCGACGCTCTAACCGGGAGGACGACATGCGGACCGCCCTTACCTTCTTCAGCGCGTTCCTGCTCATGGGCGCGGCCACCCTGCCCGCGTCCGCGGACGAGATCCGGGTCTTGACCGGCAACGCCGTGCAGACGCCGCAGCGGCTGCTGGCGCAGAAGTTCAGCCAGAACACCGGCCACACGGTGACGCTCACCTCGGCCAACCCGAGCGTGATCCAGCAGAAGCTCGATGCCGGCGAGCCATTCGAGCTGCTCGTCATTCCCTCGCAGTTCCTCAAGGCCTATCAGGGCAAGGGGAAGGTGATCGACGGCAGCGCCCGCCCGCTGGCGCGGGTCGGCGTCGGTGTCGCCGCGCGCGAGGGCAACAAGCTCGACTTCGCCACCCCCGAGGCGTTCAAGGCGATGGTGAAGGCTGCCCACAAGATCGCCTACAGCGATGCCAGCACCGGTGGACTGTCGGCGCTCTCGGTCCAGCAGGTGCTGAAAAATGCGGGACTAGCCGACGTGGCGACGGCCAAGGCGGTCACCGGCAACAACGGCCACGAGCTGGTGGCGAGCGGCCAGGTCGACTTCGGCCTCTACAACGTCAGCGAGATCCCGCGCGCCAAGGGCGAGGTTCTGGCCGGACGCGTGCCGGCGGCGCTTCAGGCCTACCTCGACTACGACGCGGCAATTCCGAAATCCAACACCAAGCCCGAGGCGGCGCGCGCCTTTCTCACCTACATGGCGTCGCCCGATGGCCACAGCGCCTGGGAATCCTCGAACATCGACCAGGCGCGCTGACGCCGGGACAAAAGCAATCAGGGGGATTCATGAGGAGGATCACGCGTATTCGCGTCGCGGCGGCGGTCGTCGCCCTGTCGGCATCGGCGGCCATCGCGGCCGCTCAACCGGCCGACGAAGTCGGTGCTTTCTTCGCCAAGAACGGCCTGCGTCTCGTCGTCGCCTCGGGTTCGGGCGGCGGCTTCGACGTCTACAGTCGCGTTCTGTCGCGCCACTACGCGCGCCACCTCCCCGGCAACCCCAACATCGTCGTCCAGAACATGCCGGGTGCGAGCGGCATCACCGCGACCAACTGGATCTACGCCAGCGCGCCACGTGACGGATCGCGGATCCTCGCGACCTACAGCACGATGCTCGACCAGAACCTGTTCGGGAACACCAAGGCGAGCTTCGACGTCCGCAAGCTGAACTGGCTCGGCTCGATCGCCAAGACGCAGCTCCTGTGCGTCACCTGGAACACGAGTCCCTACAAGGACATCCGCGAGATGATCGGCAAGGACGTGACGGTCTCCGCGACGGGTCGCACCGGCAACACCGCAACCCTGCCGCTGATCCTCAACGAGCTGCTCGGCACCGACTTCCGCGTCATCGCCGGCTACTCCACGTCGGGCGCCTATCTCGCGCTCGAGCGCGGCGAAGTCGACGGCAATTGTGGCTCCGGCATTTCGACGTTGCGCGCGGCAAACCCCGATTGGTCCATCAACAAGCGCATCAACCTCGTGCTCCAGGTCGGGCTCGACAAACATCCCGACCTTCCCGACGTGCCCAGCGCGCTCGACCTCGTCACTGGAACCAAGCGCGACATTCTCGAGTTCAATGCCATCATCCAGGAGATGGGGCGGCCGTATGCCGCGCCGCCCGAGGTGCCGCCCGCGCGCCTCGCCGCGCTCAATGCCGCGTTCGACGCGACGATGAAGGATCCCGAGTTCCTCGCCGAAGCCGACAAGCTCGGCCTCGACGTCAGCCCGCTCGATGCCGCCGGCATGCGGAAGCTGATCGACAAGCTCTACGCCTATTCGCCGAAGACGGTGCAGGACGTCGCCGCAATGCTCGGCATGGCGGAAAAATCCGAGGTCGGACACTGCGACCGCTTCGCCAAGACGAGTGACCGTTGCGATGCCGGGAGCGGCGCCCAGTAGGTCTCAGGCGGCGGCGCGGTAAGTCCGCAGCACCGACTCGTCGACGCTGAAGCCGAGTCCTGGAGCGTCCGGCACCGCGAGCGTACCGTCGCGCGCGACCACGGCGTCGCCGAGCGGACTCGCCTCGAGGTCGCAGAAGCGATGCTCGCACCACATGTCGCCACCGAGCGCCGCGATCATATGAATGGTCGCCAGCAGTGCCGGGCCGAAGAACGGTGAATGCGGCGCGCAGCGGATACCCGGCTGCCTGCGCACATGGGCAATCGCCTTCCACGCCTCGGTGATCCCGCCGATCTTCGGCACGCTCGGCTGGATCACGTCGGCACCGCCCGATGACACCAGCCAGCGCAGGTCGTTCAGGTTGCCGAGATTTTCGCCGGCGGCGATCGGCACGCGAACGGCGCGGTGGATATCCGCCATCACGTCATAGGAGTCGGCGGGATAGAGCGGCTCCTCGAGCCAGGTGAGCTTATAGGGCTCGAACTCGCGGCACGCGGCGATCACGCCTTCGGCCGAATCCCAGAAGCAGTTGGTGTCGACCATCAGCGACACGTCGGGACCGATCGCCTCGCGCGCGGCGGCGACGGCGGCGCGGCTGTGCTCATGCAGCTTCACGTGGCGGTAGCCGCGCTCAACGGCCTTGGCGGCGACTCGACCGACAACATCCGGAGTGCCGATGCGGAACAGGCTCGCGTAGGCGGTGACGCGCGCCGGCGCTTGCCCCGCGCCGAGCAGCTTCCACACCGGCTTGCCGGAAGCCTTGCCTGCGATGTCCCACAGCGCGATGTCGAGTCCGGAGAGCGCGAACTGGACCGGGCCCGAGCGCGCCATGCTCTGGGTGCGGCGGGTGAGATCGCGCATCAGCGCGGCGATGTCGTCGCACTCGCGGCCGACGGCGATGTCGGCGACGATCTTCGACACCGCCGTCATCGTCACCGGCGACGATGCGTGACCGAACGCCTCGCCCCAGCCGGTGATGCCCGCGTCGGTGTCGACGCGCACCAGCAGGATCGGCTGCATCGCCCAGTTACCCATGCCGTGACGCGTCGGTTTCGGCGCGCCGTGATCGTACGGCAGCGTGACCAGCGTCGGCTCGATGCGGGTGATCTTCACGTCGTCACTCCCCTTGGCCTCTCGTATCGTTTGGGCCTTCGTTAACCGTCAGCGCAGCGACAATACACGATTCGGCGGCAGCCTTCGGCCGCTGCTCTCGCGTCCGTGATCGCCGCCCGGCTGTGTCCTCACGCACATGTTAGGAGGTTCCGGGGGTTTGACATTTGAACGGAGGTACCCGCGGGCCTATTCCGATGTGCGACGGCGATGCAAGCAGGACCGTCACGGAGCCGGCGACGAACGCCGGCCGCGCACCGACCAACGGCTGCGCCCGCTTCGGAGCTCTATCGTGCACCGCACCAACGTCGTCTCGCTGCCGGTCGCAGCCCCCCATGTCCCGTCCCCCGAGCCGGTGCGAGAACGCGCCCTCAACGTCTTCACGTTCCCGGTGCGCCGCCGCGAGCCGCAGGTGCCGGTGGCGGGCACGCCCGACTCGGTCGCTTGGGCGCTCGAGGTTGTGACGCGTGACCGCAACCTCGCCGACAAGCTGGTCGCGGCGCGCCGTCGTCTCAACTCCCTCGTGCGCGAGACTCTGCCGAAGCCGGTGTTCGTGCCGGCTGGCGCCGGGTACGAGGACGTCACAGTGCTGCTCGCCCGCGAGATTCTCCAGGACCGCTTTCCCGATTACGGCCCCGCGGAAGAGCAGCTCGCCGACTCCGTCGATGCCCACTACGCCGCGTGCAAACAGTGGGATGCCGCGTATCGCCAGCTCGTCGTCACCTGCGGGATCGATGCACTCGGCAAGGAGCGCGACACCATCCGCGACGACGCGTTCGAGGCTTATGAAGTCCTCCGCGTCCACGGCATCGACCGCCGCGCGGTGTCCTGAGCGTGGCGCGCTTCCCGACCGACGCGACCGCGGTGTCGCTGCGCGCCTCGCCGCGCATCCCGCGCACCCTGTCCCGCGCCTCGACGCGCTTCGCCCGCGGCGCACGGCGGACCTGGAGCCCGACGCCGAAGCAGGCTCCGGACGCCTCGACGAAGGGCGCGGGACTCCTGGCGCGCCTGTTCGGGCGCCGCGGCTGAGCCGCGCGCCTCGCGGACGGGGAACCGCCGCGACCCTCGATTAGTTGAGATGCTCTTCCTGGCGGCGGTCGGAGCGCTGTAACTCGCGCACCGCCATCATGACCCGGAGCCAGACTCGCTCCCCGGCCAGGTCGCGCTTGCGGCGCCGCATCTCGGCACACATCGCGGCGGCGGACTGGGCCTCGTGGCCGTACTCGGCGATGACGAGCTGTGCCGCCCGCCACACGGTGATCTCGGAATACGGCCGCGTCGCGGTCGTCTCGGTGTTGGTCTCGGTCATACCCGTTGCTGCCCCCGTCCCCCGGCCGTACAGGCCGTGCTCCGTTTGGTAGCAAAAGCGGGGCGCCGGGCCGAATAAAGTTCTCGCGAGCGCAGCTTCGCGGGGCCCCTCACGACAATGTTAGCGTTTGACATTTGCCGCTGGCCCAGCGGCGGCATATCTCAGACACATCGCCGCCACACACGTCGGCACCGAGCAGGAGTTGGTTCGTGCAGTCCACCGTCGTCAGCACCAACGTCAGCACCCTGGTTCCCCACCTCGCCGCGCGGCCCGAGCGCGTCCCCGCCCGCCCAATCGGCGACGGCAGCAATGTGATCGCCTTCCCGCGCGCCGCCAGGCGCACCGAGCCGAAGCTGCGCGGTACCCTCGCCTGGGCCCAGGACGTCGTCACCGTCGACCGCCGCCTCGCCTTCGCGTCGGTCGATGCCCGCAAGCGTCTCAACCGGCTGGTGCGCGCGACGCTGCCGCGCCCGGTGTTCGCCGCCACGGGTACCGGTTACGAGCGCCTGTCGGTGATCGCCGCGCGCGATCTGCTCGCCGATCCCTGCGTCGCTTTCGGCCCCGAGGAGCAGAAGCTGCTCGAGGCCGTCGATCGGTTCGAGCAGGCACAGCTCGAATGGGAGCGCACCCGCAAGCAGCTGTCGGTGAGCTGCGGCCTCGAGGCGATCCTGTCGGCGCGCGACGAGTTGCTCGACGATGCGACCGAGGCCTACAACCTGCTGCGCAGCCACGGCATCGATCCGCTCCACCCGTGACCGACACCGCATCGCCCTTCGCCGTGCCCTGCGCGCGTCGCGCCGTCGCACCCCGTATTCGCCGCGGCATGCCGACTCTGCCGAGCCGCCGCCGGCGCACCGATGCTCTGCCCCACGCCGGCACCTGCGCCCGTCGTCGTCTCGCCCATCGGGCTAGCGCCCCGCGGACCCGTATACGGACTGTTCACCAGCGGCGTCGGATACTTCGGTTCTGCCCGACCCCGGCCCTGTGGACCGGCGCGATCGTGCTCCACTGAGGTCCGAGGATTTCCGTGTCCCGCCCGTCCAACGTCGTCAGTCTGCCGCTGCGCACGATGTTGCTCGCGTCGATCCGGTCGCTCACGCCGCGCGACGACGAGGCCGCTGAGGCAGAGGTCCAGCGCAACGACGCCCAGCCTGTCGCGGCCAGCGGCACGGGCGCCGTCGCCGAGTTCCCCGCCTCCCGCGTTCGTCCTCCAGGGCGCGCCCTGCAGCCACGCTCGATCGACTGGGCGCGTGGCATCGTCGCCGAGGATCGCCGCCTCTCCTACGCCGTGGTCGATACGCGCAAGCGCCTGCACAGGTTGGTGCGCGAGACCTTGCCGCGTCCGGCGTTCAAGCCGGCGGGCGTTGGCTACGAGCACGCGACGCTGATGATGGCCCGCCAGATCCTGACGTTCCGGGCCCGCAATCTCGGGGTCGAGGAAAGCAAGCTTGCCGAATCGGTCGCCGCCTATGACGACGCCCGCGAACAGTGGGAAAAGTCGCGTCGCCAGCTCGCCGTCACCTCGGGGCTCGACCATCTCGTCGCCCAGTGGACGGCGGTGCGCCAGAACGCGCGCGAAGCCTACGCGATCCTGCGCGAGGCCGGCATCGACCCGCAGCATCGGTGACGTGGCGGCGCCGGCGCGGCACCGCCGCTCTCAGTTCAATTGCAGATAGATCCACACGCCGAGCGCCACGACGCCGGTGACGACGAGACCGACGATCTGCGCCACGCTGATGTGCGGCTCGGCGGTCTTGCCCGCCTCGCGCCGCAGCGCGACATCGCCGCCGCGATAGACGACGCGGTTCCGCGCCGGATTGTTCTTGTCGTAGACCTCGACCACGCGGATCGCCTGGACGTGCCCGAGGGCATCGACGCGCTCAGCCTCGTCGAGCGCGAGGTCCTCGCTGTCGTAGACCGAATCGAGATGCCACTTCCCCGCCCGGTACTGATGGATCTCGTACATGATCATGGCACGGCCCGCGGGTTCGGAACCGGCGGATAAGCGGAGACGCACGACCGCGCGGCGATTTGCGCGCGCGACGTGCAATCACCCGGGTACCGGCGCACGACACCGCTGCGCTTGAAGCGTTGCGCGTCCACCACTGAAGCCCTCAGCCGCTATTGCCCGCATTTGACGCGAACCCCGGTTAACTCCCGGTGAACGGACGGTCTGTCCTGCCGGCATGGTAAACGCGCGGTTAACCTCGCGCGGGCGCCCGCGATTCAATCCTGCGCCAGCGCCCTGGCCCGGGCGATCGCCGCGGGCGACGAGCGGTAGAGGCGCGCGACCAGGGCCTGGATTTCCGCCCCTCCAGCCGGGGTGATCTCGAGCCGGGTCTTCTTCGCGTCGGCCTGAAACTCGGCATCGGCCATGGTCGCGTCGAACGCCGCGCGCAGCGCCCGGGTCCGGTCCTCGGGCAGTCCGGGCGGGGCGAAAAACGGCCGTGACGCCTCGGACGGCGCCAGCAGCAGCTCGACCGCGGCCTTCTCCTCGCCGTCCTTGACGAGGTCGAGCAGAAACGGCGTGTCGCCAAGCTCCGGCACCCGCGACAGGCCGATCTGGATCAACGGCACGATCTTGTTGCCGTCGAGCCAGTCCTGGCGCGTGAGCTTGAGGCTGTCGTAGGACACACCGCAGCGCCCGTTCAGCTCACCGCGCTCGATCGCCAGGTTGATCTGCGCCGACGAGCCGTAGCCCGAGATCACCTTGAGCTTGAGGCCGAGCGTCTTCGACAGCGTCTGCGAAAAGTTGGTGAGCTCGGTGCCGCGCCCCATGGTGCCGATCAGCATCTCGCGCGTCTCGACGTCGCCGAGCGTATCGAATCCCGCGCCGCGCCAGGCGACGCACAGCGTCGTCTCCTTCCCGGTCGAGCCGATGTACGTCAGCTTGTTGGCGTCGAAGCGCACACCCTCCATCCCGAGCAGCGGCATGATGGTGACGAACCGCTGCGCGGTGCCGATCGCCGTGCCGTCCTTCGGCGACACGTTGTAGATCGTGTTGACCGCCGTCAGGCTGCCCGCGCCCGGCATGTTCTGCGGCACCATCGCCGGCTCGCCGGGGATGTGGCGGCTCATGTGTCGCGCCAGAAGTCGCGCGTGGGTGTCGTAACCGTCGCCGGGACCGCCGCCGATGATCAGCGTGATCTGCTTGCCCTTGTAGAAATCGGCGATCGCGTCGGCATCGGCCCCATGCGCGGTCATCGCGACGGCCAGCGCGAGCGCCAGTGCGGTTAGACGAACAATTCTCGCTGTCATGATGGTGAATGCCTCCCCTGCGGCGCTGTTGTTGTCGTTTTGCGCCCATGGCGGGGATTATGAGAGCGCAAAATACGCCGCGCAATTCGCCCGAATTTGCGCAAAGCACGGATTTTCCGAGAGAATTCGTTAAATCCGCCCCGGGTACCGTTTGCCTCCGCCGCAGACGGCTGCGGAAGCTGGGGGTGCGCGTGACGGGGATTCGCGTTCGCAAACTGACGATGCGTCTTGCGGTGCTCGCCTGCGCCGCGATGCTCGCCGCGTGCGCCTCGCCGCACCCGCCTGCGCCGGCGCCACAACCGGCCATCGCGCAACCGATCATCGTCGGCACGCCGCAGCCGACGTTCGCCCAGAGCGGTACGGCGTCGTGGTACGGCGCGTCGCACAACGGCCGCAAGACGGCGAGCGGCGAGACCTTCGACATGGACGCGCCGACCGCCGCGCATCGCTCGCTGCGCTTCAACACCATCGCCCGCGTCACCAACCTGACCAATGGCCGCACGACATGGGTGCGCATCAACGATCGCGGTCCCTACGCCGGCGATCGCGTCATCGATCTTTCGGCGAGAGCCGCCGGCGATCTCGACATGCAGCGCGCCGGGCTCGCCTCGGTGCGCATCGAGTGCTTCGACTCCGATCAGCCGTTCGGCATCTCGGAGCGGTAGCGCCGTCGTCATCATCATTGTCCGTCCACCGTCTCCAAGCCCGAAGCCCGCTCCGGTTTGTAAGGCCGGAGCGGGCTGGTGAGAGGCGTGCTTTCTCGGCACCGCGGATGACTTCCGCGATGTGAGGGCTGGCGCCGGTGACCGCGAACGACCGTGGCCACCTTCTTTCGTCCCTGGGGGCGCGATGGGCCGGACCCAGGGTGGTCAATCCCCTGGGATGTTCGCGGTCCCACCTCATCCCCCGTCGCAACCGCGACCCGGGAATGTGTACGCTGCTCGAGCGAAGGAACGGGTCGCGGTCCCACCGGGAAGCGTCCTGCCTGCTCAATCCGCCGCGATGGTGTCCCAGTTGTCGGGGGCCTCTCTCGGCTTCATCGCGCGGGGTCTAGTGGCCTGCAGGTGCCGGCGACGCCGTTGTCGCGCGATGCGCGCACCATGCACA
>DATJIG010000005.1:0-10375 GCA_035493495.1 Alphaproteobacteria bacterium
GACGCTGGGTTATGTCGGTACCGAAAAGGAAGGTGCGTCGCGACCCGAAGGGGAAGCGCCGTTGCCTTACTCAATCCACCGCGCCGGTGTCCCAGTTGTCGGGGGCCTCTCGCGGTTTCATCGCTTCACTCGACGGGGCGCCAGGCCTAATAGCTCCCGGCCGCTTGTCGCGACGCGCGCACCATGCGCGCGCGCAAAACCCCGCGCAAGGGGGCTGTGGAAAGATGAAAAGACGCATTTGGAGTCAACGCCCCTCAGTCGTCATGCCCGCGAAGGCGGGCATCCACGTGTTTCTTTGTGCAGGCCCAAAGCAAAAGAACATGGATGCCCGGGACAAGCCCGGGCATGACGTGGAAGAAACTCGTGGATCCTCGCCCCCAAGGACCGCGCGAGCGCGCTCCGTCCAGAAGAGGGGCGCCGACCAAGACGAGAAAAATGGACTGCGCGACGGCCCCAGTCACCACGCATTCGCATCAAATCCTGTCCCAACAGCCACGCTGCCCCGCCCCGGACACGACGCGGGCCAAGAGGCGCGTTGACATCGTCGGCCGAAAGGTCCGGACTATACGGACCAAGCGTTCGACCGCGCCTGCCCTCCGGGCCCTGTTGGCCCCCCTTGTGTGTTTGTGTGTGTGTGTCGGGTGTGCGCGGCCTCTGCCCAGCGGCTCAGACCAACGGTTCAGGAGGAGCGAACATGGCCACCCGCAACATCCGTAACCCGCTCGAATGGAGCTGGGACTACGTAAAAGGCGCCGCCCACGGCGTCGGCGCCGCGAGCGAGACGATCTATCACGAGCCCGCCGCGCCGGTCGTGGTTCGGCGCATCACCGTTCACGACGTCATCGATTCCCTGAGGCTGGGCTTCCGCGACTTCGGGCTCTACCGCACCGACGTGATGGCGCTGTGCCTGATCTACCCGATCGCAGGCATTGTGCTTTTCCGCGCGATCTCCGGCGGCACCGAAGACTTCCTGCCGCTCCTGTTTCCACTCGCCTCTGGCTTCGCGATCATCGGCCCGGTGGCCGCGATGGGACTCTACGAGATGAGCCGCCGCGCCGATCGCGGCGAGGTCGTCACCTGGGCCACGGCCTTCAGCGTCGTGCGCTCGCCGTCGCTGGGCGCGATCTTCATCCTGACGCTGATCATGCTGGCGATCTTCGGCATGTGGGTGGTCAGCGCGCAATGGATCTACGACGCGACGCTCGGCCCTCTGCCGCCCGAATCGCTATCGCAGTTCGCGCACGACGTGCTGGCCACCAGGGCCGGACTCGACATGATCTTGATCGGCGTCGGCGTGGGCTTCCTCTACGCCGTCCTCGCCTTCGTGGTCAGCGTGGTGTCGTTCCCTCTGCTGCTCGATCGCAACGTCGGCGTCGGCACCGCGATCGGCACCTCGGTGCGCGCGGTGGCGGCGAATCCAGGACCGATGGCGCTGTGGGGCCTCATCGTCGCCGCGGGCCTGGTGCTGGGCACGATCCCGCTGTTCCTCGGACTCATCGTCGCCTTGCCGGTGCTGGGCCACGCCACGTGGCACCTCTACCGGGCGACGGTTTCGAGCTGAGCAGCAGCGTTCCAATGAGGCGACCGGGGGCGCGGCCGAGGCCGCGCCCCCGGTGCATCAAGATCAGTGCATCAGGCCCACGGCCTTGAGCGCCGTCTCCATGTCCTCGGAGTAGAACGGCTTCTGGAGAAACGCGATCCGCGGACCCTTGCCGCGCCCGGACGTGACCGAACGCTCGGAGTAGCCGGTGGCGATGATGATCGGCATTTCGCCTTTCACGCGCCGGATCTCGTCGGCGAGCACGTCGCCGCGACGGTCGGGAAGGCCGATGTCGACGATCGCGCCATCGATCCGGCGGCCCCCCTTCTCCACTTTCCGCAACGCCTCTTCGGACGACCCGGCCTCCTCGGTCTCGAAGCCGAGATCGTGCAGCATCTCGACCACGCCCTCGCGGATCAGCGACTCGTCATCGACCACGAGGATGAGTTGACCTTCGTTTCCGGAGCGCAAGACTTTCGACACCGCGTCGGACAGGGCGGCGAACGTAAAAGGCTTGGGCAGGATGGATGCCAGTCCCAGCGCCGCCGATTCGGCCGCAATGGTGCGGTCGTACCCGGTGGTGTAGAGCACCTTCAGCCCGGGGTGGCGGCGCTGCGCCTCTTCGGCGAGCCGCTCTCCCGACATGCCGCCGGGCAGGCCGACGTCGGTGAACAGAAGGTTCGCCGGCTCGGCATCGAGGATCGACAGCGCCTCGTTACCGTTGGAGGCCTGAAGCACGCGGTAACCGAGCTCCGTCAGGAGATCGACCGAGTGCTCGCGCACCTGCTCGTTGTCCTCGACCACGAGCACCGTGATGCTCTCGTTCATTGTGACCCGGTCGACCGCGATCTCGGACTCGCCCAGCATCGCCGCCGGGACGTCCGCCTGCGGGAGCACGATACGGACGGTGGTGCCGGCGCCGACGGTGCTGTCGATCGTCACGTCGCCGCCGCTCTGACGCACAAAACCGTACACCTGCGACAGCCCGAGCCCGGTGCCGTGGCCGACGTCCTTGGTGGTGAAGAACGGCTCGAACGCATACTTCAACACATGCGGCGGCATGCCCGAGCCGTTGTCGGCGACCGAAATCGCGACGCGGCCTCCGGCCGAGGCCGCGTTGCCGCCATCCGGACTCTCGACAGAGATCGACACCTCGCCGCCGGCCGGCATCGCGTCGCGCGCGTTGATGACCAGATTGAGAATCGCCGATTCGAGCTGGCTGGGGTCGCTCTGCACCACCAGCGGTGTGGACGCAGTGCGGATGCGGACCGAAATCCGCTCGCCCAGCGTCTGGCGCAGCAGGTCGTTCATGCCGCGCACGAACCCGTTGGCCTCGATGGCGACGCTGCGAAGCGACTGACGCCGCGAGAACGCGAGCAGCCGCTGGGTCACACCGACCGCGCGCTGGGCACCATGAAACGCGTTGTCCGACAGCCGCCGCAGGCGATCCGCGTCCGGCATGCACTTGGCCATCTCGCGCCGCAAGGATTCCAGATTGCCGGTGATGATCGTCAGCAGGTTGTTGAAGTCGTGCGAGATGCCGCCGGTGAGCTGCCCGAGCGCCTCGAGTTTCTGGACATGACGCGCGATCTCCTCGGCCTCGGCGCGCTGGCGCATCTCCTCAACCAGCCGCTGGTTGATCTCGGAGATCTCGCGCGTGCGCTCGGCGACGCGCTCCTCGAGCGCCTCGTTGGCGCGACGCAGGCTCTGTTCGGCGCGGTGGAGTCGCAGCAGCGCCTCCACGGTCGCCGTGAGCTCCTCGACCTCGATCGGCTCGATCAGGAACGAATCGGCGCCGCCGACCAGACCCCGCGCGCGGTCCTTCTTGCCGACGAATGCCGCCGAGGTCTGCAGTACGAGGACGCTCGGGTCCGCGGCCTTGATCTGTCGGCAGACCTCGATGCCGTTGATGTCGGGCAGCTTGATATCGAGCACGACGAGCGCCGGTTTCTCCTCGGCGATCGTGCGCAGCGCATCACGGCCGTTCCCGGCCTCAATGACCAGATGCCCAGCGCGGCGCAGGATATGCGACTTGAGATAGCGGCCCGAATCGTCATCGTCGACGACGAGGATTCTGGAGGCAGCGTCGGTCATGGTGCGGGACTGCCCACCCGGTCCAGGGCGCTGCGGATCGCGCCGACGAGGACATCGGTGGTCAACTCGTGTTTGGAGATCACCTTGGCGCTGCGAGCGAGCCGGCGGCGGTCGTTCTCGCCGAGGTGCATCGAGGTGATGGCGACGGCGGGCACGTGGCTGAGCTTCTCGGCCTTTCCGAGACGCTCGAGGAACGCGAAACCGTCGATGTTGTCCATCTTCAGGTCGAACAGGATCACATCCGGCACGTCGGTGGCCGCCTTCTGCAGGCCGTCGAGCGCCGTCGCCGCCTCCTGGAGGTCGAAGGCCCCCCGGGGCAGGAGCTGTCGAACGACATAGCGCGACATCTCCTCGTCATCGACCAGTAGCACCTTTGTGACGGAATGAGAGCCGGTCACCGCGTCCAACGCCCGGATCAGGCGGCCCGGGTCGGCAGGCTTGGAGATGTAGTCGTCGGCGCCGAAGCTGCGCGCCTTGCGCTCCTCGTCGGTGGTGGACACGACGATGATGGGGATGCCGTGGGTCTTGTCGTTGTGCTTCATCTCGATGAGGAAGCGCCAGCTCTCCTCGGTCGCGAGCATGACGTCGAGGAGGATGGCGGACGGCGTCACACGCTCCAGCACCCGGCGCGCCTCGGCAATATCCCGCGCCGGAATCGCCTGGTAGCGTGAGTGCGCGAGCGCCCGCTCGATGCTGAAGGCGTCTGCCGCGTTGTCCTCGAGGGCCAGCACCGGCAGCCGGTCGGGCTCGAGCTTCCACTCCACGGTGACGGCCGCCTCCTCGCGGGCGCCGACGAACACCCGCGGCACCGTCAGCCGGAACGTCGAGCCCTGCCCCGGTACGCTCTCGACGGAAACGGAGCCGCCGAGGAGCGTCGCCAGTCGCTTCGCGAGCGGTAGGCCGAGGCCGGTGCCCTTCGTGCGGCCCTGCAGGTGGTTGGCAACCTGCTCGAACTCCTCCCAGATCGCGCCGATGTCCTCCGGCGCGATGCCGACGCCGCTATCCTTCACCTCGAAGGTGACGGTACCCTTCTCGGCATCGTGCATCGTCGATACCCGGACCTCGCCGCGCTCGGTGAACTTGATCGCGTTGGAGAGGAAGTTGCGCAGGATCTGCGACACCTTGCCCTCATCGGTGATCAGCGGAAGCGGCGCCTTCGGGTCCTCGAACACCAGCGTCACGGCGTCACCCACCAATAGCGGGCGCAGCATGCCGCGGAGCGCGCCGAACAGGTCGCCGACGGTGAACTCCTTCGGCGTGACCACGACCTTGCCGGCCTCGACGCGGGCGATGTCGAGCAGATCGTTCACCAGCTCGGTGAGGTTCTCGGCGGCCTTGCGGATGAACGTGACCTGCTTTTCCTGCTCAGCCGTCAGCTCGCCATCGACGCGGTCGAGCAGCAGCCGCGACAACGACAGAATCGAGTTCAACGGCGTGCGGAACTCGTGGCTCATGTTGGACAGGAATCGCGACTTGAGCTGGTCCGCGCGCCGCAGGTGGTCGGCGCGCTCGTCGAGCTCGGCGTAGAGCGCGACCACGCCGCGATTGGTGTCCTGCAGCTCCTGGTTGAGCTGCTCGAGCTCCTCCTGGCGGCGCTGCAGCTCGCCGAGTTGTATCAGCGCTTCGCGGTTCTGGTTGCGGATTTCGTTGATGGGATCGAGGCGTTCCTCGACCGCCAGCGTCTCGCAGATCCCGGCGACGACCTTGGGCATCACGCGTCGCGCGCGCGGCGGGAGACGCTTGCCGAGCACGACCTTCGTACCGGAGTCGGCCGCGGTGTCGATGGCGAAATCGTCCATCAACCGCCGGGCGCCGACGATGCCGACGCCCATGCCCGTGGTCGAGCGATGGCGACCGGCGAGAACGTCGGCGATGTGGCTGATGCCCGGGCCCTTGTCGAAGACGACGATCTCCAGCATTTGCGCAAGGCCGACGTCCCGCACGCGATACTCGATTCGCCCGCCGCCCGCGTATTCGAGGGCGTTGCGGACGATCTCCGACACCGCGGTGGTGATCCGCGTCTGATCCTGCGCGTCGAAACCCATCTTCGCCGCGATCGTGCGGGTCCGCTGGCGCGCGACGATGATGTCGGTTTCGTGCTCGATCGCGGTCGTAAGGATGCGCGCGTCCATCAGCCCCTCAGCGTCACGATCGAGGCGTCGTCCCGTCCCCGCGCGAAATCGCGGAACAGGACGCCGGAGATCACGCTCGGGTGGCTCATGGCGAGCCCGGGATAGGTGCCGAGATCCCATCGGCTCGACAGACCATCCGAATGCATGATGACGGTCGGGACCGAGGTAAAGGGATACTCGAACTCGCGGATCCGGTGGACGATCTGGCCGGCGATGCCGTTGTGGGACACCATGCGTCGCATTCTGCCATCGGTGAGCAGGGCACCGCTGATGTTGCCGATGCCGACGTAGCGCACTAGGCGATGGGAACGGTCGATGCGGGCGATCGCGACCGCGGCGCCGCGGGTCGGCTCCAGCGCGCGATGGATGTCCTCTATCAGGCCGACGCAGGACTGCGCTGTCGACGCGCGGAACGCCTCGACCGCCGCGCGCGCCGCGATCTCGGCCAGCGGCCCGTGTCCGGAACCGTCCACCACCAGCAGCGTGGGCCCGTCGGGGCCCTGCGACACCGCCCAGGCGTCGCCGCACAGAGTCTCGCCGGGATAGGGCGCCAGCACCGATCCCACGGTCGCCGACACCGTGGGCTCGCCGTCGGCGGGCGCCCCGATGCGCGCCATGATGGCGGTGCCCTGTCCGGGCCGCGAGAACACCCAGAAATCATCGGCCTGGCGCCGGATCGTCCCCAGGCCGCCGCCCGGCGTGCCGCGGGTGGAAAAGCCGTCCTCGAGCGCCCGCGGCAAGTCGGCGATGCCCTCGCCCTTGTCGAGCGACATCACCTCGACGCCCTTGCCGGAAACATCAGAGTACCGCGTCACGAAAATGCGACCGCCCGGGGCATGCTTGATCAGGTTGCTGGCCATTTCGGTCGCGACCAGAGCCACCCGGCCGCAACGGAGTTCGTCAAAGCCGAGGGCCTTCGCCGCATCGATGGCGCTCCGCCGGGCGGCGGAGACATGAGTAGGTTCCGCGACGTCGACGACCATGTCACTTCCAACGGATAAGGGTAATCGTCGTTCCGGCTCCGGGCGCCGATTTGATATCGAACTCGCTCGACAGGCGCTTGGCGCCGCTCAGGCCGAGGCCGAGACCGCTGCCGGTGGTGTAGCCATCCTGCAACGCCCGCTGGACGTCGGGAATTCCCGGTCCCTCGTCGGAGAACACCAGGCGCAGCCCCTTGCGGACGCCGGAGCGGACATCGTCGATCACGACCTTTCCGCCACCGCCATAGTCCACCGTATTGCGCGCAATCTCGCTGGCGGCAGTGATGATCTTGGTCTGATCGACGAGGCTGAAGCCGACGGCCACCGCGCGGGCGCGAACGAGCTGTCGCACCCGCACCACGTCCTCGGCCGCCTGTATGTTCATCGTTTCACTCTTGTCGACGATCAAGGGCTCCGCCCTCCCCTTCGTCGATCAGGTGGCGGATCAGCGCCAGGCCTTTATCGACATCCAGGGCGGTCTTCACCCCCGAGAGACCCAAGCCAAGCTCGACCAGCGTGATCGCCACCGCCGGCCGCATGCCGACGACGACCGTCACCGCGTCGAGCACGCGCGCCATCGACGCGATGTTGTTGAGCATGCGGCCGATGAACGAATCGACGATCTCGAGCGCCGAGATGTCGATCATCACGCCGCGCGCCCGGGTCTGCACCACCTTGTTCGTCAGGTCGTCCTGCAGCGCCATCGCCAGGCGGTCGTGCATGTCGACCTGGATGCTGACCAGCAGGCAATCGCCGATCCGCAGAATCGGTATCTGTTCCATCGCGGCTAGTCCGCCTTGACCGGCGACTTGCGCTCGCGATCCGTGATCGTCTTGCCGAGGCGGCGGAGGGCAAGCGCGAACGCGTCGGCCATCGTCGCCTTGGACACGACGGAGAGCTCGACGCCGAGATGGACGATGGTCTGGGCGATCTGCGGCCGGATCCCGCTGATGATGCAGTCGGCGCCCATCAAACGAGCGGCCGAGATGGTCTTGAGCAGGTGCTGGGCGACGACCGTGTCGACGGTCGGGACGCCGGTGATGTCGACGATCGCGATCTCGGCACCGGAATTGACGATTTCCTGCAGCAGGTTCTCCATCACGACCTGGGTGCGGGCGCTGTCGAGTGTGCCGATGATCGGCAGGGCGAGGACGCCTTCCCAGAGCTTGACGACCGGGGTCGACAGCTCGAGCAGCTCATCCTGCTGGCGGGCGATGACTTCCTCGCGGCTCCTCTGGAAGATCTCGGTGGTATAGAGCCCCAGCCTGTCGAGCAGCTGGGTCGCGGTCCAGATCTCCCCCGCGAGCTTGCCGGCGTCGCTGCCGTTCTCGCGGCGTAGCAGCTCGAATAACGGCTCCTTGAGCGAGAACACGAAGGTCGCGATCTGTGAGGGTGTGGCCCCGCGCATCGTACCCGAGCGCGAGACATCCTCCAGTACCGCACGGGCATCGGCCCACTCGGGACCGGAAATGTTGTCCGGGCGGCCGCCCTCACTGCCCTTGCGCAGCCCGGCGACGAAGCGGCGGGCCTGGTCGTTGAGCTCGGTCTTGTCGCCGACCTCGACGCCGGAGGCGGTCAGCTTGGCCAGCCACTGGCCGAGCAGGTAATTCTCATGCTTGGTGAGGATTTGCGGGATGACGTCGGTCGTTGCGGCCATAAGTGTCTCGATGGTTCAAAGGGTATGAGGCCGATCGAGAGATCGGGCTAAACCCTTGGGTTCACTGAGGCGATGACGGAGAATGACGGCCATTAGGGCTTGTGGCCTCCGCAGTGGCAAGTAGAATTCCAGCGGAGTTTCGTTCGGTGCCAATGTTAAGGGGGTGGCACAATGTCCCGCATATTGCTCGTGGACGACGAGGATTCGTTTCTGTACGCGGCGCAGAAGGCGTTGAGCTCGGCCGGTTTCCAGGTCATCGCAGCGCCGACCTCGTACGAGGCTCTCGATGCGCTCGATCGCGCCGAGGAGCCGGTCGATCTGCTGCTGACCGATCTCGTCATGCCCAATGGCGTCAATGGCTTCGCGCTCGCGCGGATGGCGCGGATGCGGCGCCAGAACATCAAGGTGATCTACGTCACCGGCTACGACGTGCCGACGATCGAGGCCTCGGGCAAGGTGTTGCGCAAGCCGATCACCGACGCCGCGCTGATCGACGAGATCCGCGCGACGCTCGCCGCCTAGCGCGCTTTCCGCTCCGCCGTCACAGCCCGTCCTTGCGCGGCGGCACGTTCATGCCGCGCTTCACCGCCGGCCGCGCGCCGACCCGCGCGAACCAGTCGTTGAGCGCCGGATATCCCGCGAGATCGATGCCCTGCATCGGGTGGCGGAACACCCATGGGTACGCCGCGATGTCGGCGATCGAGAACTCGCCCGCGAGATACGGCGCTTCGCCGAACCGCCGGTCCATGATCCCGTACAGCGTCTTGACCTCGTCGCGGTAGACGTCGAGGTTCTGATGCGGCTTGCCGGCATCGCGCTCGCGGGCGAGCCAATGCACCTGCATCGCCATCGGCCCGACGCCGCTGGTCTGGAAGAACAGCCACTTGAGCGTTTCCGCCCGCGCCGCCCCGGACGTGGGCAACAGCTTGCCCGCCTTCTCGGCCACGTACATCAGGATCGCGCCCGATTCGAACACCACGACCGGCCCAGGCTCGTCGCGGTCGACGATCACCGGGATGCGCCCGTAGGGATTAAGGGCGAGGAACCACGGCTCCTTCTGGATCTTGGTCGACAGCTCCATCGGATGGACCTCGTAGAGGAGGCCCGATTCCTCGAGCGCGATCGACGCCCGGCGCCCGTTCCCCGTCGCCCATGAATAGAGCTCGATCATCAAATCTCCACTGGCTTATGTGCTTCGCTTCAACACGCTACGAGCGTGGCCGTCGGCATTTTCCGCTCGTTTTCCGTGATTCGACATTGGCGCGCGCTGCGGCCGTCCGCGTCCGGCGACATCTGATGCATTTACCACAGGTAGACGCTTTCGCACGCCAGGGACACCCGACCACCGCCATAAATACCGGCAGTGCAGTATCAAATCCGCAAAAGGGATCAAACCTCGCGTTCTTTGTATCTATCCGCAGGAATAGAGAACACTGTGAGTCATGACCAACAACCTTCACGTGCCTAATCCCGAAACCCCTCAGGGGCCTGCGGGAATGAACACCGAACAATGCGTGCTGATCCTCGACAGCAAGCTCCGAGTTGTCGCCGCCAGTCCCGCCTTCTCCACCACCTATTCCACACAAGCCGACGACATCCTGAACGAGACACTCGGCAAGATCGCGAGCGGCGCTTTCCAGAACCCCGATCTCCAGGGCGGGCTGCTTGCCCTCTTTTCGCACGACCGAGACGTTCCCCCATTCGAACTCGGACGCGTGTTCCCCAAACTCGGACCGCGCACGCTGCTGATCAATGCAAGCCGCCTGGTTTACGCGGACCAGCCCGGCAAGCACATTTTGATGCAGATCGAAGACGTCACCGATCGCCGCGCCCTCGACGGCGAAAAAAACGAGCTGCTCAGGCAGAAGGATTTTCTGCTCGAGGAGATGAACCATCGCGTCAGCAACAGTCTCCAGATCATCGCCAGCATCCTGATGCTGAAGGCACGCACGGTCTCGTCGCCGGAAACCCG
>DATJIG010000006.1:0-2806 GCA_035493495.1 Alphaproteobacteria bacterium
GGGGATTGACCACCCTGGGTCCGGCTCATCGCGCCCCCAGGGACGAAAGAAGGTGGCCACGGTCGTTCGCGGTCACCGGCGCCAGCCCTCACATCGCGGAACTCATCCGCGGTGCCGAGAAAGCACGCCTCTCACCAGCCCCGCCCCCAAACCTCGCAAGAGGCAAGAGGGCGGGGCTTCGGTGCGAGACCGAAGATGAACCGCCATACCACTCCCGACTCCCCCACGGTCCCGCACATGGCTATGCTTGGCTCCAGTCGCGCTTTCCGGTGCTCACGCGTTCACGCGTTCCTGGGAGCGTCGCATGGTGACCTTCGTCAATCTGGCTCCGGGCGACACCGCGCCTTGGTTCGTGGCGCGCTCGTCCACCAACCCGCGCTACGCCTTCGACACCGTCGCGGGGCGCTACGTGGTGCTGTGCTTCTTCGCGTCGTCGACCGATGCGCACAGCCGGGCGGCGCTGGCGGCAATGCGCGAGCGCGCCGACGTCTTCGACGACACGACTGCCGCGTTCTTCGGCATCAGCCTCGATCCGTGCGACGAGATCGAGCACCGGCTGGCGGATCGCTATCCCGGCTACCGCTACCTGTTCGATCCCGACGGTACCGCCAGTCGACTTTATGGCGCCGTCGCGACCGATGCCGACTTCGCCCGCAGCGAGGTCCGCGTACGGCGGCTGTGGGTCGTCCTCGATCCGCAGTTGCGGGTGCTGCGCGTCGTGCCGTTCGCGGCCGACTGCCGCGACATCGCCGAGATCAACGCCACTCTCGATGCGTTGCCGCCGGTGCCCGGATCGGGCGTCGAAGCATGGGCTCCGGTGCTGCTTCTGCCCAATGTGTTCGAGCCGGATTTCTGCCGCCGCCTCGTCGATCTGTTCGAGTCGGACGGCGGTTCCGACTCGGGCTTCATGCGCGACTCGACAGAGAAGACCGTCGGCGTGCTCGACCACAGCTTCAAGCGCCGCCGCGACTGCGCCATCGGCGATCCGCAGATCGTCAAGGACACCCAGGTCTGCATTCGCCGTCGCATCGCGCCGCAGGTGTTGCGTGCCTATCAGTTCGAGGCGACCCGCATGGAGCGCTATCTGATCGCCTGCTACGCCGCCGAGGACAATGGTCATTTCCGCCCGCACCGCGACAATACGACGCGGGCGACGGCGCATCGCCGCTTCGCGGTGTCGATCAACCTCAACGACGACTACGAGGGCGGCGAGATCGGCTTTCCCGAATACGGCCCGCGCACCTACCGGCCGCCGCTCGGCGGGGCGCTGGTGTTCTCGTGCTCGCTGCTGCACTCGGTGGAGCCGATGACGCGCGGCAAGCGCTACGCCTTCCTGCCGTTCCTCTACGACGAGGCGGCTGCGCGCATCCGCGCCGAGAACCACGGGTTCCTGGAAAAGCGGGACGCCAAGCGCGACGCCCCGGAGAGAAAGCCGAAGGCGCCGGCGAAAGCGAAAGCCTAGGGGCGTGGCTCGCCGGAACCGGTGATCTTCATTCTGCGTCATGCCCGCGAAGGCGGGCATCCACGTGTTTTATCTTGTTGTTCGGAGTCTCGAAGCGAAGACAAAGAACGTGGATGCCCGGCGCAAGGCCGGGCATGACGATAACGGCAAAACCAAAGGGGGCCTGTGGCTCCGCCTTAAACCCGCGGCTCGCCGACTTGCGCGCGGTGGCGGAGGAAGTGGTCGGCCAGCACACAGGCCATCATCGCCTCGCCGACCGGCACCGCGCGGATGCCGACGCAGGGATCGTGGCGGCCCTTGGTCGAGATCTCGGTGTCGTTGCCGTTGACGTCGACGGTGCGGCGCGGCGTGAGGATCGAACTGGTCGGCTTCACCGCGAAGCGCACGACGATGTCCTGGCCGGTCGAGATGCCGCCCAAAATGCCGCCGGCCTGGTTCGACAGGAACTCGACGTCGTTGCCCTTCATGCGCATCTCGTCGGCGTTGTCCTCGCCCGACAGCGCCGCCGCACCCATGCCGGCGCCGATCTCGACGCCCTTCACCGCGTTGATGCCCATCATCGCCGAGGCGAGGTCGGCGTCGAGCTTGCCGTAAATCGGCGCGCCCCAACCCGCCGGCACGCCCGAGGCGACGATCTCGATGATCGCGCCGGTCGACGAGCCGCGCTTGCGGGTCGCGTCGAGGAACTCGGCCCAGCGCTCGGCCATCGCCTTGTCGGGGCACCAGAACGGATTCTTCTGGCACTCGTCCCAGTCCCACTTGGATCGGTCGACCTTGAGGTCGCCCATCTGGATCAGCGCGCCCCTGATGGTGACGCCGGGGATGATCTTGCGGGCGATGCCGCCGGCGGCGACGCGGCACGCCGTCTCGCGCGCGCTCGACCGCCCACCGCCGCGGTAATCCCGCACTCCGTATTTTTTCCAATACGTGTAGTCGGCGTGGCCCGGCCGGAACTTGTCCTTGATGTCGGCGTAGTCCTTCGACCGCGTGTCCTCGTTCTCGATCAGCAGGCTGATCGAGGTGCCGGTGGTCTGGCCCTCGAAGGTGCCCGACAGGATCTTGACGAGATCGGATTCGCGGCGCTGCGTCGTGAAGCGCGACGTGCCGGGCTTGCGGGCTTCCATCCAGTGCTGGATGTCGGCCTCGACCAGCGGAATGCGCGGCGGGCAGCCGTCGACGACGCAGCCGATCGCCGGACCGTGGCTCTCGCCCCACGTGGTGACGCGGAACAGGTGACCGAAGGAGTTGTCGGACATGAGCGAAGAGCGGCGGAGCCGCTATGCCTCCTGGTTCTGGACCACGGAGATGTCGGGCGCGTCGACCGACTTCATGCCGACGACGTGA
>DATJIG010000007.1:0-3017 GCA_035493495.1 Alphaproteobacteria bacterium
GCCGCTCGACGACATCTTGTCGGAGAACTCGAGCGCGCCGAACAGGTTGCGCGTGTCGGTGATCGCCACCGCCGGCATCTGCTTCTTGACGCACAGCTTGGCAAGATCGGGGATCTTGATCGCCCCTTCGAGGAGCGAATAGGCGGTGTGGACGCGGAGGTGGACGAAATCGGCGTAACCCATGCGGAAAGATTCCATAGCTCGGCCTCGGTCACAAGGCCGGCCCACGAGGGATTGATCGAACCTGTGGAATTATCCCCAGCTTTGGTGCCCAGCTTTTTGTGCAAGGGTCCGCTAAGCTCGCGGCAGCCAACCGGGGAGCCACCATGATCGTCCGCACCGTCGCCGCCCTCCTCTTCATCGCGCTCGCGTTGCCGCAGACCGTGCGGGCCGATGAGGCGATCACCGGCAAGGTGTTGCTGCAGACCGGCAAGACCAACACCGGCGACACCCTCGCCTATCCGACCGGCACGCCCGAGGTGACGACGATGATCATCGAGATCGCGCCCGGCACGACGACGCCGCTGCACCGCCATCCGGTGCCGTCGATCGCCTACATGCTGCAGGGCGATCTCGAAGTGAAGGCCGAGGGCGGCGTGGTCAACCGCTACAAGGCCGGCGACGCCTTCGCCGAGACCATCGGCCGCAGCCATCAGGGGACGAACACCGGCACGACACCGGTCCGCATTCTCGTCACCTACATCGGCGTCAAGGGCGAGCCGCTGACGGTCGAGGCGAAGTAGTTACCTCCGCATGCCGGTCCCGCGCACCGCTCAGGTGCGCATTCCCGTGTTGATCAGCAGCCCGTCGTCGATCGTCACCGTGCGGTCCATGCGCGCGGCGAGCTCCGGATTGTGGGTGGCGATCAGCGCGCCCTTGCCGGTCGCGCGCAGCGCCTTCACCAGCATCTGGAACACGGTCTCTGCGGTCTGGTGATCGAGGTTGCCGGTCGGCTCGTCGGCCAGCAACACGCTCGGGCCGTTGGCGAGCGCGCGGGCGATCGCCACGCGCTGCTGCTCGCCGCCCGACAGCTCGGCCGGCCGATGCTTGGCGCGCGGCTTGAGGCCGACGAGGTCGAGCAATTCGAGCGCGCGCACGCTCGCCTCGCGCTTAGACTTGTTGGCGATCATCTGCGGCAGCACGATGTTCTCGAGCGCCGAGAACTCCGGCAGCAGATGGTGGAACTGGTAGACGAAACCCATCCGCTCGCGGCGGATCTTGGTGCGTTCGGCGTCGGGCAGCTTGGCGCACGACGTGCCGAGGACGACGACCTCGCCGGCGGTCGGCTGCTCAAGTAATCCGGCGATGTGCAGCAGCGTCGATTTGCCGGTGCCCGAGGCGCCGACCAGCGCCACGATCTCGCCCGAACCGACGGTGAGATCGACGCCCTTCAGCACTTCGAGCTGCTGCCCCTCGCCTTCGGAATAGGCGTGGCGGATGCCGCGCAGAACGATCGGAGCGACATCACTCATAGCGGAGCGCCTCGACCGGATCGAGGCGCGCGGCGCGCCACGACGGATACAGCGTCGCCAGCAGCGACAGCACCAGCGACATGATGACCACGGTCGCCACTTCCTGCGCGTCGACCTTCGCCGGAAGCTGCGACAGGAAGTAGATCTCGGGCGAGAACAGGTTGGTGCCGGTCAGCTTCTGGATGAGCTGGCGGATGTGCTCGATGTTGGCGCAAAACAGCATGCCGAGCCCGAAGCCCAGCAGCGTGCCGACGACACCGACCGAGGCGCCCGCCAGCAGGAAGATGCGCATCACCATGCCGCGCGTCGCCCCCATGGTGCGCAGGATGGCAATGTCGCGGCCCTTGTCCTTCACCAGCATGATCAGGCCGGAGATGACGTTGAACGCGGCGACGATGATGATCAGCGTCAGGATCAGGAACATGACGTTGCGCTCGACCTGGATCGCGGTGAAGAAGCTCGAGTTCACCTGCTGCCAGTCCTGGACGCGCACCGGCGCCTGCGCCGCGTTGGCGATGACCCGTCGCAGGCCGGGTGCCTTGTCGGCGTCGTCGAGCCAGACCTCGATCGCCGACGCCGCGTTGTCGATCTGGAAGAACGACTGCGCCGCCTCGAGCGGCATGTAGATGAACGAGTTGTCGTACTCGTACATGCCGACCTCGAACACGCCGACCACCTTGAAGGTGCGCGTGCGCGGGATCGTGCCGAAGGCGGTGACGTTGCCCTTGGGCGAGATCAGCGTTACCGAGTCGCCGACGAACAGGCCGTAGCGCTGCGCCATGCGGGTGCCGATCAGAACCACGTCGGTGCCCTTGAACGCGCCGAAATCGCCTTCCTTTATGTTGTTGGCGATCAGGCCCTGCTTGGCCAGATCCTCGGGCTTCACGCCACGGACCAGCGCGCCGCCGGCGTTGCCGCGGAACGTCGCCATCACCTGGCCGTCGACCAGCGGATCGGCGGCGACCACGCCCGGCACCGCGCGGATGCGGGCCGCGATGCCGTCGAAGTCGCTCATCGGGCCGTTGGCGCCGATTACCGTCATGTGGCCGCCGACGCCGAGGATGCGGCCGAGCAGCTCGTCGCGGAAGCCGTTCATCACGCTCATGACGATGATCAGCGTCGCCACGCCGAGCATGATCCCGAGCAACGAGAATCCGGCGATCACCGAGATGAAGCCCTCGCGCCGCCGCGCCCTCAGGTACCGCAGCGCCACCATCCGCTCGAAGGGTGAAAACATCGACTACTCCGTTTTCGTCATTCCCGCGAAAGCGGGAATCCAGAGGCCGCGAGATTCATAGCGGCGGCCCTGGACACCCGCTTGCGCGGGTGTGACGACATAAATTGCGGATGAATGCATGCGGGCTAGTTCCCGGTCAGTCGTGCCAGCGCCGACTCGAGCGACACCTCGGCCTTCTCGCCGGTCTTGCGGCGCTTCAGTTCGACGATGCCCTTCTCGGCGCCCTTCGGGCCGATCACCACCTGCCACGGCAGGCCGATCAGGTCCATGCGGGCGAACTTGACGCCGGCGCGGTCGTCCTTGTCGTC
>DATJIG010000008.1:0-7792 GCA_035493495.1 Alphaproteobacteria bacterium
CCGGCGTATCGAAGTCCGGCTCGCCGGCCGCCAGGCCGATGACGTCGCGGCCCTTGGCCTTGAGCTCGGCGGCGAGCGCCGTGATGGCCATGGTGGGCGAGGGTTTGACCGCGCTGAGGCGAGAGGCGAGGAAAGCCATGATTCGAGCGTCCGGGGATTGGGCGTGGAACAAAAAAACCGCGCGGTGGCGCGGGCGGCGCAGGGTAAAGGCGGAGGCCCCGCCGTGCAACGGCGGAAAGCGAAAATCCAATCTTCCGGACGGGTTGCGCCCCGTCCGTTTCCAAAAAGAGGGGCTCAGCGCCGAGTTGCGTCCCGGCCACGGCTGCCATGCCGTCGCGAGGGAGCCGGCAGGGACGGCCGTACGGCTCCGCTTCGGCCGCGGAACAGGCCGAGGCCGGCCGGAGCGCACTAGCCTCGAACCGGCGCCGTTCCTATATAGGGGACCATGAGTTCGACCTTTCGGCCACCGGCGCGGAGCCCCGAGCGCGACTTCGAAGGCATCGCGCCCCGCCCGCGCGTTCCCGCCAACTTCAAGCTCGCCGCTCCGTTCTCGCCCAACGGCGATCAGCCGCAGGCGATCGAGTCGCTGGTGAATGGGCTGGCGGAGGGCGAGCGCGACCAGGTGCTGCTCGGCGTCACCGGCTCGGGCAAGACGTTCACGATGGCGCACGTCATCGCCCAGTACAAACGCCCGGCGCTGGTGCTGGCGCCCAACAAGACGCTCGCCGCCCAGCTCTACTCCGAGATGAAGTCGTTCTTTCCCGAGAACGCGGTCGAGTACTTCGTCTCGTACTACGACTACTACCAGCCGGAAGCCTACGTTCCGCGCACCGACACCTACATCGAGAAGGACGCGTCGATCAACGAGGAGATCGACCGCCTGCGCCACGCGGCGACGCGCGCGCTGCTCGAACGCGACGACGTCATCATCGTCGCGTCGGTGTCGTGCATCTACGGCATCGGCTCGGTCGAGACCTACGGCCGCATGACCCAGCGCGTCCGCGTCGGCGAGAGCATCGACCGCACGACGCTGCTCCGGCGTTTCGTCGAGCTGCAGTACAAGCGCAACGACGCGGTGCTCACCCGCGGCACGTTCCGCGCCCGCGGCGATTCGATCGAGATCTTTCCGGCCCACGCCGAATCCCACGCCTGGCGCATCGGCCTGTTCGGCGACGACGTCGACACCATCACCGAGTTCGATCCGCTGACCGGCGAGGCGACGGTGAAGCTCGACGAGATCGTCGTCTACCCGAGCAGCCACTACGTCACGCCGCGTCCGACGCTGACCCAGGCGATGATCGGCATCAAGGCCGAACTCAAGGACCGGCTGGTCGAGCTGCGCGCCCAGGGCAAGCTCCTGGAAGCCCAGCGCCTCGAGGAGCGTACGCGTTTCGACATCGAGATGCTGGAAGCGACCGGCCACTGCGCCGGCATCGAGAATTACTCGCGCTATCTCACCGGTCGCGCGCCGGGCGAGCCGCCGCCGACGCTGTTCGAATACCTGCCCGAGGACGCGCTGATCATCGTCGACGAGAGCCACGTCACCGTGCCGCAGATCGGCGGCATGTACCGCGGTGACTTCGCGCGCAAGTCGATCCTGTCGGACTTCGGCTTCCGCCTGCCGTCGTGCGTCGACAACCGCCCGCTCAAGTTCGAGGAATGGGACTTGCTGCGCGGCCCCACCGTGTTCGTCTCGGCGACGCCGGGCCCGTGGGAAATGGAGCGCACAGGCGGCGTGTTCGCCGAGCAGATCATCCGCCCGACCGGACTGATCGATCCGCAGACCATCGTCCGGCCGGTCGAGCACCAGGTCGACGACCTGCTCGCCGAGTGCCGCACAGCGGCGCTCAAGGGCGAGCGCGTGCTGGTGACGACGCTGACCAAGCGCATGGCCGAGGACCTGACCGAGTACCTGCACGAGGCGGGCGTGCGCGTCCGCTACCTGCACTCCGACATCGAGACGCTGGAGCGCATCGAGATCGTGCGCGATCTGCGCCTCGGCGCGTTCGACGTGCTGATCGGCATCAACCTGCTGCGCGAGGGCCTCGACATCCCCGAGTGCGCGCTGGTCGCGATCCTCGACGCCGACAAGGAAGGCTTCCTGCGCTCGCGCACGTCGCTGATCCAGACCATCGGCCGCGCCGCGCGCAACATCGACGGCCGCGTCCTGCTCTACGCCGACACGATGACCAATTCGCTCACCGCCGCGATCGAGGAGACCGGCCGCCGCCGCGCCAAGCAGCAGGCGTGGAACGAGGAGCACGGCATCACCCCGGAGTCGGTCAAGAAAGGCATCGCCGAGGCCATCACCTCGGTCTACGAGGCCGACTACGTCACGCCGTCGACCTATGCCGGCGGGCCCGAGGAGCTGGTCGGCCGCGACCTGCGCTCGACCATCGCCGAGCTCGAGGAAAAGATGAAAGCCGCGGCGGGCGAGCTCGAGTTCGAGGAAGCGGCGCGGATGCGCGACGAGATCCGCCGGCTCGAAGCGATCGAGCTCGGCATGTCGCCCGATGCGCTGGCCGACGCGCGCGCCGGCGGGCTTGCCGCCAAGCCCAAGGCCGGCGTCGCCGGCACCCGCGCGTCGCAGGGCATGGGCCCCAAGGCCAAAGGTGTCACCAAGGGCGGCCGAGGCCGCCGCAGGCACTAGCCCCGGCGACGGCGTTCGCACCGCCAAGCACGCTTGCCACCGCCAGCCTGACCCGCCACTCTCCGCGCCATGTCCATCCCCGCACCCCTCCCCATTCCCCGCGCCGCCCTCGTCACCGGCGCCGCCAAGCGCATCGGCCGCGCCATCGCGCTCGGCCTCGCCGACGCCGGCTACGCCGTCGCCGTCCATCACCTGCAGTCGCACGCCGAGGCCGAGGCGCTGGTCGCCGAGATCAAGGCCAGGGGCGGCAAGGCCGCGGCGCTGGCCTGCGACCTGTCCGACGAGACCTCGACCGCGTCGCTGCTGATCCGCGCGACCGAGGCGGTCGGGCACATCGGCGTGCTGGTCAACAGCGCCTCGGTGTTTGAGCGCGACGAGGCGCTGACCGCCACCCGGGCGAGCTGGGACCGCCACATGAACGCGAATTTGCGGGCGCCGTTCGTGCTGACCCAGGCGCTGGCGCGCGAGCTGCCGGCAGGCTCCGGTGGCGTGGTCGTCAATCTCGTCGACGAACGGGTGTGGAACCTGACGCCGCACTTCGTCAGCTACACCCTGAGCAAAGCCGCGCTGTGGACGATGACGCAGACGATGGCGCTCGCGCTCGCGCCGCGCGTCCGCGTCAACGCCATCGGCCCCGGCCCGGTGCTGCCGAGCCCGCGGCAGAGCGAGGAGCAGTTCGCCAAGCAGTGGAGCGCGACGCCGCTCAAGCGTCCCGCGACCCCCGAGGAAGTCGCGTCTGCGGTGCGTTTTCTGCTCGAGACTCCGTCGATCACTGGGCAGATGATCGCCCTCGATTCGGGACAGCATCTCGGCTGGACCTTTCCCCGTCTCGGCCCGATGGAGGAGTGAGGCATGCCCGACGACCGCGACCGCTCCGGCAAGATCGTTCACTTCGGCGCGCGACCGCGCGTCACGTCGGACCGCCTCGACTCGACGCAGCCCGCCTCGCCCGGCACCGTCCGCGTGTTCCTGCGCGATCTCGTGGTGCCGTGCCGCATCGGCGTGTTCCGCCATGAGCAGGGCGGGACGCAGCGGGTGCGGATCAATCTCGATCTCGTCGCCACCGAGACCGACGCCGCCGAAAGCGACGACCCGAGCAAGGTCGTGCGCTACGAAAAAGTCGCCGACGGCATCCGCGCGCTGTGCACCGAGCAGCACATCAAGCTGCTCGAAACCCTGGCCGAGCGCATCGCGGCGCTGGCCTTCGAGGACACACGCGTTCGTGCGGTCACGGTGCGGGTGGAGAAGCTTGACATCTTCGCCGACGCGGAGAGCGCCGGGGTCGAAATCGTCCGCGAACGTCCAGGACGGTGATCGCGCGATTGCCATGGACCGATGTCGCCGGGTTAACAAACACCTACCGCCCGCTAGGCCAAGTATCGGAATTCCTTGGTACCTTTGGGGTTTTGGAGTTGTGCACAGGCGCCCCCGTGGCCCGATCGTTCTACCTGAGCCGGTGACACCGCACTGACAATCCCGCGTCACCCCGCCTGCGATTCGGCTTTTTGCTGGAAAATCAAAACATTCCTTGCACTGCCCATTTTGTAGGCAGACACGTGAGAAACCAACGATGGCGCCGTTCCGGCCGCTGCGGAAGCATCCTGCGCACAGAGTTATCCCCTGAGTTCGTGGATATGTGTCCGAAACGTGGCAGCCCCTGAAAAATTGCCTGTTGCCAAATTTCTGCGGCGTGATCCGACGGCTCCCGGAGGGCCGTCGCGGGCCGCGGTTGACGGGGGCGGCGGCGCTTCCGACATTGCCTGTGCTGGTCCGTAAAACATGTCCGACGCTCCTGACGACGCCGCCGCCGAGACCCCGACCGCCGCACCTCCAGTGATCGGCGTCGACGCGCTGCGCCTGCAATTGCCGACGCTGCCCGGCAAGCCCGGCGTCTATCGCATGCTGAGCCGCGAGGGCGCGGTCCTCTACGTCGGCAAGGCCAAGGACATCAAGAAACGGGTGACGAGCTACACCCGCCCCGAACGTCTGCCGATCCGCATCCAGCGCATGATCGCCGCGACCGCGCAGCTCGAGGTGGTTATCACTAACACCGAGGCCGAGGCGCTGCTGCTCGAGAGCAATCTCATCAAGCGCCTCAAGCCGCGCTACAACGTGCTGCTGCGCGACGACAAGTCGTTCCCGTTCATCGCCATCGCCGCCGATCACCCGTGGCCGCGCGTCTACAAGCACCGCGGCGCGCGCAACGACGCCCACGAATACTTCGGCCCGTTCGCCTCGGCCGGTGCCGTCAACCAGGCGCTCGCCGCACTGGAGCGCGCGTTCCCGCTGCGCTCGTGCTCCGACACCGTGTTCTCGAGCCGCACACGGCCCTGCCTGCAGTACCAGATCAAACGCTGCTCGGCGCCGTGCGTCGGCCGCATCGATTCCGCGGCCTACGCCCAGATCGTCGGCGAGGCGCGCGCCTTCCTCACCGGCAAGAGCCGCGAGATCAAGGACAGCCTGGCCCAGCGCATGGACGCGGCGAGCCAGGCGATGGCCTACGAGGACGCCGCGGTCTACCGCGACCGCCTGCGCGCGCTGAGCCACATCCAGGCGCGCCAGGACGTCAACGTACTGGAGCTCGGCGACGCCGACATCGTCGCGCTGGCGGTGGCCGGCGGTCAGGCCTGCATCCAGGTGTTCTTCTTCCGCGGCGGCCAGAACTTCGGCAACCGCGCGTTTTTCCCGGCGCAGTCCCAGGACGTGACGCCCGAGGAGGTGCTCGAAGCGTTCCTCGGCCAGTTCTACGGCAACCACCTGCCGCCGAAGCTGATCCTGCTCGACCGCGCGATCCCCAACGACGCACTGATGAGCGAGGCGCTCGCCCTTCGCGCCGAGCGCAAGGTCGAGATCGCGGTGCCGGAGCGCGGCGCCAAGCGCGCACTGGTCGAGCAGGCCCAGCGCAACGCCGAGGAGGCGCTCGCCCGCCGCTTCGCCGAGAGTGCCTCGCAACGCAAGCTGCTCGAGGGCGTCGCCGAGGTGTTCGGGCTCGACGGCGCGCCCGATCGCATCGAGGTCTACGACAACAGTCATATCAGCGGCACCGACGCCATCGGTGCCATGGTGGTCGCCGGCCCCGACGGGCCGATCAAGAGCGCGTACCGGCGTTTCATCATCCGCAGCGCCATCGAGCCCGGCGACGACTACGGCATGGTTCGCGAGGTGCTGACGCGGCGGTTCGCCCGCGCCCTCAAGGAGGACCCCGACCGCTCGAAGGGCCAGTGGCCCGATCTCGTCCTGATCGACGGCGGCGCCGGCCAGCTCAAGTCGGCATGCGACGTGTTCGCCGACCTCGGCATCCAGGACCTGCCGATCGCCGGCATTGCCAAGGGACCGGATCGCGACGCCGGGCGCGAGCGCTTCTTCATCCCGGGCCGCGAGCCGTTCAGCCTGCCGCCCAAGGACCCCGTCCTCTACTTCCTGCAGCGCCTGCGCGACGAGGCGCATCGATTCGCCATTGCCGGGCATCGCGCGCGGCGCTCGGCGCGCATCTCGCAGTCGCCGCTCGACGAGATTCCCGGCATCGGAGCGAGCCGCAAGCGGGCTCTCCTCCATCATTTCGGATCGGCGCGCGGTGTCGCCGCCGCCGGTGTCACCGATTTGACCGCCGTCAAGGGCATCAGTCGTGCCTTCGCCCAGCGCATCTATGATCACTTCCACGGCGGCGGCTGATGAGTAAAATGACACTTCATTCCCTGGACGCCAGACGATCGGCGATGCTGACGCTTCCCAATATCCTCACGCTGTCGCGGATTCTCGTGATCCCGCCCCTGGTCGCCGCGTTCTACCTCGACCGCGACTGGGCGAACATCCTCTCCTGCATCCTGTTCGTCGGCGCGTCGATCACCGATTTCTTCGACGGCTACGTCGCCCGTTCGTGGCAGCAGCAGTCCGACATCGGCCGCTTCCTCGACCCGGTCGCCGACAAGCTGCTGGTCGCCGCCGCGATCCTGATGCTGGTGGCGTCCGACCGCTTGCAGGGCTTCCAGGTGCTGGCGGCGCTCGTCATCCTGTGCCGCGAGATCCTGGTCTCGGGCCTGCGCGAGTTCCTGGCCGAGATCCGCGTCGGCATGCCGGTGACCCGGCTCGCCAAGTGGAAGACCGGCATCCAGATGGTGGCGATCGCCCTGCTGCTGCTGGGCGAATCCGGCCCGTCGTGGCTTTATGCCAGCGAGATCGGCGCCGCCTGCCTGTGGATCGCCGCGGGGCTGACGCTGATCACCGGCTACGACTACCTGCGCGACGGCCTCAAGCACATGGACACCGATCCCCAGGCCCGCGAGCGCGCCCGCCGCGCCGCCGACGCCGCGTCGAAGCTGCGGGCGTCCGAGCCCCGCACCTGACCGCGGGCCCCGATATGCGCACAGGGCGACCAGAGCGCCGACCAGAGGGCCAATCAATGGGCAAGCCATGAAAGTCCTGTATTTCGCCTGGGTCCGCACCAAGACCGGCATCGCCGAGGAATCGCTGGCGCTGCCGGGCGGCGTCGAGACCGTCGGCCAGTTCCTCGACTGGCTGAAGACGCGCGGCCCCGGCTTCGCCGAGGCGCTGAAGCAGCCGGGGTTCGTGCGCGTCGCCGTCAACCAGGAGTTCGCCCAGGCCGACACCCGGCTCCACGACCGCGACGAGGTCGCCCTGTTCCCGCCGGTGACCGGAGGCTGACGATGATCCGCGTGCAGCGCGAGGACTTCGACGTCGGCCGCGAGATCCACGACCTCACCGCCGGCAATCACGCGATCGGCGGCGTCGTGTCGTTCATCGGCACCGTGCGCGACTTCGTCGGCCACGAGAAAGACGCCGGCGCGCCCGTCAAGGCGATGACGCTCGAGCACTATCCGGCGATGACCGAGCGCCAGCTCACCGACATCGAGGCCGAAGCACGGTCGCGCTGGCCGTTGGAGGCGTCGCTCATCATCCATCGCTACGGGCATCTCGAGCCGGGCGATCGCATCGTGCTCGTCGTTACCGCCGCCGGGCATCGCGAGGACGCGTTCCAGTCGTGCCAGTTCCTGATCGACTGGCTCAAGACCAAGGCGCCGTTCTGGAAGCTCGAGGACACGGCGGAAGGCGCGAAGTGGGTGTCGGCCGACGCCCGCGACGACTCTCTCGCCGAGCGCTGGCACAAGCGGTAGGGGCGCGGGC
>DATJIG010000009.1:0-12165 GCA_035493495.1 Alphaproteobacteria bacterium
TCGGCCATCGCCTCAGCGGTGATGCCGAAATGCTTGTAGAGCTCCGGCGCCGGCGCGGACGCGCCGAACGACGAGATGCCGATGGCGGCGCCGCGCCCGTCGGTGCCGACCTGCTGTTCCCAGCCGAACGGGCTTGCCGCCTCGATCGAGACGCGAACGGTGTCCGGGTTCACGACGGACCGGCGATAGGCCTCGTCCTGGGCCGCGAAGCGCTCCCACGACGGCATGGAAACGACGGCGGCGCCGATATTCTTCGCCGCCAGCAGATCGCGCGCCTTGACCGCGATCTCGACCTCGGAGCCGGTGGCGATCAGGGTCACCGTGCGCGGCTTGCCCTCGGCCTCGCGCAGCACGTAGGCGCCGCGGGCGGAGAGATTCTCGTCGGTGTGGGCGACGCGCAGCGTCGCCACGTTCTGGCGGGTGAGCGCCAGGATGCTCGGGCGCGTCCGATCCTGCAACGCGAGCAGCCAGCACTCCGCGGTCTCGACCGCATCCGCCGGGCGATAGACCGCGAGATTCGGCATCGCGCGGAGGCTCGCCAGGTGCTCGATCGGCTGGTGCGTCGGGCCGTCTTCGCCAAGGCCGATCGAATCGTGGGTCATCACGTAGATCACCCGCAGACGCATCAGCGCCGAGAGGCGGATCGCCGGCCGGCAGTAGTCGGTGAACACGAGGAACGTGCCGCCGTACGGAATGATGCCGCCGTGCAGCGCGAGCCCGTTCATCGCCGCCGCCATGCCGTGCTCGCGCACGCCGTAATGGATGTAGCGGCCGCCGTAGGAGTTCGGCGTCAGGATCGCCTCGACCTTGCTCTTGGTGTTGTTGGAGCCGGTGAGATCCGCCGAGCCGCCGACCATCTCCGGCACGAGGGGCGTGATGACCTCGAGCACTTCCTGCGATGCCTTGCGCGTCGCCCACGACGGCTTGGTGTCGCTGATGGTCTTCTTGAAGGTGTTGACCGCCGTCTCGACCGACTTCGGCAGATCGCCGGACAACGCCGCGAGCAGCGCAGCGCGCTTCTCTTTCGGCGCGACATCGAGGCGCGCGTGCCAGGCGCGGCGAGCGTCGGCGTTGCGCGCGCCGGCCGAGCGCCAGGCAGTGTTGATCGCCTCGGGGACGGTGAAGGCCGCGTACGGCCAGCCGAGCTTCTCGCGGGCGCCGGCGATCTCGGTCGCGCCGAGCGGAGAACCATGGGTGCCGGCGGTGCCCGCCTTGGTCGGCGCGCCGTAGCCGATGGTGGTGCGGCAGGCGATCAGGGTCGGGCGATCCGACGCGCGCGCCGTCTCGATCGCGCGCGCGACCGCGGCGGGGTCGTGCCCGTCGACCGCCTGGGTCGCCCAGCCATACGCCTTGAAGCGTCCGTGGACGTCATCCGATACCGAGAGATCGGTCGGCCCGTCGATGGAAATATGATTGTCGTCGAACAGCACGATCAACTTGTTGAGCTTCAAATGACCGGCGAGCGACGCCGCCTCGTGGGAGATGCCATCCATGAGACAACCGTCGCCGGCAATAACGTAGGTGTAGTGATCCACAAGATCGGAGCCGAAGCGCGTGGCAAGATGGCGTTCGGCAAGCGCCATTCCGACCGCGGTGGCAAATCCCTGTCCCAGCGGACCGGTCGTGGTCTCGATGCCCGGCGCGTGGCCGTACTCGGGATGTCCGGCGGTGCGGCTGTCGAGTTGGCGGAAACGGCGAAGCTCGTCCATCGTCATCTCCTTCACGCCGAGGAGATGTAGCACCGCGTAGAGGAGCATCGAGCCGTGCCCTGCCGAAAGCACGAATCGGTCACGGTCGGGCCACGCCGGATCGGCGGGGTCGAATTTGTAGTACCGCGTGAACAGCACGGTGGCCACGTCGGCCATGCCCATCGGCATGCCGGGATGGCCGGAGTTCGCTTGCTCGACCGCGTCCATGACGAGGGCGCGGATGGCATTGGCCATGTCGGCGTGGGTCACGTTGGCGGCCTTACCTTCCGGCAAAGTGCGGCTCCTCTTGTACCTTTGGATGCCCTAGAGATCGGCCCGGAAATTTCGGGAAATACGGGGGTGGCGAGACAGGAGGTTGATAGAGCAATAAGTCCCGGCGATGCAAGGCTATCCCGCCCCATTTCACCCATGCGCGAACCGGGAGACGGCCCGGCACTGCAGCGGGTGGAACGCAGCGCCGGTCCGTGGGGAAAAATGCGCTGCAAATCCAAGGCGCGGAGCCCGGATCGCGCGCGGGGACGTAGAATCCGCGCGATCCGCCGCTTCGCCGAAATCGGTTAATGAGCCAAATCGCCTCGCTTCGCCCCCGCCTCATCCGAATGGCCGTCGCCCTCGCGCTGGCGGTGGCGACCGCGCTCGCCTTCGAGTTCGCGCACATTCCGATCCCATGGATGCTGGGTCCGCTGATTTCGATCGCCATCGCCAACCTGCTCGGAAGGCAGCTCGAGCCCGTTCCCTACGGCCGACAGGCCGGTCAGGTGTTCATCGGCACCGGCGTCGGGCTCTACTTCACGCCCACCGTGCTGGCGGCGCTGGTGGAGCAGTCGTGGGTCATCGCGCTCGGCGGCGTGCTGGTGATGGCGGTCGCGGCCGTGGGCGGGCGCCTGCTGGCACGGGTCAGCGGAATCGACAGGACGACGTGCTTTTTCGCCACCGTGCCCGGCGGCGCCGCCGAGATGTCGGTGCTGGCCGGCCGCTATGGCGGCATGGTGCCGGCGGTCGCGATCGCGCAATCGCTGCGCGTCGTCATGCTGGTGATCATCGTGCCGGCGGTGGTGACCTACTCGGGCGTCGCCGCCGGGGCCCGCGAGCCGCCGCTCGCGCTGCCGTTCGTCACGGGGCCGTTCGCGATGATGATCGCCGTCAGCATCGCCGCCGGCTACATCTTCCAGAGATTGAAGCTGCAGAACCCGTGGATGATGGGCCCGCTATTGGTCACCGCCGCGTTCGCCGTGTTCGAGGCCGACCTGTCGGCGATCCCGCGGATGATCTCGAACATCTCGCAGCTCATGCTCGGAATGGCGCTCGGGTCGCGCTTCGAGCGCGAGTTTTTCCTGCGTTACCGGCTGTTCATCCCGATCGCGCTGCTCAACGGCAGCTACATAATTCTCGCGTCGGCGGCGGTCGCCGCCGTCGTGACCTGGATGTCGGGAATTCCGCTCGCCACGGCGCTGACCGGCTGCGGCCCCGGCGGGATCGCCGAGATGACGATCACCGCCAAGGCGCTCAGTCTCGGCGTCGCGACGGTGACCGCGTTCCAGCTCGTCCGCATCGTGCTGGCCAACTTCGGCGCGGTCTACGTGCTGCGGCTCACCGTCGGCAACGTCAAACCCGTCTCGTCGGGTCCGAAGTTCTAGTGGTGGCCGCCGGCGGGCGCATCGCCATCGATCAGGATGAAGGCGATGCGGCACGGCTTGTCGGAGCGGTTGCTCCACGCGTGGTTGGTCGCCCGCTGGACGCAGACGTCGCCTGCGCGCATCGTCACCTCGGAATCGTCGAGCACCAGCACGACCTCGCCCGACAGCACGATCGCGTAGTCGATCGTCTTGGTGCGGTGCATGAAGGGATGACGAGGCTTTTCGCCGCCGACAATGGCGTGCGAGCCGCCCATGTCGCCGAACGCTTGGCGCGCCGACTCCTCGCTGACCTTGGCGATGTCTTCGGATTCCGGCGGGAACTCGACGATGCGGAAATTCGTGCCGTTGGCGACCGGCTCGAGCTTGGCGAGCGTCGCGCCCGCATCCCCCCCCGTCGTCTTGGCCGGCATCGCGTCGGTCATCCAGAGATTGTTGATGACGACGCCGGGGCGCTGCGGCGACTGGCGGACGTTCGTGGCGGGACCGTCGGTCACCACCGTCGACCGGCCGTGGGCGTCGTTGCCGGTGACGACCCGGCGGATTTCGTTGCTCATGCTGATGTCCATTCCCTAATCGAGTTCGACGCGGCGTTCCGACAACGACAGCCGCACCGTGAGACTGCCCTCGTTGAGTTGCCACGGCTGGATGCGGAAGGTGCGGAACCCACCCTTGTAGAACGGATCCTCGCTGACGATGCGCGCAACCTCGTCGGAGCTCACTCCGCGAACGATGAACAGTCCCTCGCCGGTCGGCTTGCCCGACGCCTCGTCGACGTACGGTCCGGCGGCGAACAGGCGGCCCTCGGCCTCGAGGCGCTTGACGAACCTGAAGTGCTCGAGGCGAACCTGCGAACGCTCGCCGGCCTTGTCGGTCGGCAGCAGGAACACCAGGAACAGCCGCTTGCCTATGAACTCGGCGCGAATGCGGTTCACGTCTGTCTCTGTGTCGGTCACTCGCTTCTCCCTGGGTCCGCCACTATAGCGCGTGGGCCTGAGGACAAAAGGCGCGCAAAAGATTCGTGGCGCCCAACAATCTGCGGTTAAATGAGATAAAGCAAAAGCGGCCCGAGCCGCCCGGGAGAGTCCACCCCATGGCGTCCAGCGAAGAGCGCATCGTCATTCTGTCCGACGGGCTGAAGCTCGCCGGCATCGTCCGCCGCCCGATAGGCATGCGCGCGGGCGAGCGCCGGTCTGCGTTCCTCGTCCTCCACGGCTTCGGCAGCAACAAGGATGCGGGCAACGTCACCGGCCCGTGTCAGCTCCTCGACGAGCTCGGCTACATCACGCTGCGCTTCGACATGCGCGGCTGCGGCGAGAGCGAGGGCGAGCGCGGCCGGCTGATCTGTCTCGAGCAGGTCGCCGACACGCGCGCTGCGCTGCGCGCGTTGCAGGCTCGCGCTGACGTCGATCCGGCGCGCATCGCGGTGCTCGGCTCGAGCTTCGGCGCGGCCGTCGCGGTGTATACCGCGGGCGTCGACGAAGGAGTCGCCGCCGTCGTCTCGAGCGGCGGCTGGGGCAACGGCGAGCGCAAGTTCCAGGGCCAGCACAGCGCCCCGGGTGCCTACGACAAATTCCTCGCCATACTCAAGGAAGGCCGCGAGCACCGCGAGCGCACCGGCAAGTCGCTGATGGTGCCGCGCTACGACATCGTGCCGATCCCCGAGCACCTGCGCAGTCATCTCGCGAACCATTCGGTACAGATGTTCCCGGCCGAGACCGCCCAGAGCATGTTCGACTTCAAGGCCGAGGAGGTCATCGGCAAGATCGCTCCGCGCCCCGTGCTGCTGCTCCACAGCTCGACCGATTCGGTGACGCCAACCGAACAGTCGATCGAGATGTTCAAGCGCGCGAAGCAGCCGACCGAGCTGCACCTGTTCGCCGACACCGACCATTTCATGTTCGCCGAAAGCAACACGCGCGTCCGCACCGTGGTGCGCGAGTGGCTCGCGCGCTACTTCCCGGCGACCGCCGCTGCGGCGAAGCCTGCCCAAACCGTGAGACACGCATGAGCGACCCGAAGCCGTTGATCGAGAACGCGCTCTTGAAGAAGCTCGCGGCGGGCCAGACCGCGCTCTGCCTCACCATTCGCATCTCGCGCACCCTGCATGCGGTCGCGATCGCGCGCGCGGCGGGGTTCGATGCGCTCTACGTCGACATGGAGCATTCGAGCACGTCGTTCGAGGACGCCTCACAGATGTGCCTGGCCGCCTGCCTGGCGGGTGTCGTGCCGCTGGTGCGGATCCCGTCGCACGAGGCCTACGATATCAACCGCGCACTCGACGGCGGCGCCGCCGGGATCATCATCCCGCACGTCGACACCGCCGACGAGGCCCGCGCCTGCGTCGCGGCCTGCAAGTTCCCGCCGATCGGCAAGCGCTCGGTCGCCGGATCGGCGGCGGTCATCGGCTACGCGTCGGTGCCGGCGGCGGAGATGAGCCGAGTGCTCAACGCCAACATCATGGTCATCCCGATGCTGGAGACGCCGACGGCGATCCGGAATGCCGAGGAGATCGCCGCGGTCGACGGCATCGACATGCTGCTGATCGGCACCAACGACCTGATGTCCGAGATGGGAATTCCCGGCAAGCTCGACGACCCCAAGGTGCGCGGGGCCTATGCGACGGTCGCGGCGGCGTGCAAGAAGCACCGGCGCTATCTCGGCATCGGCGGCATCAAGGGCGGTAAGATCCTCGAGGATCTGCGAGCCATGGGCGCGCAATTCCTGCTGGCGCGGGCCGACGAGGCGATGCTGCTCGATGCAGCGCGCGAGGAGACGAAGACATTGCGGGGCATCTTCAGCTAACCGCGTTCAACGCGGTCATGCCCGACGGCTCGTGAAGAAGGCCGGGGCGACAACGGAGGCAGATATGGTTTACGCGCGCGTCACAACACTCGGCATTGCACTGGTCCTGGGCTCGGCGACCGCCGCGTCGGCCGACGCGGTGTCGGACTTTTTCAAGGGCAAGACGGTGACGCTCTACGTCGGCGCGGGTGCCGGCGGCAGTTACGACATCTACGCGCGCACGCTCGCCGAATACATGCCGGCGCACATTCCCGGCAAGCCGACGATGATCGTCAAGATGGCGGGCGGCGTCGGCGGCGGATTGCCGGCGGCGAACCAGGCGCACAACACGGCGCCCAAGGACGGCACGTTCATCGCGATGACGCAGCAGACCATCGTCGCCAACCAACTGCTCTATCCGTCCTCGGCCAAGTACGACGTCCGGCAGTGGAACTGGATCGGGCTGATGGCGCCGACCCGCAACATGCTGGCGGTCTGGCACACCGCCCCGGCGCAGACCATCGAAGAGGCGAAGAAGACCGAAGTCATCATCGGCGCGACGGGCCGCGCCTCGCCGACCTACATCGTGCCGCAGGTGCTCAACGAGGTGATCGGCACCAAGTTCAAGATGGTACTCGGCTACAACGGCGTCGCCGACCTCAACCTCGCGATGGAGCGCGGCGAGATCCAGGGACGCGGCGCGTCGTGGATCAGCGTCGCAACGCAGTCGCCGCAATACATCACCGAGAAGAAGCTGAAGCCGCTGGTGGTGGACGGCCTGACCCGCGAGCCGCTGATCCCGGACGTGCCGCTGATGATCGAGCTCGCGCCGAACGAGAAAGACCGCGAGGTGATGGCGTTCATCTCGTCGGCGGCGGAGTTCGGCCGCTCGGTGTTCGCGCCGCCAGCGGTTCCGGCCGACCGCGTCGCCGCGTTCAGGACGGCGTTCGACGCGACGATGAAGGACCCGGAGTTCCTCAAGACCGCGCAGAGCCGCAAGATCCCGATCGAGCCGCAGGACGGCAAGTCGCTCGGCGAGATCGCGACGAAGATCGCATCATCGTCGCCCGAAGCTGTCGCGGCAGCGCGACGGCTGATGGGCATCAAGGACGGCTCTGCGCCGGAATAAGCCGGCTTGCGCGGGCCCGAGTCGTTCATTAAGACACCCGGACCCCTCACAGCGCCGAGACAGCCCGATGTCCTCTGAAACCGTCACCGTCGGCGGCCCGTGGTTCGAGGACTTCGTCAAAGGCGAAGCCCTGCCGATGCCGCCGTCGATCACCGTCACCGACGGCCTCGCGGCGCTGCATCAGGCGGTGTTCGGCGATCGCCTGCGCCTGCCTCTCGACCACAGCTTGAGCGCCGACGTCACCGGCGAATCGCGTCCCCTCGCCCACCCGATGCTCGCGACCAACATCGCGATCGGCATGTCGACCTACGCGACGCAGCGCGTCAAAGCCAACCTGTTCTATCGCGGGCTGGTGCTGAAACGCCCGGTGTTCATCGGCGACACGCTGTCGACCACGACGCGCGCCGTGGCACTCAAGCAGAACGCGCCCAAGCCGGGGCGCACGGCGACCGGACTCGTCGTGCTCGAGATCACGACGACGAGCCAGCGCGGCGAGACCGTGCTCCATTTCTGGCGCTGCCCGATGATCGCTTGCCGCGACGAGAATGCACGGACGGGCCATGCCGACACGTTCGACGCGATTCCGGCGGACATTGCCCCCGCCGACCTCGAAACCGCAGTGCCACGCTGGAACCTCGGCAAATACCGTGAGCACGTCCCGGGCCGGCACTTCGGGTCGTTCAACGCGGGCACGGCCTACGTCGTCGAGGGACGCGACAGCGTGACGGCGGCGCCGGAGATGGCACGGGCCACGCTCAACCTCGCGGCAACGCATTTCGACGGCGCAGCGTCGGCGTACGGCCAGCGGCTGATTTTCGGCGGGCACACCATCGCCCTTGCTGCCGCCGCCGCGGTGAAGGCGCTGCCGGAGATGGTGACAATCGTCGCCTGGCGCTCGTGCGATCACCTGGCACCGGTGTTCGAGGGCGATATGCTGGCGACGCGCATCGAAGTCACCGGTGTCACGCCGCTGAAGAGCGGCGGCGGACTCGTCGACCTCCGCGCCATCGTCACCGCCGAGCCCGGCGAGACCGGTCGCGCCGCGCTGAAGACGATGGCGAAAGCCGAAGTCCTCGACTGGCGCTTCGTCGCCCTGTTCGCGTGAGGCTCATGAACGGTCCCCTCTCCGGAATGCGCGTGGTCGAGGGTTCGGCGTTCATCGCCGCACCTCTCGGTGGAATGACCCTGGCCCAGCTCGGAGCCGACGTGATCCGCTTCGATCCGATCGGAGGCGGCCTCGACTACACCCGTTGGCCGATCACCAAGGACGGGCAGAGCCTGTTCTGGGCCGGTCTCAACAAGGGCAAGCGCTCGATCCAGATCGACCTGTCGAAGCCCGAGGGCCAGGAATTGGCGCAGGCGCTGATCACCGCGCCCGGCGATGACGCGGGGCTGTTCCTCACCAACTTCCCACCGCGCGGATTCCTCGATTATCAGAAACTCAAAGCGAAACGCGCCGATCTCATCATGCTCGTCGTCACCGGCCACTTCGACGGCACCAGCGCCGTCGACTACACGGTGAACTGCGGCGTCGGCTTCCCGTTCATCACCGGCCCCGGCGACATGACCGAGCCGGTCAATCACGCGCTGCCGGCGTGGGACGCGATCTGCGGCCTCACCGCCTCGACCGGCATGCTCGCCGCCGAGCGCCATCGCCTGCGCACCGGGGAAGGCCAACTCGTGACGCTCGCGCTGTCGGATGTCGCCTACGCGATGGCCGGCAACACCGGATTCCTTGCGGAGCTCGCGGTCAACGACGCCGACCGGCCGCGCGTCGGCAATTATCTCTACGGCGCGTTCGGCAAGGACTTCGAGACCAGCGACAAGCGCCGTGTCATGATCGTCGGCCTCACCGAGCGCCAGTGGGCCAACATCAAGAAGGCGACGGGCCTGGGCCCCGCGTTCGATTCGGTCGGTCAGGCGACCGGCCTCGATCTCGACGACGAGGGCAATCGCTTCCGGGCGCGCGAGCAGCTTGCGGCTGTCATTGCTCCGTGGATCGCCGCGCGGACCATGACCGAGGTCGGCGCGATCTTCGACAAGGCGGGCGTTGCGTGGGGGCCGTATCGCACGTTCCGGCAGATGGTCGTCGAGGATCCGCGCGTCTCCGAGGCCAACCCGATGTTCAGGATGACCGACGATCCCGGCATCGGCCGCTATCTGATGCCGAGCTCACCTTTGGCGTTCGCGGGGCTCGGACGCGAGCCGCCGCGGCCCGCACCGAAGCTCGGCGCCAACACCGATGAGATCCTGTCGGACATCCTGAAGCTGCCGTCGTCGGCGATCGCCGGCCTCCACGACCGCAACATCGTCGCCGGCTAGCGCCGATCTACGCCCGAGCCGGGCGAGCCGGCCGAAAGCGGCGGACCGCGACTCGGGCGGCCCAGACGACGAGCAAGGCCACGGGAATCCACGGCAGCGCCGCCGCGGCGTAGGAGATCAGCGTCGCGACCGAGGCGATCACGGTGCGGCCCGCCCCGTTGATCGCGCGCTGGATCGGCGACAGGTCGAGCCCGCCCGCCTGCACCGTCACTCCGGTGTAGTTGATGTCGATCTTCACCGTGTCGGTAATGCGCAGCAGGTAATCGCGCTGCGACGTCGCCGATTCGATCTCGCCCTGGATCTGGGCGATTTCCTTTTCGATGGCGATGAGGTCGGCGGCGGTCTTGCGCACATTGTCTTTCAGCAGTGCGGTGAGGCGGTCGCGCAGCGCGAGCTTCGACTCGAGACGCTTTTCAATGTCGAGCAGCGGCAGCGTCTTGTCGTCGGCCGATTGCGAATGACTGATCACCTCGACCGGCGCCGCGGTCATCGCGGCGGTGAATTCGGCGAACTTGTCGGGGGCGATGCGCACCGACGTCCACGCGCTGATGCGCCCCGCGTCCGAGCGGTCGAGGCGGGTGTTGAGCACGTCGCATCCGAGCTTCACGCACTCGTCGAGATGCGCCTGCTGTACGCGCTCGATGTCGCGGCTCGGCAGCCGCAGGGTGTAGGCATGGGAGACGGCGATGCGCTTTTGCTCCGACGAGGCATCGGCGACGCGTCCCGCGACGGCCAACGGCGCGGCCGCCATCATAGCCTGCTTGAACGTGGGCGCCTGGCTCGATGCCGCGGCCGTCTGATCCGAATCCGACGGACCGCACGCCACCGGACCGAAAAGGAGGACCGCAACGGAAAGTCCGCGCACCGCCCGTGATACGCCCGTCGTCGCCATCAGCCGCCCCTTTCGATGGTTTCGTGCGACGAAACGTGCCGGGGCTTTATGGCCGAAGTAGTGGTTCCCGCTCTTGCTTTTGCCGCAATCGTCCCTAAAACAATCACGCCCCGGTCACAGTCGGGGAAAGACCATAAAGTATTCAGGGAGATTGGCGTGGCGTCCGTCGTACCGGCGATGATTGAGATCGAGGGGCTGAAGAAGCGCTTCGGCGCGATCCAGGCCGTGGACGACGTGTCGTTCACCGTCGGCCGCGGCGAGGTTCTGGGCTTCCTCGGCCCGAACGGCGCGGGCAAGTCGACCACAATGAAGATTCTTGCGGGCTTCCTGCCGGCCGACGCCGGGCGGGCCCGCATCATGGGCTACGACGTCGCCAACGACCCGATCGCCGCCAAGCGCCGACTGGGCTACATGCCCGAGGGGGCGCCCAGCTACTCCGACATGACGCCCGAGAGCTTCCTGGGCTTTGTCGCCGAGGTCCGCGGTTTCCGCGGCGGCGATCGCCGCAAGCGCATTATCGAGGCGGCCGGCCGGACCCAGCTCGAAGAGGTGATGCGCCAGCCGATCGAGACCCTGTCGCGGGGCTTCAAGCGCCGCGTCGGGCTCGCCGCTGCCCTCCTCCACGACCCCGACGTGCTGGTGCTCGATGAGCCGACCGACGGCCTCGATCCCAACCAGAAGCACGAGATGCGGATGCTGATCCGCGCCATGGCGCCGACCAAGGCCATCGTCATCTCGACCCACATCCTCGAGGAAGTGGACGCGGTGTGCTCGCGCGCGATCATCATCGCCCGCGGCCGCATCGTCGCCGACGGCACGCCCGCCGGTCTCGAGGCGCGCTCGGCGCGCCACAACGGCGTGACCGTGGTCGCTGGGCCCGATTCGCGGGCGAAGCTCCTGCCGTTGCTGACGGCGCTGTCCGGTGTCGGCTCGGTTGTCGAGGAGGACCAAGGCCTGTTCGTGCAGCCGGTTGCCGGCCGTCCGATCATCGAAGAGGTGCGGGCGCTGATCCGTCAGCGCGGGATCGAAGTGCGCGACGTACGGCCCGAGCGCGGCCAGCTCGAGGACGTGTTCCGCAGCGTCACGATTGGGCAGGGCAGTCAGGTCGGAGACGCGCGATGAAAGGCATGCTGTCGGTGTTTCGCCGCGAGCTCGCGGCCTATTTCGCGACCCCGCTCGCGTACGTCTTCATCTTCATCTTCCTCGTGCTGTCCGGGGCGACGACGTTCTTCCTCGGCAATTTCTTCGAGCGCGGCCAGGCGGATCTGGCTCCGTTCTTCGGCTTCCACCCGTGGCTGTACCTGCTGCTGGTGCCGGCAATCGCCATGCGCCTGTGGGCCGACGAGCGCAAGACCGGGACGATCGAGCTTCTGCTGACGTTGCCGGTGTCGATCGGCCAGGCAGTCGTCGGCAAGTTCCTCGCCGCGTGGGCATTCGCCGGCATCGCGCTGGCCCTTACCTTCCCGATGTGGATTACCGTCAACTACCTCGGCTCGCCCGACAACGGCGTGATCCTGACGAGCTACATCGGCAGCTTCGTCATGGCGGGCTCCTATCTCGCGATCGGCGCCGCGTTCTCGGCGCTCTCCAAGAACCAGGTCATCGCCTTCGTGCTCGCCGCGGTGTTCTGCCTGCTGTTCACCGTCTCCGGCACGCCGCTCGTGCTCAACGCCTTCTCAACGTGGGCGCCGGCGG
>DATJIG010000010.1:0-3981 GCA_035493495.1 Alphaproteobacteria bacterium
GGCTACAAGTTCAAGATCATCCCGGGCTATCCCGGCGGCGCCGACGTGACGCTGGCGCTCGAGCGCGGCGAGGTCCAGGGCCGCTGCAGCTGGTCCTACGCCAGCATCATGAGCACGCGTCCCGACTGGCTGCGCGACGGCAAGATCCGGCCGCTCGCCGCGTCGGCGTCCGCGCGCCTGCCGGAGCTTCCCGACGTGCGCACGGTGATCGAGCTCGCCGAGCGCGAGCAGGACAAGCAGGTGCTGCGGCTGATCCTCGCCGGAGACGAGATCGCGCGGCCGTTCATGGCGCCGCCCGGCGTGCCGACCGACCGCCTGCAGGCGCTGCGCGACGCGTTCACGGCCACCGTGCGCGACCCGCAGTTCCTTGCCGAGGCGCGCCAGCAGAAGCTCGAGCTCGACCCGATGGACTGGGCCGAGATGACCGACACCATCAGCGCGGTGTACGCGACACCGCAACCGGTCGTGGCCGCGACCATGAAATTGCTTCAGAACGCCGGACGTTGACGAAAGGGTCTCCGATGAAAGCCCGCATCCGCTATCTCGCCTATCTCAGCGACAACCCCGACGAGCTCGCCGGATTTTACGCGCGGCATCTCGATCTCGACGAGCTCGGGCGCACGCCCGAGGGCGACGTGTCGGTGTCGGACGGCTTCTACAACATCAGCTTCCTGAAGCGCCGGTCCGGGTTGCACGAGCCGCACAACGAGATCGGGCTCCATCATGTCGGCCTCGAAGTCGACAACCTCGACGAGGCGGTGCAGCGCTACCGCGCCTACAACGACAAGTGGCCGGTGTGCGACGAGCCGGGCGGCCTCGCCTTCGGCGAGAAGCGCGTCTACGACCCCGAGGGAAACCCGATCAGCCTGTCGTCCGGCTCGTTCGGCGTGCGCGAGCGCACCAACCGCGTGCCGCGCCTGCGCCACATCGCCTTCAACGCGCTGTGGCCCGAGGGCATCCTCAACTTCTACATGCTGGTGTTCGGCTTCCGCGAGCTGTCCGACAGCTTCAAGCGTCGCGAGCAGCGCCGCGGCAACCGCTTCGGCGGCGATGGCTGGACCAACCTCGCGATCCATCCCTTCTACAGCGACGTCGAAGGCCACGAGCCACGCTTCGGCGTCAACCACGTCGGCTTCCTCGTCGGCGACATGCAGCAGAAGCTCGAGGCGTTCGGCCGCGAGGTGCCGGTATCGAAGCGTCCCGACTGGCGCCCCTACGCCGAGTTCCGGCTGCGCGACAAGGAAGGCAACGGCTTCGACCTCAGTCAAACAAAGGGCTGGGAAGTCGACCTCAACAAGTGGGAGCGCGCGGCCTGAGCCGCGACGTCCCAGGTCTCAAACGAGGAGTCCCATGGCGCGTCCCAAGCTTACCCTCGCCGTCTCGCACTACGACCGCTACGTGCCGCTGATGGACGGCTCTGTCGCGCCCAAAGGTTTCGACCTCACGGTGCTTCACGTCGGCCAGTCCGAGGACGGACGCTACGGCCGCGACCGTCACGAACGGATGATCCAGAAGGGCGAGTTCGACATCTGCGAGCTGTCGCTGTCGTCCTACCTGATGGCCCGCGCGCGCAAGCTGCCGTTCACCGCGATCCCGGTGTTCCCGCGTCGCCTCTTCAGCCAGTCGCAGATCTGGATCAACGGCGCCCGCGGCATCCGCGAGCCGAAGGACCTGATCGGCAAGCGCGTCGGCCTCAACACCTTCCAGACCACGCTCTCGGTGCTGGCGAAGGGCGACCTGCAGACCGAGCACGGCGTGCCGTGGCGCTCGATCGAGTGGATTGTCATCAAGCCCGAGACGGTCGAGTTCACCCCGGAGCCCGGCGTGAAGATGCGGCTGGTACCGGACGGCAATCTCGGCCGCATGCTCCAGGACGGCGAGATCGATGCGATCTTCCGGCCGCATCCGCCGCGCCAGGTGCTCGACGGCACGTCCGACATCAAGCGCCTGTTCGCCGACTCGAAGGCCGAGGAGGCGCGCTACTACCGCAAGAACGGCTTCTTCCCGATCATGCACCTGATCGCGTTCCGCGATGAGGTGCTCGAACGCCACCCTGAAGCCGCGACGGCGATGCTCGAAGCGCTCGAAGAGGCGAACCGCATCTCCGAGAAGTACTATGACGACCCCAACTGGTCGCGCCTTGCCTGGGGCCGCCTCGATCTCGAGGAGGAGCGCCGCATGCTCGGCCACGACCTGTGGCCGATCGGCGTTGCCAAGAATCGCGCCAACCTCGAACGCTTCATGGAGTACTCGCGCGACCAGGGCCTAATCGACAAGCCGATGCCGGTCGACAGTCTGTTCGCCGACAACGTGCTGGTGTCGTGATGACGACGAACTTTGGAACGGTATGCCGTCGGACCATCGCCGCAGTCCTGTCGCTGGCGACCGCTCTTGTCGTCAGCCAAGCCAGCGCCGACGCCGTTTCCGATTTCTATTCGGGCAAGACGATCACCATCCTGGTCGGCTCGTCGCCGGGCGGCGGCTACGACGGCGATGCGCGCACCGTGGCGCGCAACATCGGCCGATTCATCCCCGGGCAGCCGAACGTCATCGTCCAGAACATGCCCGGAGCCCGCGGCCTCACCTCGGCCAACAACCTCTACAACATCGCGAGGAAGGACGGCACGTTCATGGGCGTGCTGGAGCGCGTCCACCTCGTCGACGCCTACCTCATGCCGGACGGCGTGCGCTACGACGAGCGCAGATTCAACTGGATCGGCTCGACCGGCACGGAAGTCGGCGTGGCGCTCGCATGGCACACCGCGCCCCAGAAAAGCGCCGCCGATCTGCGCACGATGGAGTTCATCGTCGGTGGCGACAGCAATTCGGCAACTCTGCCGCGCATCTACAACGCGACGATGGGAACCAAGTTCAAGATCATCACTGGCTATCCCGGCTCGTCCGCCGTCATCCTCGCGATGGAGAAGGGCGAGGTGCAGGGCATCGGCAACTTCGGGTTGAGCAATCTGGTCTCGAAATACTCGAGCTGGCTCAAGGAGGGCAAAGTCACCGTGCTGTTCCAGACCGGGAAGGCTCCAGACAAGACGATCCCGAACGTGCCGCTCGCGTTCGACCTGGCGCTCGACGAGCAGAAGCGCGAGATCCTGGAGCTCTGGCTCGCGCCCAACGATGTCGCCCGGCCCTTCGCGATGCCGCCCGACGTGCCGCGCGAGCGGGTTGCCGCCGTGCGACAAGCCTTCATGGCGATGTTCAAGGACGACCAATTCCTGGCCGATGCGAAAAAGAGCGGAATGGTGATCGACCCGCGCGATGGCGACACCATCGACAAGACGATTGCCCATTTGCGTTCCTTGCCGGCCAAGGTGGTCGCGGCGGCGCGCGCGGCGGGCGGGGAGTGAGCACGATGCGAAGCGTCCTGATCGCCACGGCACTGATCGCAAACTCACTGATCACCGTGGCCGGAACTGCCGTCGCGCAGACCGCCGACTTCTACAGGGGCAAGACCATCCAGATGGTGGTCGGCTCCGATCCAGGCGGCGGCTACGACATCTACGCGCGGCTGTTGTCGCGGCACATCAATCGTCACATCCCCGGCAACCCGGCCATGGTCGTCCAGAATATGCCGGGCGCGGGTTCGCTCAAGGCGACGAACTACATCTACAACGTGGCGCCCCAGGACGGCACGGTGATCCTGGCGCCGAACCGCACGCCGCCGTTCGTGCAGATCCTCGGCCAGCCGGGACCGCAGTTCGAGGCGCGCAAGATCAACTGGCTCGGCAGTCTCAACAATGAGGTCGGCGTGCTCGACGTCTGGCACACCGCCCCGGTGAAGACCATCGCCGATGCGCGGACGACGCCGATCATCCTCGGCGTCACCGCGCCCGGCACCGACTCCGAGGTGTTTCCCACGCTGATGAACAACACCATGGGGACGAAGTTCAAGATCGTCCGCGGCTATCCCGGTGCCGGAGCGATCGACCTCGCCATCCAGCGCGGCGAGGTCCAGGGACAGTCGGATTC
>DATJIG010000011.1:0-5800 GCA_035493495.1 Alphaproteobacteria bacterium
GTCGCGCCGCGTTCGACCTCGCCGCGCCCCCGTGGTAGCCTGTCGTCGTTGTCGTGCCTGTCACGGCGACCGCGCTGCGGTCCCCCAGGGGACTTAAGGCCTACCTTGCACCGTCCGGTGCAATGGGCGCGGGCCGGCCGCGGGACACTGCCGGTGGGTCGATGTGCCGACTCTCCCCACGAGTGCCCGCGGCGGTCACGCCCACCTCCACCTCCACCTCCGCCCCCACCCCCGCCGCCGCAACCGCTTCGTCACGGATATCGGTTATCCCCAGGCGCGGGCGGTTCTCCGCCGCCTCGTGCCAGACGGTGCTTGGCACGACCGATGCCCTGACATAACAATGTCAGTTCCACATTACCCCCGCGCGCGTCCCGACGACCCCCATCGAACGAGGCCTGCATGCGCACCACGCTTCGCGCGGCCGTTGCGATCTTCGCGATCCTGACTCTCGGATCGGTCGCGGCCTGGATCGTCACCGATCGGGCGGCGACGCTGCGCAGCGTCGAGGAGCGGACGCAGTCGCTCGCGCGCATGATCTCCGCCCACGGCGACTCGGCGCTCAACGACGGCAACCTCATCGTCTCCGCGGTCGAGGGCGACGTCCGACGCTGGGATCTGCGCAACGAGACCGAAGGAAGCCGCATCTACGAGAACCTGCGCGCCCTCGTCGTCCGCAGCCCGCTGGTCGCCGCCGCCTGGATCGTCGACGCCGGCGGCACCAGCCGTCTCAACACCTGGCATTACCCGTCGGAACCGTATTCGGCCAGGGACCGCGAATATTTCCGCCGTCACATCGCAGGCGCGCACAGTCCGGTCATCGCCGGCGATTCGACCCCCGGCTATGTCTCCGGGCAGAAGCGCTTCACCTACAGCCGCGCGCTGCTCAACTCCGACGGCAGCCTGCACGCCATCATCGTCGTCGCGATCCTTTCGAACGCCCTCGACACGCTCTACCGCGAAGCGGCGAACTGGCCGGACGCGAGGGCGGGACTGTATCAGGGATACGGCGAAACCCTCGTCGAGCTCAAATCGCAGACACCGGCGTCGAATCGCTACATCAACGACGTCGTCGAGCAGATCAAGCCGAGCCACTCCGGCTCGGCGCTGATCGCCGACGGCGGCGTTCCGCGCATCGTCAGCTGGCAGAGATCGCGGGTGTATCCCGACCTCTATGCGACGAGCTCCCAGAGCGTCGGCGCGGCGCTCGCCGGCTGGACCACGCGCAGCCTCGTCCTCGGCGCCATCGCCGTCATCGCCAACGTGGCGTTCGCGCTGTTCGTGTGGATGAGCGACCGGGCCACCGTGGCCCGCGAGACGGCGAAGCTCAACGACATCGCGACGCGCGAGGCGCACCATCGGGTGAAGAACTCGCTCCAGCTCATCGTCGCGATGGTGGGGCTGCAAAGCCGGACCGCCGCCGGCCACGAGCGCGAGATGCTGGACCACATCGGCCATCAGATCCGCGCGGTCGCCGATGCTCATCAGCTTCTCGAGACCTCGCGATCGGCGGGGCACATCAGGGTGTTCGCGCTGCTGCGGCAGATCTGCGAGTACCTGCGGATGGAGTTCCGCGGCGAAATCGGCTTCATCGCCGGCACCGGCCCGGAGCTCGACGCCCACAAGGCGACGTCGATCGCCGTCATTCTCAACGAGATCGTCACCAACGCCCTGAAGCACGCCGAGCGGACGGTCGAGATCGCGTGCGACAGCGATGCGACGGGGCTCACGGTCACCGTCAGCGACGACGGGCCGGGACTCCCGGCGGACTTTACGATGCACAACAAGGAGCGCTTCGGCCTCCGCGCCGCGCTCCTGCTCACCACCAGCATCCAGGGCGAGCTCACCGCCGGCAGCCGCGATCGCGGCGGCGCCCAGTTCCGGCTGTTCGTGCCGGCCGCGGCCGGTGACCGTATGAATCCGGGGGCACCGGCCGCCGCACCGAACCTCGTCGATCTCTCGGCCGCGCGCGTCTCCACGCGCGGCCGTCCGACACCCGTCGCCTGAACCCCGACGACGCGATTTCCCCGCCGCCGCCGCCGTCGTAATATCCGCGCGGGGAAACGAAGCCGGGGGGCTCAATGACATTGCGCACGTACGGGTGTGGCGCCGCCCGGCGCCTGCTGTTCATCGCATGCCTGCTATTCATCGCGTTATGCCTGGGCGCGCTCGCCGGCGTCGCCCATGCCGACCCGATCCGCATCGTCGCCATCGGCGACAGCAACTTCGACCCGCCGGGCGTCGACCCCGATCTCACCTACCCGCCGAAACTGCAGGCGGCGCTGCGGGCCAAGGGCCACGACGTGACGGTCGTCAACGCCGGCCACCGCGGCGACCAGACGAAGGACGTTCTGCACCGGCTCGACCGCGACGTGCCCGCGGGCACCGACATCGCGCTGATCGGGGTCGGCGTCAACGACAAGGCTGAGCGCGTCTCCAGCGAGACCATCGGCCGCAACCTCGACGACATCGTCCACCGGTTGCGCGAGCGCAGGATCGAGGTGCTGCTGTTCGGCCTCGGCAACCCGAGCGATCCCAACTGCTGTTCCGGCGCCGGCATCGCCCAGCGGAACGGCGCGCTGTTCTACCGCCAGTTCCAGGACGGCGTCATCGACGACGCGGCCCTCCACGTCGAGCGCCAGCGACCGGCGCCCGGAAGCTCGCTCATCAACGGCAGCAAGTCGGCGACCGCCTGGCACCTCAACCCGGCGGGCTACGACATCGTCGTCCAGCGCACCCTGCCGCTGGTCGAGGAACTGGTCGCGAAGGCACGGGCGAAGCGGGAGTGATTCGCGTCGTCCTGGCGATCCCGTCGCACTTGGCGACGCGAGGCGACGATGGGGAAGCCGTCCCCCTCCCGATTCCGGACGTGCGACGTCCGCCTGCATCGCGGCCCTTAATAAAGCGTTGACGGCGCATTTAATAAATCGCGCCAGCCCCGGCTTATTGAGTGCGACATTTGACCCAGATCAATCGGCCATCGATCCGGGTGCGGAATTGTGCCGCGGAGAGTTTGGTCAAACGGAGCGGCCGTCATGCGCAAAAATCTTCCCATCACCGACAAGGAATACGCCCTTCGCGACGGCCAGATGATCGTGTCCAGGACCGATGCGAAGGGCAAGATCACCTTCATCAACGATACCTTCGTCGAGATCAGCGGCTTTTCTCCGGAGGAACTTCTCGGTCAGCCCCACAACATCGTCCGCCATCCCGACATGCCGGTCGAGGCCTTCGCCGATCTCTGGCAGGCGCTGAAACGTGGCGCGCCGTGGACCGGCGCGGTGAAGAACCGCTGCAAGAACGGCGACTACTACTGGGTCCTCGCGAGCGCGACCCCGCTGCGCGAGAACGGCCGGGTGACGGGCTACATGTCGGTGCGGACGCCCCTTCCGGCGCGCATCCGTCGCGAGGTCGAAGCGGGCTACAAGCGCTTTGCCGACGGCACCGCGCACGGACTCGCCATCGAAAACGGGCGCATCGTGCGCACGTCTCTTCTCGCCCGCCTGTGCCGCGCGGGCGAGTCGCTCGGCGCGCGGCTCCTGGGTCACTCGCTGATCGCCGCCGCGCTGTTGGCCGGCGTGTCGACGCTGGCGCTCGCGGGCGCATCCGCGGGCTGGACCGCCGCCGCCGCCGCGGGTGCCGCGGCACTCGTCGCGGTGCTCAACATCGGCACGGCGCGCCGCGTCGCGCACGACTGCCGGACAGTGGCCGCCCATGCCATCGCCGTCACCCAGGGCGAGACGAACGGCGACATCGATCTCACGCGCAACGACGGCTTCGGCGATATCTTCGGCGCGCTCGAGGCGCTCCGGACCAAGCTCGCCTACGACCGGGAGGAGGCGCGCCAGACCGAGCGTAATCTCGCCGCCGAACGGGCGGCGCAGACGGAGAAGGACGAAGCGCGCCGCCGCCGTGTCGACGAGCTCATTGCGGACTTCGAATCGAACGTGACGGCGGGGCTGACCGCGGTCCTGAAGGCGTCGCGCGCGCTCGAGGAGACGTCGCAATCCATGGCCGCGACCGCCGAGGAAAGCAACAGCCAGACCGCGGCCGTCGCCGCCGCATCGGAGCAGGCATCGGCCAACGTGCAGACGGTCGCCGTGGCCGGCGAGCAGATGACGTCGTCGATCCAGGAGATCAGCCGCCAGGTTCTGCGGTCGAGCGACATCACCCGGCGCGCCGTCGAGCAGGCCGACGCGACCAATGTTCAGATCCGCGGTCTCGCCGACGCGGCCGGCAGCATCGGCGACGTCGTTCGCCTGATCACCGACATCGCGGCCCAGACCAACCTGCTCGCGCTCAACGCCACCATCGAGGCCGCGCGTGCCGGCGAGGCCGGCAAGGGCTTCGCCGTCGTTGCCGCGGAGGTGAAGTCGCTGGCGAACGAAACGACCAAGGCCACCGGCGAGATCTCCGGTAAGATCGCGCAGATCCAGACCGCCACCGGCGTCTCGGTGACCGCGATCCAGGAGATCGCGGCCACCATCCGCTCGATCAACGACATCGCCACGGCGATCTCGGCGGCGATGGAGGAACAGGACGCGGTCACGTCCGAGATCGCCCGCAACGTCGAGCAGGCCGCCGCCGGCACCCGCGAGGTCACGACCAACATCGCCGGGGTGACGCGGGCGGCCGCGCACACGGGCCGGGCTTCGGCGGATGTGTTGTCGTCGGCCTCCGCGCTCGCCGCGCAGAACGAGACGCTTGGGCAAACCATCGACGGCTTCATCGCCGCTGTGCGCGCGGCGTGAGGCGACGACCGGCGACTCACCAGCGCAGCCGGATCGCTCAGGCTATTTCGGGGAAAGCCGCGCGCCAACGTGCCGTGAGCGGTCTTGCGAGTCACCGTGTCACCGTGTGACCGCGCGCCGTGACAATGCCCGGCGCGATGCACAGCGGATTCGGGGCCGCGCGGTGCCGCGAACACAAAACGCACACAGCCAAAGGCGAAACGCCGCAGGATCGTCCCCGTGTCGCCGCAATGTGGGCGACGTCGGCGGATACGCTGACGGCATGCTCGCGATCCGCGACATGCTGCACACGCTCTCCACCGAGATCGAATCGACCGAGGAGCTTCTGCTCACGGCCCGCATGCATCTCGGCGAGATCACCCGCAACGGCTGCGACGGCAGCGACGCCCAGGCCGTGATCGCCGCGCTCGAGTGGAAGCTGATCATGCTCCGCCACGAGGCCGCGGCGCTCCGGCGCAAGATGCACTGACGGCCGCTGGCGCGGCCCCACGCTCGCGTCAGCCTTTGACGACGGTGATCTTGCCGCTCGGCTCGAGCGAGACCAGCCTGGCGTCCGAGGCGCGCTCGAGACCGGCTTGCCTCAGCGCCTCGTGGAGATCGGCGCCGCTCACCGAATGCCGGAGCATCTCGTCGTGGCGGAGCGGCCCGCCTGCGCGCGCAAGCTCGACCGCGCGCCCTTCGATGATTTCGGACAGCCGCTCCGAGCGCGCGACCCAGCGCGCCATGATCCAGTGGATCAGCATCAGCAGCCCGGTCGCGACCATGGTGCCGAACAGCGGGACCGTCCCGGTGATGGCGCGGCTGAGGTTCGACCCGACGATGATCGAGACGATGATGTCGAGCGCGGTCCACTTGCCGAACACCCGCCGCCCCGCCAGGCGGACCAGCAGGAGCCCGTAGGCGAAGATCAGGACGGCGCGGGTGCATTCCTGCCACCACGTCACATCGCCGGTGGTGCCAAAGAGATCGGTCATATTGGTCCGGCGCTGCGGCCGCGTGCGCAAAAGTTCAGGGCCGGTGGTGAACGCCCGATGGCCGCGGATGTTCCGGAC
>DATJIG010000012.1:0-10516 GCA_035493495.1 Alphaproteobacteria bacterium
CTGCTCGATAATTTCGAGTGGGCGAACGGGTATGCCAAGCGTTTTGGGATCGTCAGGGTCGACTACACGACACTGCAACGGACGCCCAAGGAGTCGTATCATTGGCTGGCGCGGCAAATGCGGACGTAGCGTGAAGGCCGATCCGGCAGCGTAGATCCGCCGGTTTGACTCAACAGTTTCCTGATTTGGAGGCTGTCCGTGAATTCGAACCGTACCGTGCCCCAAGTGTCCCTCCAAAGCCGGTTCCGGCGGTGCTGGCTTGGTGCGTTCGTCGCGCTGGTATTTCTCATCGCGCCGGCCGCGGCGGCCGCACGCCACGTCGACGTCCTCGAGATCGACGGCGCGATCAGCCCGGCCATCAGCGACTACGTGGTGCGCGAGCTCAAGGCGGCGAAACCCGACGAGACCGCGCTCGTCGTCCTGCGGATGGACACGCCGGGCGGCCTCGATACCTCGATGCGCGAGATCATCCGCGCGATCCTCGCCTCGCCGGTGCCGGTTGCGACTTACGTCGCGCCGGGCGGCGCGCGAGCCGCCAGCGCCGGCACCTACATCACCTACGCGAGCGCAATCGCCGCCATGGCGCCCGGGACGAATCTCGGCGCGGCGACTCCGATCCCGTTCGCCGGTCCCGGCGTGCAGCCGCCGCAGCAACCGTCGCCATCGGCCGGAAAGGACGACAAGGACAGCAAGGGCGCGAAGAGCGACGAGGCGTCCAAAAACGCGCCCGAGCCGACGGACACCGAAGGCCGCAAGGTTCTCAATGACGCCATTGCCTACATCCGCGGACTCGCCGGCATCCATGGCCGCAACGCCGGCTGGGCCGAGGAAGCGGTGCGCAACGCGGTCAGCCTGCCGGCGACGGAGGCGCTCAAGCTGCACGTCGTCGACGTCATCGCCGACGACGTGCCGGATCTCTTGCGCAAGATCGACGGCCGCGAGGTGGTGGTTGCCGGAAGCAAGATGCGACTCGAGACCGCGGGGCTCGATATCGTGACGATCGCGCCCGATTGGCGCACCGAGTTCCTCGCCGTCATCACCAACCCGAACATCGCCTACATCCTGATGCTGCTCGGCGTCTACGGGCTGTTCTTCGAGCTGACAAATCCCGGCGCGGTGCTGCCCGGCGTGGTCGGCGCGATCAGCCTGGCGCTGGCGCTGTTCGCGCTCAATCTGCTGCCGGTCGACTACGCCGGGGCCGCGCTGGTTCTGCTCGGTATCGGCATGATGATCGCCGAGGCATTCATTGGCGCCTTCGGGGTCATCGGCGTCGGCGGGGTCGTCGCGTTCGTGATCGGCTCGATCATCATGTTCCACGAGAACGCGCCGGGAATCGGGTTGTCGCTCGCGGTCGTCGTCGGCGGCACCGTCGTGACCGCCGGCTTCTTCCTTCTCACGCTTGCGCTGCTGCTGCGCTCGCGCCACCGGCCGGTGATGACCGGAGGGGAGGCGCTGATCGGAGCCGACGGCACCGCCGTCGACTGGGCCGGAACCGAGGGCAGGGTTCGCGTCATGGGCGAGATCTGGCACGCACGCGCCAACGCCGCCGTGGTGCCCGGCGCTCACGTCACGGTCGTCGCCCGCGACGGCCTCGTCCTCACCGTGGAGCCGAGTCGATGAAACCCGAGGAGCCGAACTCATGATCCCCGTCGCAACCATCGTCGTCATCGTTCTGCTGGTCGCCTTCATCTTTTCGTCGGCGATCCGGATCTTCCGCGAGTACGAGCGAGGGGTGCTGTTTACGCTCGGCCGCTACACAGCGACGCGCGGGCCCGGGCTCGTGGTCATCGTGCCGGTGGTTCAGCAGATCGTGCGGGTGGACCTGCGCATCGTCGTAAACGAGGTGCCGCCCCAGGACGTCATCTCGAAGGACAACGTCTCGGTCAAGGTCAGCGCCGTCATCTACTATCGCGTCGTCGACGCGGAGCGGGCTGTGATCCAGGTCAGCAATTACATGGAAGCGACCAGCCAGCTCGCGCAGACCACGCTGCGCTCGGTGCTCGGCAAGCACGACCTGGACGAGATGCTGGCCGAGCGCGACAAGCTCAACAACGACGTCCAGGAGGTCCTCGACACGCAGACCGACGCCTGGGGAATCAAGGTGTCGAACGTCGAAATCAAGCGCATCGATCTCGACGAGAGCATGGTCCGCGCCATCGCGCGCCAGGCAGAGGCCGAGCGGTCGCGGCGCGCCAAGGTCATCAATGCGCTGGGCGAGGAGCAGGCGGCGCAGAAGCTGGTCGATGCCGCGCGGATCCTCGAGCCGGTGCCGCAGGCGATGCAGCTCCGCTATCTGGGCACGCTGTTCGACATCGCCGGCGAGCGCACGTCGACCATCGTCTTCCCGTTCCCGATCGAGATGATGCGGACGCTGTTCGGAGCCGATCGCGACGCAAAGCCCTGAGGAGGGCGTCAGAACTCGCGCAGCAGGCGTCCGTAGCCGCTGATCCTGTCGTCGATGCCGGCGGTGCGCAGCGCTTTCCACAGGATCGCCTGCTGCGAGGTCATGACATTGACGCCGAGCTCGCGCTCGATCTGGTCGATCGCGTGGGCCGTCGCCCAGTGGGCGCAGCTCGGGTGGATGGTGTCGGCTTCGGGATGCTCGGACTTCAGCTTGCGGGCGAGCGTCAGCGCCAGCTCGCCGGGAATCCGCCCAAGGTCCTCGACCTCGTAGCCGCAGGCGACGACGCCCGCCGACTCGTAGCCGAGATTGCGCATCGATTTCTCGTGGTCGGTGTTCTGCGATTCGAGGAACGGATGGATCGTCGCGACCTTCTTCGCGCCGAGCGCCTTCAGCGCCTGCATCTGCGCCTGGCTCGACATGATCACCTTGGTTCCAATCTTGTCGGCGAGCTCGGCGCAGATCGAATCGAGATTCGCCATGCCGCGTGTCTGGTTGATCGGATTGCCGCCGAGGACGACGACGTCGGCGCCCGACTCCGCCATGTATTTCGCCGCTTCCAGGCTGCGCTGATGGCTGGACTCCATCGCTTCCCGCGTCCTCTCGTGCGTCAACGAGGTGATCTCCAGCGTCTTGATCATCAGCGTGACGCCCTTCGGCGCCATCATGTAGAACTCGGTGCAGAACGTCTCGGTGACGAACGGAGGCGAGCAATAGCCGATCCGGGCGCGGTATCCGTACATACGCGAAACTCCTTGGCACAGGACTTCCTGGTGGAGCTGCAGGGTAGGGGCGGAGCGTGCCGCTTGCAAACAACGTACTCCCCCTGGGGCGAGCCTGCGATCGCGCTTCAAAAGTGCGCCGGTCACGCTATTCTGGCGCCGCGCCGAAGCGCACCTGCCGCCATACCTAAGAAGGGGTGGGGCAGAGATAATGAAACAGGAAGAGGTGTCGCCATGCGGAGCCACGCTCTCACGCCAGCATTGATCGTCGCGCTCGGCATCGGGTTCGCTGTCAGCCCGGCGTCGGCCCAGTCGCCGGCCGACTTCTACAAGAAGACCGAAGTCAGTCTCTACGTCGGGTCGGGGGCGGGCGGCGGCTTCGACGTCTACGCGCGGACGCTGCAGCGCCATTACGCGCGCCACATCCCCGGCCAGCCGAACGTCGTGGTCAAGAACATGCCGGGCGCATCGGGCCTCAAGGCGATGAACTACATCTACAACGTGGCGCCGAAGGACGGATCGGCGATCCTCGCCTCGTTCAACACCGTCGTGATGGATCACCTTTACGGCAAGGCCGGCGTCAGCTTCGATCCGCGCGAGCTGAGCTGGATCGGCAGCATCGGCAAGCAGACCGGCACCTGCCTGACCTGGCACACGTCGCCGGTGAAGACGATCGAGGATGCCCAGAAGCGCGAGGTCCTGGTCGGCGCGACCGGCGCGGACTCGACACCGAACATCTACCCCAAGCTGCTCAACGCGATGATCGGCACGAAGTTCAAGGTCATCGAGGGATACACGACGTCGAGCCTGCGGATCGCGGTCGAGAACGGCGAGATCGAGGGGCTGTGCGGAATCGCCTGGGAGACGCACATGGCATCCTCGCCGAGCTGGATACTCGACAAGAAGGTCACGTTCCTGCTGCAGCTCGGCCTGGAGTCGAGCCCGCGTCTGCCCGGCGTTCCGCTGGCGCTCGATCTCATCAGGAACCCCGAGGACCGCGCGGTGTGGGAACTTCTGGTCGTGTCGCAGGAGTTCGGCCGGCCGTTCGTGGCGCCGCCCAAGATTCCGGCCGACCGGCTCAAGGCCCTGCGGACGGCGTTCGAGGAAACGTTGAAGGACCCGCAATACCTCGCGGATGCCGAAAAGACCAAGCAGTTCGTCGATCCTCTGACCGGAGAGCAGATCGAGACGCTGCTCGCGCACGCCTACAAGTCGTCGAAGCAGGTCGTCGAACGCGCGAAGGTCTACGCGGTATCGAATTAGCCGCACCGACCGCGACGCTTTTACAGTGAGAATGGAGTGGTGATGAGGATTTCGTTGGTGTGCGCCGCCGTTGCGGCGCTGATGGCGATCGGGCCGGCGCGTGCGCAGAGCACGGACGCGCTCGCGGCATTCTACAAGGATCATCCGGTGTCGCTGCTGATCGGCTTCAACACCGGCGGCGGCTACGACGTCACCGGCCGACTGCTCGCGCGCCACTTCGGCAAGCACCTGCCGGGCAACCCGACCGTGGTTGTGAAGAACATGCCCGGCGCCGGGAGCCTCAACGCCGCGAACCGCATCTACAACATCGCGCCCAAGGACGGCACGGAGTTCGGACTGTTCGCCGGGAGCATCGCGCTCGATCCCCTGTTCCCGAACACGCCGGCCAAGTTCGACGCCCGCAAGTTCACCTGGCTCGGCAGCCCGAATACCGACGTCAGCATCTGCATCGCCTGGCACACCACGCCGTTCAAGGTGCTCGACGATGTGATCAAGAACGAGATGATTACCGGTTCGGCCGGCACCTCGACGCTGATCTTCCCGGTGGCGATGAACAACGTGCTCGGCACGAAGTTCAAGCTGATCAAGGGTTATAACGGGACGAAGGACCTCGGCCTGGCGATGCAGCGTGGCGAGACCCAGGGTTTCTGCGGCACCTTTCTCGACAGCGTGAAGGCGAGCAACCCGGACTGGTTGGCCGAGAAGAAGGTCAACATCCTGGTGCAGATGGCGCTGAAGAAAAGCGCTCAACTCCCAGACGTGCCGTTCATCATGGATTACGCCAAGTCTGAGGATGATCGCAAAGTGCTCGGGCTGATCTTCGGCTGGCTCGGCATGCCGCGCGCGTTCGGTGCGCCGCCGGGTCTGCCCGACAATCGGGCCAAGATCCTGCGCGCCGCGTTCGACGCCACCGGCAAGGATCCAGCCTACATCGAGGACGCGGCGAAGGTCGGGATCGACATCGATCCGGTGCCCGGCACCGAGATCGACCAGATCCTGCGCGAGGCCTACGCGACGCCGAAGCTGCTGATCGACCGCGCGTCGGAGATTCTCGATCGCGCGGGGGCGAATTAGCGCCACCCACGTTGTCTTGGCAGTTATCTTTCGTCATCCTCGCCGCCCCTCTTTTAAAACGGCCCGCGCTCGCGCGGTCCGTCTAAAAGAGGGGGGCCGTCCATGACGAACGAGGATTGTCAGCCCGCCTGACGCTGCACCACCGTCCCCGGCTGGGCGGGGGTGCCCTCGGCGATGACCAGATAGCGCCGCTCGCTCGCCGCGGTGTTCTGCACGATCTGCCGAATGGGACCGAGGGCATTGACGATCGCCGAGCCGGCGGGATTCGTCATGAACGGCTGCAATGGCTCGACCGTGCCGACGCCATCAGGCCGGCTCGCCAGTGCCAGCACGTACGGTTTTTTCGGTGCGAGTCCGGTCACCGAGGCCTGCAGGACCTGGGTCAATCCCTGGTCGAACAGCGTGACCGTCGTCGGCGGTTGGCCGCCGGACTGGCGGGTGACGGGGACCAGTGTGAGATGGACGGTGTTGGCCGCGGCGCCGAGCGGTTGCAGGCCCGCCGTTCCGTCGCCGGTCGGCACGGCGTTCGGCACGTAAACGATCGCTTGCGGTGCCTGTCCGATCGGCACGTTGCCGATGACCGTGTTGGTCGCCGTATCGATGGCGGCCAGTTCATCGGCATTCTCAAGTCCGACGTAGATCCGGCTGCCGTCGCCCGAAGGCCACAGGCCGTGGGGAAGATTGCCGACCGGAATCCTTGCCACCTGCGCGAATGTGTCGGTGCGGAACACCTTCACCTCGTTGGTGCCGCCGACCGTGACATACGCGAATGTTCCTTTGGCGGTGGTCGCGAAGTTGACGTGGTTGGTGGTCGGGCCGGTGTCGATGGTCTTGAGTACGTTGAAGGGTGGCTGCGCGTTGAAGACCTCGGTCTCGCCGACATCCTTCAGGGTGAACCACACTTGGCGGCCGTCGGGCGACGCGGCGATGTTGGGACAGAAGGGACTCTCCTGCTTCACCCGGTCGACGATCTGGTGGTCGGCGACGGTGATGACGTCGGTCTCCGGCGAGAACGACGAACAGACATAGCCGTACTTTCCATCCGGCGAGAAGATCTGCATGCCTGGGCCGTTCGGTACCTTGATCCGCGCCTTCTCCTCGAACGTAGTGCCGTCCAGCACGGCGATGTAATCCTCGCCGCGGATCGACACCCACACCTCCTTGCCGTCGGGCGTGAAGAACGCCTCGTGCGGCGAGCGGCCGACATAGGTCGTGCGTTTGACCGCGTTGGTGGCGGTGTCGATGAAGGTGACCGAGTTGGAGCCGATCGACACGACCGCGAGCGTCTTGTGGTCGGGCGAGAAGCCGAGGCCATGGACCAGCAATTGGCCCTTGTAGAGCGGCGCGAGGTTCGCGGGCTGCGGATCGCCGAGTTTGATCACGCCGAGGAGCTTGTTCGATGCCGGGTCGGTGACCGACACGGTGTTCGAGAACTGCTCGGCCGCGTAGACGCGATCGCGCGAACTGAGCGGGATGTCCGGCTGTGCCGCGGCGCCGGGGGCCTGGCCGGCCCGGGCCGGAGCGCATCCGGTGAGCGCTGAGGCGAGAAGGGTTCCAGCCAGCAGGGTGGTCAAAGCGGCGCGGTTCATGGGAGGCACTCCTATTTCCGCTGCATCGCGGGCGGGGCCGATTTGGATCCATGCGGCATCGCGGAGGGATGGTCCGCCGAGGCGCTTCCGGGCGCCGCGCCGCCGGCGGCAGGAGGCACCTGCGTCGGGGCGGCGCTCGAGGGCGGCAGCGGCTGTCCGAGCGCGCGCCGCATTGCCGCGATCTCCTGCTGCTGGTCGACGATGATCTCCTGGGCGATGCGTCGGAGCTGCTCGTTCTTGCCATAGCGCAATTCGGCGACCGCCATATCGATGGCCCCCTGGTGATGGGGAATCATCATCGCCGCAAAATCGGCATCGACGTTACCGGTCGGCCCCATCTGCATGCCGGCCATCATGCGGTCCATTGCCCGCGTCATTTCGCGGAGAAAAGGCGATTGGCCTGAGGGTTCAGTGGATATGTCCGCCGAGCCCTGGGCGCGCGAGTTCATGGCCCCGGCGTCAAGCGCCGCGGCGACCGCCAACAGGGCAGCGGCGAATGCCCAACCACGCATGCGCGTCTCCATGGGGGCGTGCGCCCGCCTCAGGATATGACCTCCGCCGGTCGGCGAATATTCCGGTTCCGTCCCGGTTACTCTGCGTGAACGGTCACGGCGCGACGCTCGCCCGCTGTTCGCCTTCCTTCATCGCCTGCTTGAGATCGTCGTCGCTGAGAATGCGCTGATCCGGATCGGCGGTGCCGCGCTCGGCCGGCTTGAAGCGCAGGCGCTCCATGTACGGCGTCGCCTTCTTGCGGCGGTAGTCGGCGAACTCCTTGGCGTAGTAGGTGCGGGCGTCGTCGGCCGTGCGCTTGCCGGTGACGATGTCGTGCATCAGGTTGAGCGCGAGGCAGTTCGCCTCTTCGTCGTGGCAGCGCGCCGACACTTCGCCGACGGTGCGCTCGACGATCACACTGCCGTCGAATGCGGCCAGCTCCGAGAATTTCTCGACCGGCACGTGATAGTCGATCACCGATTCGACCGAGTCGGTGTGCGGCGCCGGGAAGTTGTGGTCGTAGAAGGTCTTCGTGGCGACGATCCGCTTCCACGGCCCGCGGCGGTGCCAGATGAGCTGCGTCTCGGTGGACTCGTCGGGCTCGCCGTACTTGTCGAGAACGAGCTTGGTGGCCTCCCGCGACTCCTCGGGCCAGCCCTGAATGATCTGCGACGCATGGGCGGTCATCTGATCCTCCTCCAGGTGAGGGTGGATCAACGCGCCACTCGGGAAATTGCACCGTGGCGGTCAGCCGTCTCGTGCGGCCAAGCTGCCGAAAGAGCGCGCGCTATTCGACGAATTTCTCGAGCAGCTCCACGGGGTTCCCGTACCGGCTCGCTGCCTCGACCACCTGGGGATCGCGCAGCGCCGTGAGGAAGCCGTTGTCGATCAGCGTCGTGTTGCCAACCTTGACCGTGGCGTCGAAGATCACGCAGTCCTGATGCACGTGCGGCTCCTCCCAGTTGGGGACGACCCGCTTCAGGTATTCGCTCGGCACCTTGCTGTCGGTGCCGAAGTGCAGCGCCCCGGGCGAATTGGAGCCCGCCGGGTAGACGGTGAAGCGCGGCGCCTTCGGATTGAAGCCGCAGCCGAGCTCGTGCAGGGTGGCATCGACGCCCACCAGCATGTCGCGCAGAATCTCGGCCTGCAGCGAGCGCCCGTGCACCTTCTGCACGATGGCGTCCTTGTATTCGATGCCGATCTTCTCCTCGAACGGTTTGTCGAACCCGATCGCCCACTGTGGGAACATCACGCCCTGCATCTTCGGCCGTTCGCCCGAGCGATTGAAGCAGGTGCGGCCGTAGATGTTGGGGCCGTGGGTCGGCATATAGTGCACGTAGCAGCCCGGCACATCGCCGGTGTTCTCGCCGCGCCAGCGGTTGTGGTCGAGCAGGTTGCTCGTCATCTGCTGGGTGAAGTGGATCGTCAGATCGGTGCCACGCGCATCGGTCAGCGTCATATCGTAGTCGCTGTCGCGCGGATACATCCGCGCCGTAGCGCGGATGATCTCGCCGACAAGATCGACCGGGAACCGCGCCTGCGGTGTCTTGAGGAGATCGAGATTGCGGAAGTAGGTGATCTTGATCCAGCGCTGGCCCTTTTCGTCGCGCAGCCTGTTGGCGAACTTGTCGCCGACCGAGGCGAACCAGGAGGAGACCACGAAGGTCGCCTTCTCGAGCGCCGGCTTGACCTCCTCGGGAATGATGGAGATCTGGGTCGACTCGCCCATGAACTCACGCACCCGGGCGCCGCGCGACGCGGCGATGCCGGAGATCGCGTCCACCACCCGGCGGTCGAGCAGGGGATCGGTCAGGAACAGCACCTCGTCGTCCGGCCGGATGGCGAAGACCTTGATCAGGTTGTCGATCGCCTGGAAGTACTGCCGCAGCTCGGTCGAGGGAAGAACGGCACCCGAGGGCATACCGGCGGCCGTCTTCGACGACACGATGTCCTGGAACGATGGCGGATGGTGGCTCATGACGCGTGTCCTCCTCTGGGGCGTAGAGGCTTCGACCCTCTAGGCGCTTTTTCTATCTGACGTCCGCGTATCGATTGCCGAAGAATAGAGAGTGCGCGGTTATCCGTCGATCTCGAAGCGGCCGTTAAATTCCATGCCAAAGTTGCGGGTTTTCACGGATTGGCTGTGTTAATGCCCGCTCACACTGGAGATGAAATACGCCTTTGCCGCGCTGCCTTGGAATCTGCCTATTCTTCAACGATGACGACGTCGCCGAAGATGGCATCAAGCACCTTCTCGAAAACAACCATGAACTCGTGATCTGGGACCACGGCTCGACGGATCGAACGTCGGAAATCCTCGACAAATTTTCTCCGTACATACGCGAACGGCATTTTCTTCCGAGGAGCTTCGATTTGAGCTCGCGTGCTAGATGAGAAGCCGGATCGCGAGTCGGCGTACCGGCTCTTCACCATCCGAGTTGATGATCAGGTCCGATTTATTCGTCCGTAATAGTCCTTTCGCTACGTCATCCTGTATTTTGATCAATGGCAAGTCGGGGGGGCACTCCCGTAGCTTTTCTGCCGCGAACCATCACATTTTTCGGCAGCTTCGGGGTAAGCGACATCGCAAGGAGATCGGAATGTACAAACACATCTTGATCGCGACAGACGGCTCGGAGCTTGCTGATAAGGGCATGGAACACGGTCTGGAGCTCGCGAACGCTCTCGGCGCAAAAGCGACGGTTCTGACAGTTTCGGAACCACTCTCGTTCGACGCGGCGCAAGCCGCGCGCCTGGGTGGGATCGAAGATCCTATAGCCCGCTATGACCAACAGATAGACGAGGCAATGAAGGAGCGGTTCGCCACCATCGAGCAACGAGCCGCCGCCCATGGCGTCGCGGTCGATTTCGTTCACGAAATCGACGACGCTCCTGCGGAAGCGATCGTTAGATTTGCGAAGCTGAGAGATTGTGACCTTATCGTCATGTCGTCACACGGTCACCGGGGAGCCCGT
>DATJIG010000013.1:0-20411 GCA_035493495.1 Alphaproteobacteria bacterium
GCTGCCGAAACTCCGGATCGAGTGACGATCCCCGAAGTTTGCGCGCCGAAGCAGTGGCGCGTTTTTCGTCTGGGGCCTGTATATTCGGGCCTTCTGTTAGAGTGGATTGCGAGGCACGTAACGACATGCTGGAACCGTACCGGGTCCTCGACTGCACCGGCCGGCTCGGCTGGCTGACGGGACGCTTCCTCGCCGATCTCGGCGCCGACGTGATCAAGATCGAGCCGCCCGGCGCCCGCCTCGACGAGCCCGGCTGGCGCGCCGACAACGTCAACAAGCGCCTGATCACCCTCGACCTCAACAAGCCCGCCGGGCGCGACCTGTTCCATCGCCTCGTCGCGAAAGTCGACTTCCTCCTCGAGACCGCCCTGCCCGGTTCGCCCGAGGCCGAGGTGTTCGATCCCGCGGCGCTGCGGGCGATCAACCCGAAGCTGATCCACGTCTCGGTCACGCCGTTCGGCCGCACCGGCCCGCGCGCCGAGTGGCTCGCGAGCGACATCGAACTGATGGCCGCGGGCGGCGCGATGTCCTTAGCCGGCGAGCCCGGCGGCATGCCGCTCCGCGTCTCCTACCCGCAGTCGTATCCGTGGGCCGCGAGCCAGGCCGCCGTCGGCGCCATGGTCGGCCTGATGAAGCGCAATGCGACCGGCACCGGCGACCATGTCGACGTCTCGGCGCAGAGCGCCGTCATCGCCTCGATCGCGCACGCGCCCGCGTTCTGGGATCTCCTGAAGCAGAATCCGAGCCGCGCCGGCGCGTTCATGACCGGCCGCTCGGTCCACGGCGCGCAGTACCGCGTGTTCTGGCCGTGCAAGGACGGCTTCGTCAATTTCATCATCTACGGCGGCGTCGCCGGCCGGCGCACCAACGAGGGCCTGTGCGCGTGGATGCACGACGCCGGCGCCGACCTCGGCGTGCTGGCGACGATCGACTGGGCCACGTTCGACTCGACCCAGACGACGCAGGCGCAGGTCGACGCCATGGAGGCGCCGATCCGCAAGTTCTTCCTGACGGTGACCAAGGCCGAGTTCCTGCAGCAGGCGTTCGAGCGCGAGATGCTCGGCTATCCGGTCAACAACGTCGCCGACATCTGCGCCGATCCGCAGTTCGCGGCGCGCGACTTCTGGCACGACCTGCCGGGCGAGAACGGCAAGACCGAGCGCTTCATCGGCGGTTTCGCCATCGTCGACGGCAAGCGCCTCGAGGTGAAGCGGCCGGTGCCGAAGGCGGGCGAGCACGGCCATCAGGTGCTGGCCGACTGCGGGCTCAACAAGGACGAGATCGCGAAACTCATGGCGTCGGGAGCGGTGAATTAAATGGCGGGCGTTCCCCAAGCGCTGGATGGGCTGAAGGTCGTCGAGGTCGGCGGTTACGCCGCGGGTCCGTGGATCGGCAAGGTGCTGGCCAACTACGGCGCGACCGTGGTCCACGTCGAGGCGTGGGACCGGCCGGACGGCTTCCGCCTGCAGTACCCGCCCTACCCCAAGGGCAAGAAAGGCATCAATCGCTCGGGCTGCTTCTCGTACTTCAACGACTCGAAGTACGCGGTGACGATCGACGTCAAGAAGCCGGGCGGCATCGAGCTGTCGCGCCGGCTCGCCGACTGGGCCGACATCCTGATCGAGAACATGCGGCCCGGCGTCGTCGAGCGCATCGGCCTCGGCTACAAGGACATCAAGGTCACCAATCCCGACATCATCTACATGTCGACGTGCAACATGGGCCAGACCGGCCCGCGCGCGGCGACCGGCGGCTTCGGCTCGCAGCTCTCGGCGCTGGCCGGCTTCTGCGGCCTCACCGGCCTCAAGGACGGCTCGCCGCAGCTTCTGTACGGGCCGTACATCGACTTCGTCGCGGCACTGGTCGGCACGCCGCTGATCCTTGGCGCCATCGACCGCCGCAACCGCACCGGCCAGGGCGCCTTCGTCGACGTCTCGCAGTACGAGTGCGGCGCCACCTTCCTGTCGGGCGCGATCCACGACTACTGCGTCAACGGCCGCATCGCCGAGCGCGACGCCAACGCCGATCCGGTGGCCGCACCCCACAACGCCTACCCGTGCCGGAAGTCGCGGCCGACCGGCGATGAGTGGCTGGTGCTGTCGTGCTGGGATGATGCCGAGTTCGCACGGCTCGCCCAGGTCATCGGCCAGCCCGGCCTCGCCAAGGACGCGCGCTTCGCCACTATGGCGGCGCGGCGCCAGAACCGCGAGGCGCTGGACGCGCTGATCGGCGGCTGGACCAAGGGCCAGACCGCCGACGAGGCCGTCAACGCTCTGCAAGCGGCGAAGGTCCACAGCTATCCCGTCAACACCATCGCCGACCTGTTTTCGGATCCGCAGATTGCGCACCGCAGGAACTGGCGCGTCCGCAAGCACGCCGAGATCGGCGACCAGTCCTACTACTACCCGGGCATCGACCTCGACGAGATGCCGGGCGACGTCACCGCGCCCGCTCCCTGCATCGGCGAGCACAACCTGCTCGTGTTCAAGGACTTCCTCGGCATGACCGACGACGAGTACAAGCAGCTCAAGGACGCGGGCGTAATCTGAGGCGCGCGTCACCTCGTTAACGCCGGAAGGCCGTCGTTCACGCGACGGCCTTTCGTTTTTGGGGAGCGCCGACCCTTCCCTTTTCTTCGTCATGGCCGGGCTCGTCCCGGCCATCCACGTTTTTCTTTTGTCGCGGCCTCACAACACAACGTGGATGCCCGGCCCGCCGCGCAAAGCGCGGCTCTTAATTCAAGAATCGGGCGGGGTGCAACCCGCCCGAGGTCCGGGCATGACGCCGAGTAGAGAGTGCGCGCTGTTCATCACAATCGACTGCTTACCTCCCTGACTCACCGAAGCCCGCTCCGGATCGTCACTCCGGAGCGGGCTGGTGAAAGGCCGAGTGCGCCAACTCTGCCAAGCAGACGCACTCCGTCGTCGGCGGCTCCGGCAGGAGCCGCCTTTGTCGTCCCCGTTGCGGGGCAGTGGGGTGCCGACGCTGCGTTTAAAGCGTAGCCCGACCCCACCGATGATCCCTGCGGTCGCGGATCGCGACGCTTGTTGTTGGTGGTACCGGAAGAAGTGCGTCGCGACCCGGAGGGGAAGCGCCGTTGCCTTCTCAATCATCCGCCGCGCCGGTGTCCCATTGTCGGGGGCCTCTCGCGGTTTCATCGCTTCACTCGGCGGGGCGCTAGGCCTAATAGCTCCCGGCCGCTTGTCGCGACGCGCGCACCATGCGCGCGCACAAAATTCCGCGCAAGGGGGCTGTGGAAAGATGAAAAGAGGCGTTTGGCGTCAACGTCTCTCAGTCGTCATTCTCGCGTAAGCGGGAATCCAGAGCCATCGATTCTGAGCGGCTGCCCTGGACTCCCGCTCTTACGGGCGGGTTGCACCCCGCCCGTTCTTAAAAAGAGGGGCGCAGGAGTGACGAAACTAAAATGTTGATGGCGAGCGCTTCAGCGGAACCACTCGTTGCCCCGGGCGCGTCAGCGCCCGAACCACTCATTGAAGGTCTTCTGCCACCTCGCCTCGTCCTCGGCGGTGAGCGTCGGCTTGATCAGGTGGTCTTGCCGTTGAAGCGGTCGAGGATGCCGGGCGGATTGGTCTCGACGTCGGCGCGCGTCGACACGCGCCCCCAGGTGGTGCGCAGCGTCTGGGCGTCGGCGCTGAGCATGTAGTCATCGCCGGGGCTCTCCCTGACGGCGGCCTCTTGTTGAGGGCCGCTCTGCGCGGTCATTCTATCCAACCCCGGTCGCCATGGGCTAGAACGACGGGCGCGATTGCAGGAGGTGTCATGGCGGGTGCGGGAATCAGAGTGTCCGAGCCGGAGCTTCGTCGCTTCGTCACCGAAGTGTTCCGGGCCAAAGGGATGCGTCCCGACGATGCGGCGACGGTCGCCGACATTCTGGTCTGGGCCGATCTGCGCGGCGTCGGCTCCCACGGCGTGAGCCGTATCCCGTCGTATCTCGGCGCCATGGAGCACGGTCGCTTCGTCGTCGACGCGCGACCGAAGCTCGAACCGCTCGCGCCGGCGGCTTTCCGCCTCGACTGCGGCTATGCCTCGGGCGCGGTGGCGATGATGCAGGCGACGGCCGAAGCGGTGGCGCTGGCCGGCCGCACCGGAATCGCCGTCGGCCTGGTGCGCCAGACGACCCACACCGGCGCGGTCGGTCGCTACGCCGAATGGGCGGCCGAGCGCGGATACGCCGCCATCGTCTTCGCCGTCGGCATGGCGGCAATGGCCTATCACGGCACCCGCGTCCCGAACGTCTCGACCGCCCCGATCGCGATCGGCGTTCCGGGCGACAAGGGCCCGATCGTGCTCGACATGGCGACGGCGATCGCGGCCGGCGGCCGTGTGCGTCAGTTGCTGGCTGAGGGCAAGCCGCTGCCCGAAGGCTGGGCGCTCGACGCCGACGGCAATCCGACGACCGATGCCGCCAAGGCCGAGACCATGCTCTCGCTCGGCGGCCCAAAGGGCTCGGGACTCGCGTTGATGTTCGAGTTCCTGACGGCGGTTCTCGGCGACAACCTCGATCTCAAGAACCGGCGCCAGCAGAACGCGATGGTGATCGCCATCGACGTCGCGAAATTCCGGCCGGTGGCGGAGTTCGTCGCGGACGCGCGGGCGCTGGGCGAGGCGATCCGGTCGGCGCCGCGCGCCGCGGGGACCGATGAGGTCCTGCTGCCGGGCGAACGCGGCGGACGGGTGGCGGCGCGGCAGAAGCGCGAGGGCATTCCGGTTCCCGCCAAGACTTGGCGCGAACTGTCGGCGATTGCCGAGACGCTCGGGATCAAGCCGCCGGCGGCAATCTGAGGTTCAGCGCGCCGCGTTGCGGCCGCGTCGGCCGAGCAGCCAGCCGGCGCCGCCGACGGTGCAGGCGACCGCGACCACCATCAGCGTCGCCAGCGCGTTGATCTGCGGGCTGACGCCCAATCGCACGCTGGAATAGACGACCATGGGCAGCGTTGAGGCGCCGGGCCCCGAGACGAAGCTCGCGATGACGAGATCGTCGAGCGACAGGGTGAACGAGAGCAGCCAGCCGGCCGCCAGCGCCGGGGCGATCAGCGGCGCCGTGATGCGCCAGAACACCGTCATCGGCGTCGCGCCGAGATCGGCCGCGGCCTCCTCGAGCGAGCGGTCCATGTCGGCGAGCTTCGCTCGCACGACGACGGCGACAAACGCGATGCTGAAGGTCACGTGAGCGATGACGATGGTGCCGGCGCCGCGCGAGGGCCAGCCGAGCGTGGTCTCCAGCGCCACGAATAATAGGAGGAGGGCGAGACCGAGGATGACCTCGGGCATGACGAGAGGTGCGGCGAGCAGCGCCACCAGCGTCGCGCGGCCGGGGAAGCGCGTCGAGCGCGCGAGCGCCAGCGCCGCCAGCGTGCCGAGGATCGTCGCCAGTGTCGCGGTCGCCGCCGCGATCCGGACGCTCAGCCACGCCGCGTCGAGGATCTGCGTGTTGTGCATGAGCTCGCCATACCAGCGGGGCGAGAATCCCGCCCACACCGTCACCAGCCGCGAGCTGTTGAACGAGTAGATCACCAGCAGCACGATCGGCGTGTAGAGGAACGCGTAGCCGAAGGCGAGCGCCATGAACACTGCGGGCGAACGGCGCTTCATGCCTTCCCTCCGCGACGCTCGAGCGCCTGCAGGATCACCATCGGCCCGACCAGCAGCACCAGCAGAACGGTCGCCAGCGCCGAGGCCGTCGGCCAGTCGCGGTTGGAGAAGAACTCGGTCCACAGCACCTTGCCGATCATCAGCGCGTCGGGCCCGCCGAGGAGATCGGGAATGACGAACTCGCCGGTCGCCGGGATGAAGACGAGCAGCGACCCGGCGGCGATGCCGGGCCACGACAGCGGCACGGTCACGCGCCAGAACGCGGCCCACGGCGTGCAGCCGAGATCGGCCGCGGCTTCGAGCAGCGTCAGGTCCATGCGCGACAGCGTCGCGTAGAGCGGAAGCACCATGAACGGCAGGTACGAGTAGACGATGCCGAGGTAGATCGCGAAGTTGGTGTTCATCAGCGCCAACGGCTCGTCGATGACGCCCAGAGCCAGCAGCGCGTGGTTGAGCAGCCCGTTGGTCGAGAGAATGCCGATCCAGGCGTAGACGCGGATCAGGAACGACGTCCAGAACGGCAGGATGACGAGCATCAGCAGCGGATTGCGCCACGCTTCCGGCGCGCGGGCGATGGCGTAGGCCATCGGATAGCCGATCAGGAGACAGATCACCGTCGAGATGCCCGCGACCAACAGCGAGTTGAGATAGGCCGAGATGTAGAGCGGATCGTCGGTGAGCAGCAGGTAGTTGGCGAGGCTCGCGAGCCAGTGCCAGCCGTCGGCGGCGATCTGAACGAGCGGCGTGTAGGGTGGCTGACCGACGATCGCCTCGGCGAAGCTGATCTTGAGCACCACCGCGAACGGGATGGCGAAGAACACGATCAGCCACAGGAGCGGCAGGGCGGCGACCGCGAGAGCAGCGCGGGTCCGCCCCATCATGGCAGGAGCACCGCGCTGTCTTCCGGCCGCCAGCGCAGCCACACGCGGCGGCCGCGCTGGGCGGCCGCGGCATCGCGCCGGACGTTGGTCTCCTGGACGCGGAGGCGGCGGCCGTCGCCGAGCCGAACATGGATGATCGAGACGTCGCCCTTGTAGGCGACGTCGTCGAGCTCGCCGGCGATCGCGTTCTCGCCTTCGCGCGGCGCGGTGTCGACGCACATCTTCTCCGGCCGCACGGCGAAGGCGATGGCAGCGCCCTCGCTGAACTGCGGCAGCAAGGGGAGCATCAGCGCAACTTCGACGCCTTCGCAGCGGACTTCGGTGTGGCCTTCGCGGTGGCGCAGCACGCGGCCCTCGAAGACGTTGGCGGCACCGACGAACTCGGCGACGTGGCGCGTGCGCGGCGATTCGTAGACCTCGCCCGGGGTGCCGATCTGCAGGACGCGCCCGTGATCCATCACCGCGAGGTAATCCGACATGGTCATCGCCTCGTCCTGGTCGTGGGTGACCATGATGAAGGTGATGCCGAGCCGGCGCTGCAGCGCGGCCAGCTCGAGCTGGGTCTCCTCGCGAAGCTTGCGGTCGAGCGCGGCCAGCGGCTCGTCGAGCAGCAGGAGCTTCGGCTCCCTGGCGAGGGCTCGGGCGAGTGCCACGCGCTGCCGTTCGCCGCCCGAGAGCTGGTGCGGCTTGCGTTTCGCGTGGCTCTGGAGGCGGACGAGCGCCAGCATCTCGGCGACGCGGGCGTCGCGCTCGGGTTTCGCCATCCCGTCCTGGCGCAGCCCGAAGGCGACGTTGTCCGCCACCGTCATGTGCGGAAACAGCGCGTAGGACTGGAACATCATGTTGACCGGCCGCTGGTGCGGCGGCACCTGCGTCACGTCCTTGCCGTCGATCAGCACGCGGCCGACGTCCGGCGTCTCGAAGCCCGCGAGCATGCGCAGCAGCGTCGTCTTGCCGGAACCCGAAGCGCCGAGCAGCGAGTAGAAGGCGCCGCGCGGAATGACGAGGGACACGTCGTCGACCGCGAGGGTATCGCGGAACTTCTTGGTGACGCCGTCGATGCGGAGAATGGCGTCGACGGCGTCGCTACGCATGTCGGTCATTCGATCAGTAACGCGTCTTGACGCGGGTCCAGGCGCGGGTGCGGGCGCGCTCGAACGCCTGCTCGGCCGGCGGGATCGTATAGAGCTTCGCCCGGACGTCGGCCGGCGGATAGACCACCGGATCGGAGCGGAGGTCGGCGCGGACCAGTTGATTCGCGGGCTTCACCGCGTTGGCGTAACCGGTCTCGTCGGTGATCGCGGCCATAATCTCCGGCTTGTAGAGGAAGTTGATGAATGCGTGCGCGGCGTCGGGATTCGGCGCGTCCTTCGGAATCGCAGCGACGTCGATGTTGAAGGCGGCGCCTTCCTTGGGCAGGAAGATACTGATGTCGACGCCGCGGCCGGCTTCTTTTGCACGCGCGCGCGACTGCACGAGATCGCCGGCGTAGCCGAGCACGACGCAGGTGTTGGCGTTGGCGAGATCGTTGATGTACGCCGACGAGTGAACGTACTTGTAGGACGGCCGCGCCTTCAGCACGACGTCGGTCGCGGCCTTGAGGTCGGCGTCCGACTGGCTGGTCGGATCCTTACCGAGCCAGGCCAACGCCGCACCGAAGACCTCCTCGGGCGAATCGAGAACGGTGACGCCGCAGCCCTTGACCTTCGCCAGCACCTTGGGATCGAACACCATCGACAGGCTGCCGATCGGCGCGTCCGGCATCAGCTCCTTGACCTTCTTGATGTTGTAGCCGACGCCGGTGCCCGCCATCAGGTAAGGCAGGCCATGGGCGTTGCCGGGGTCGTACTTGGCGATCTCGGCCAGCACCGCGGGGTCGAGGGCCGACGCGTTCGGGATCTTCGACTTGTCGAGGGCGAGATAGATGCCGGCCTTCACCTGCTTGGCGAAGAACGGCGAGGTCGAGGGAAACACCACGTCGTAGCCGGATTTTCCAGCGAGCAGCTTGGCCTCGAGGATCTCGTTGCCGTCGTAGACGTCGTAGTTGACCTTGATGCCGGTCTCGGCGGTGAACTTCTCGAGCGTGTCCTTGGCGATGTAGTCGTTCCAGTTGAAGACGTTGAGGATCTTCTCCTGGGCGAGCGCCGGAAGTGCGGCGACGGCCGTCATTGCGGCGAGCGCGAGGACGCGGACCGACAGGCAACGAAGCATCAATCCCCCCATAGGCGAAACGGCCGCGAGCGCGGCCCAAGTAACGCGGACTGTGGCGGCGCGTACTGTAGTGAAAGCCCAGCGTGAAATCGAGGGCGCGAGGGAGGAACGGACGCGCGCATCGACGTCGCGCCCGGCACACGGCCGGCGCGCAAAAAACCGGCAGCCGGCCCGACGGCCGTCCGACGGCTAGGCCGGTTGCCCGACCGGCGATCCGTCCTTGATCGCCTTCTTAAGCTGCTCCCGGAACTCGGGAGTGTCGGAGTGCCCGTGCACCTTTTTGGCGTGCTCGACCGCGGCGTCGACCAGCTCGCTCTCGCTGTCGGCGGAGATCGCGACGGTGCACTTGGATTCGCTCGGGACTTCACGGCAATCGATGTACTTGCGGCCCATGGTCGGCCTCCTTCGCTGCCATCGGGCGAACGTTCCGCCCGGGCGCGGTTTGGCGCAAGCAATATTCGATTAACGGAGGGCGTGGGTGTTAGCCCGCTGTGGACGGTCCGACCAGTTCGGCGGCCTCGATCCAGCGGATGCGGCCGAACCCGGCGACTACATGAGCGCGGGTGAGGGTAACGCGGTAGAGCCGGAAATCGCCGAATCCCGCGTACTGGGCGGCGGACGGGTGGCGCTCGACGTAGCGCTTCATGAGCGAATCGTCGCGGACGGTTGCCGCTTCGCCGAGCACGGTCGCGCGGAACCCGGTGAGGGGATCGGCGAGTCCTTCGGTGCCGTCATAGAGAAGCGAGCAGCGCGGGTCGGCCTTGAGGTTTTTGGCATGCTCGGCAAGGTCCGACAGGAGCAGGAGCGGCTGACCAGCGGCATCGGAGGCGGGCAGGACCAGCGAAGCGTAGGGCCAGCCCTCGCGCGTCGTCGCCAGCACCGCGCGCCGGGCGGCGCCGATCAGGCGCCGGGTCTCGGCGGCATCGTCCCGGTCCGTCATGCCACGGCTTCCTGGGTCGCCGCCTGCTTGAGGGCACCGTCGACGGCGTAGCGCAACTCGCTCGCCGCTTCGCGCATCCTGGTCGCGTCGTCGACATCGGCCTCGAGCTCGAAGGTGTAGCTGTCGCCGATGTCCTGCAACAGCACGCGGGGCTCGGGGTGGCTCGCCACCAGCCGCACGTTGCGCGCGCACGCGAGCAGCAGATCGCGGCCGCGCTCGGCGCTCAGCGTGCCGGGAATGCGGAAGGTGAGGCGGAGCCGGCCGCCCTTGTCGCGGTGCGTCCAGTTCGTCACCGAGGCCGAGAGGAAGTCGGCGTTGGGGATCAGCACCGACGAACGGCTCGCGGTGATGATCTCGGTGGAGCGAACGTTGATGCGGCTGACCACGCCCTCGTTGCCGCTGACGGAGATCCAGTCGCCGACCTTCACCGGGCGCTCGATTAGCAGGATCAGGCCCGAGACGAAGTTGTTGATGATGTTCTGCAGGCCGAAGCCGATGCCGACTGACAGCGCCCCGGCGACGAGTGCCAGGTTCGACAGGTTGAGTCCGAGCGCCATGATCGCGACGGCGGCGGCGATGATGACGCCGATGTAGCCGAGCCCGGAGCGCAGCGAGTTGCGCACGCCGAGGTCGAGCTGCGTGCCCGGGAACACCCGCTTGTCGAGCACGCGCTGCGACAGACGGGTCAGCCATATGCCGACGACGAAGGTGACGATGGCGGCGATCAGATCGGCGAGCGACAGCGTCACGTTGCCGACGCGGATGCCGTCGACCAGCCGCTCGCTGAGCAGCATCGCGTCCTCGGTCCCGGTGCCCCAGACAATGGTCAGCGCGAGCAGCGCCGCGATCGGGACCGCGACGTCGAGGGTCAGGCCCAGCCAAAACTGCACAAGCCTGAGCGCCGACTGGTCGGCGCCGATGCGGTCGGCGAGGAAGTGTCCCGCCGGGCTCTCGGCGTCGCAGACCCTGAGCAGAATCTCGGCGGCGACGCCGCGCGCGACCCAGGTGAGGAACAGTACCGCGGCGGACGCCAGCGCGTTCGAGAACACGTAGTGCCCGAACTGGGCGTAGCCGATCGCCGTCGAGGCGAGCGAGATGACCGCGACGACGGCGGGCACCGTCAGCAGGATGAAATGGGCAACCTTGCGGTCCGGATTGGGCCGTTCGCGGAACGCCTGGCCGATCGACGCGGCGGCGGCGCGACCGAACACGCTGCCGACGACGACGAACGTCAGCGTCCACACTGCGAACAGGTTCGGGCTGGCAATGGTGTCGGTCAAAGCCTGGAACGCCATGTCGAGCGCGAGCGCCGCGATCAGCGCGGCGAACGCTCGCACCAGCAGAGCGCGTCGCTCGGGCTGCGCGGCGATCTCCGGAAGTCCCTTTCGCGGACGGATCAGGCTCGCCCGCAGCACCCAATATCCGGTGGCGGCGGTCATTGCCGCGAACGCGAGCGCCGCCAGCGCCGCGCGCCCGGACGCCTGCGGCAGCCAGTCCTTCGGGTCGTCGGCGTAGCAGGCGACCAGGAATGCCGCGAGCCACGGCGCCGCCGGATGCAGAACGTCGAGCAAGCCCGTGCTCCACGTCCCCGACATCGCCGGACCGAGCACCGGGCGGGGCCGCCGCTCGATCATGCGCGTCGTGAAGAAGACGACGAGCCACGCCGCGACGGCGAGCGTTGCCACCGAGACGGCATTGCCGCGCGAGGGATTCGCCGGGTCGCGCCACAACGCGACCTGGTCGACGACACCTGTCGCGGCTGTGCGCGCGAGCGATCCGCCCTCGCCGACGGCCTGCCACCAGACCATCGGGTTGAGCGGCATCGGTCCGCGTTCCTCGAGCGATTTCGCGAGCTGCTGGCGGCGACGCGTCGATATCTTGTCGAGCAACTGATCGGCGCGAGCGACGGTGAGATCGACCTGGCGACCCCAGCCTTCGTACTGAGCCACTCGGTCGGTCAGCGCCTTGCCCTCGGCCTGGGTGTCCGCGGTCTCCGCGGCACCCGCCTGGGCCGAGGCGTTGAACGCATCGCGCAGATCGCGCGCCTCGCCAGCGAAGCTTGTCAGTTCCTGGTCGAAGTCGAGCGCCTGCGACCGCACGTCGACGGCGTGGGCCGACAGCGTTTCGAGCTGCGTGGCGTCAAGCTTGAGCGTATTGAGGTCGCGCGCGATCTGGTCGAGCGCCTTGCTCCAGGACGAGAATTTCTCGGCCACCGCAGCGGGCGGCGGCGGCTCCTGGGCCCCGACTGCGCCCTGCCAAGCTGCGGCAAAGGCCACCAGCACGAAGACGCAGATAAAGACGGCGCGCTTGCGAACGAAGGCCTTCAGACGATTCACAGTTTCCCCCCGGCCAACTTGTCAGCTGGCTTCTCGGCGCCCGGTTTCGGCGCCGCTCCCGCCGATTTTACGACGCGCGAAAATCGCGGAAAAGCCTTTCAAAGCCTGACTTGACGCCATCTTGAGGTCACGGCTCGCGACGCGAGGGCGGACCGTGGTCACCGAATGGGGCGGAAATGGGGCGACTTTTTTGGGGCGGATTGCCTCGAAATGGCAATTTCACGAAACCAGCCTGGAGTGGCACGAATCAGCGACCGCAACGATTCAATGTCTAGCCCCGTCATAAGTGAGGACGCGATGCTGAACCTCCTCGTCGTGATGATCGACTGCCTCCGCCAGGACCGTTTCGAAGGTGAAGCCAAAACCGCCGTCACGCCCAACCTTGACCGAGTCCTCGCGCGCGGCACGTCGTTCGACAACGTTCATGCGGTGGGGAGCAACACGACCGCGGTGATGGGCTCGTGGTTCACGGGCCTGTTCCCGTATCGTCATGGACTGCGCAGCTTCCGCGACCGCAAGTTCATCGGCAAGCCGGTGACGATGGCGACTCTCATGCGCGAGCAGGGCTACCGCACCGTTACCACGGTGACCGAAGCGATGGCCGAGGCCCAGGACATGCTCGAAGGCTTCGATGAGATCGATCGCCGCGACAAGAAGGCGCAGGCGATCCACGACAGCTACGGCGTCCGCGTGCAGTCCAAGCTCGACGAGCTCAACCGCTCCGAGCAGCCGTGGTTCTACTTCGTCCACACCTGCGAGCTGCACCCCGACCGGCAGTGCGATCCCGCGTTCAACAACAGCCGATACGGCCGCGACTTCTACGATCGCTGCCTGAGCTCGGTCGATCATCACCTCGGACCGATCTTCGATCGCGTCAATTGGGACAATACCGTCGTCGCCGTGTTCGGCGATCACGGCGACAACCTGCTGTGGGAACCGAAGGGCGAGTTCGCGAGCAAGGTGATGAACCGCCTGCGCGCCGATGGCCGTGTCTCGGCGCTCTGGCACGTCCGCGACGCGCTCTATCGCGCCGGCCTCTACAGCGACTGGAAGGGCGTGCTGCGCACCAACGCGCTCTTCCATCACGACTACCACGTCTACAAGTTCCTGACGCACTCGCCGCTGATGCTGATGGCGCCCGGCCTGCCCGCCGGGCGGCGGATCGCCGACCCGATCAGCTCGGTCGACATGATGCCGACGCTGCTGTCCTATCTCGGCGTTCCGTCGCCGGCCAACATCGACGGCATCGATGCCTCGGCATTGCTGCGTGGCGAGGCGGTCCCGGAGCTGCATCGTCCGCTCTACCAGGAGGTCGTCACGGACTTCGTGCTGAAGGGCCGCGATATCTCCGAGCTGCGCATTCCGCTCCTGCGCGCGATCGTACAGGACGGCTGGAAGTACGTGGAGAGCGCCTACGATCGCAAGATCCGGCCGGAGCTCTACAACCTCGCCGACGACCCGCACGAGAAGGCGAATCTCTATCCGCGACTGCGCGACACAGATCTTGTTCGCAAGATGGCGCGTGTGCTGCGCACCATGGAGGCGGCGCCGGAGAGCTCGGCGGGCATCAGCGCCGACACGCCGGCGCTCTCGCCCGCCTGACGAGAGCGAGTCGACGAAAAAAAGAGGGACGTGGCCGAGCCGCGCCCCTCTTTGTTTGACTCGATACCGTCGCGCGGGCCTACGACAGGCCCTGGATGTGGCCGTGGTCGTCGACGCTGAGGCGGACCGCGGCCGGCTCGCGCGGCAGGCCCGGCATCGTCATGATGTCGCCGCACACCACCACCACGAACTCGGCGCCGGCCGACAGCCGCACCTCGCGGATCGGGATGACATGGTCGCTGGGCGCGCCCATCAGCTTCGGGTTGGTCGAGAAGCTGTATTGGGTCTTGGCGATGCACACCGGGAAATGCCCGAACCCGCCCTGCTGGAGCTGCGAGAAGCGCTCGAGCACCTGACCGTCGGCGCTGATGTCGCGGGCGCGGTAGATCGTCCGCGCGACCGTGCGCACTTTTTCCACCAGCGGCTCGGAGTCATCGTAGAGCAGGCGGAAGTTGACGTGCTTCTGGTCGATCGTGCGCACCACGGTGCGGGCGAGATTCTCGGCGCCGGCGCTGCCGTGTGCCCAGTGCTCCGCCACCACCATCTCGACGCCGCGCGCCGCGCAGGCGTCGCGCACGATCGCGATCTCGCGGTCGGTATCTGAGGTGTGGCGATTGACCGCGACCACGACGGGCACGCCGAACTGACTCAGGTTCTCGAGATGGCGGAGCAGGTTCGCAAGCCCGAGATCCACCGCCGTGCAGTTCTCGGTGCGGAGATCGCGCACCGCGACGCCGCCGTGCATCTTCACCGCGCCGATGGTGGCGACGAGCACCGCGCACGCGGGCGTCAGGCCGGCCTTGCGGCATTTGATGTCGAAGAACTTCTCGGCGCCGAGGTCGGCGCCGAACCCAGCCTCGGTCACGACGTAGTCGGCGAGCTTGAGGGCCGCGCGCGTCGCGATCACCGAGCTGCAGCCGTGGGCGATGTTGGCGAACGGACCGCCGTGGACGAGCGCCGGGTTGTTCTCCAGCGTCTGCACCAGGTTGGGCTCGAGGGCGCGCTGCAGCAGCACCGCCATCGCTCCCTCGGCCTTGAGCTGGGACGCGCGCACCGGCTCGCGCTTCGGCGTCTGGGCGACGATGATGTTGCCGAGGCGGCGCTGCAGGTCCTTGAAGTCGGAGGCGAGGCAGAACGCCGCCATCACCTCGGAGGCCGACGTGATGTCGAAGTGACCCTCGCGGGTGTAGCCGTTGGACGGGCCGCCCAGTCCACAGACGATGTCTCGGAGCGCGCGGTCGTTCATGTCCATGCACCGCCGCCAGGACACGCGCCGCGGATCGATGCCGAGCTCGTTGCCCCAGTAGAGGTGGTTGTCGACCATCGCCGCGAGCAGGTTGTTGGCGGAGCCGATGGCGTGCAGGTCGCCGGTGAAATGGAGGTTGATCTCGTCCATCGGCACGACCTGCGCGTAGCCGCCGCCGGCGGCGCCGCCCTTCATGCCGAGCGTCGGGCCGATCGAGGGCTCGCGCAGCGCGATGATCGCCTTCTTGCCGATGCGGTTGAGCGCGTCGACGAGGCCGACGCTGGTGGTCGTCTTGCCCTCGCCGGCAGGCGTCGGCGAGATCGAGGTGACGAGGATGAGCTGGCCGTCGGGCTTGCCCGAAAGCTCTCGGATGGCGTCGAGCGAGATCTTGGCCTGGTAATGGCCGTAGGGGGTGAGGCGCTCGGGCGCCAGGCCGAGGCGGTCGGCGGCCAGATCCAGGATCGGGCGAAGCTTGGCGGCGCGGGCGATTTCGATGTCGGACTTTGGCTTGCTCGCGGCGACCGTCACGCTGCGCTCTCCTCGTCGGGGAATACGGCGCAAAAACTACCAGTGCCGGCGCAGAAAACAAAACGGGGAAAGCGGTCGGGCGGGAGCGGTGCGCTCCGGTCAGGCGGTCTGCCGCACCCCTAGCATGCCGAGTGCCCGGGTCAGCGCCGCCACCAGCGCCGCGCGGGTGACGGGCTTGGCGACGAAATCGTCCATGCCGGCATCGAGGCACTTCCGGGGCATCCCGTCGGCGACGTGGGCCGTCATGGCGATCACCGGCGTCCGCGATATCGGGCCGGACGCGGCCCGGATGCGACCGACCGTCTCGAAGCCGTCCATGTCCGGCATGCCGATGTCGAGAAGCACGACGTCGACGCCACCCCGCGCCAGACGGGCGAGGCCTTCCCGGCCCGAGCCCGCGAACTCGACGGTGTACTCGTCGGCCGTCAAGAGCCCGGCGACGAGCTGCTGGTTCGTGGGCACGTCGTCGATCACGAGCACGACACGGCGATCGCCGCTCGCCCGCGCCGACTGGATGGCGCGCTCGGCGAGCGGGGCTGGGGGAAGCTCGAGCTCGATCCAGAAGGTGGCACCGGTGCCGGGCCTGCTGGTGAGGCCGATGTCGCCGCCCATCACGGTCATCAGCGACTTGCAGATGGCGAGCCCGAGCCCGGTGCCGCCGAACCGGCGGGTGATGGAATTGTCCGCCTGGCTGAAACGCTGGAAGAGCTGCTCCTGGGCATCCGCCGGGATGCCGATGCCGGTATCGGTAACCTCGATTCGCAGCCATCCGGGGCGCGCGGCGCCGCCGCCCATGATGCGGATCTCGACCTGGCCCTTTTCGGTGAACTTCAGCGCATTGCCGACGAGGTTGACGAGTATCTGGCGGATGCGATCGACGTCGCCGACCAGCGCCGGCGGGGCGCTCGATTCGACGGTCAGCAACAGCTCGAGGCCTTTGCGCTCCGCCTGGTGATGGAAGAGTCCCGCGACGTTCTGCGCCAGCGCCGCGGGGTTGAAGCTGATCGGTTCCAGCGTGATCCGGCCGGCTTCGATCCGCGAGTAGTCCAGAATGTCGTTGAGAAGCTTGAGGAGGGTGCGGCTCGATTCGTGAATCGTGCGCGCGTAATCCTTCTGCCGCTCGTTGAGCGGGGTCTCGGCCAGCAGCTCGGAGAATCCGATGATGCCGTTCATCGGCGTGCGAATCTCATGGCTCATGGCGGCGAGGAAATTCGATTTCGCCTGGGTCGCGGCTTCGGCGGTTTCCTTTGCGCCGCGCAGCGCCTTGCGCACCGACTGCTGCTGAAACCAGGCGCCGAGCACCAGCAGAACGAGGATGTTTGCGACAACCGCGGCGCCGAACATGTTGTTGCGCAGGTCGCGCGTGTCCGCGGCGACATCTTGGTAGGCGACGCCGACCAGCACAGCCAAAGGGTGACCGGGTATGCTCTTGAACGCCATCGCCCTGCGCATACCGTCGGCGGCGCTGGTCCGCCAGAACGTCCCTTCGGTCTCCGAATCGAAGTCGGGCCAGTTCCGCGACTTCGTCACGTCATCGGGGCGCTGCGGTCCGACGCGCGACAACGCCGTGCGGTGCATGGTGTCATAGAGAAATATGACTCCCGAGGGCCCGAGCACCGCCCGGTCGTAGACCTGGCCGAAGATCACCGGGTTGATCGCGGCCGTGACGACACCGGCGATTTCGCCGGAGCGATTGCGGATGGCGCGGTCGAACGGGACCGCCGCATGTCCTGCGGTCCGCGCGAACAGCGGCGGACCGATCACGAGGGGATCGCCACCCTGCGTCATTGCCGCGATGAAATGCTCGCGATCGGAAATGTCGTGGACGCCCGAAACTCCGTCGCCGATCAGACGGCCGCGACCGTGGGCATCGACGATGCTGATCGTGCCGACGAGGCCGGTATAGAGCTTTTTTTCGTCGACCAGCGCGATACTGCGCTCGATGCCGTTCTCGGCTGCATAGGTCGTCAGCAGCTTGAGCAGGCCGTCGATGAAGTTGATGTTGCCCGAGACGTAGCGGGCGTAGGACGACACGAGCCGCTCGGCGCGTGATTCCGTCTCGCCCTCGATGCGGTCGTCGAGCGACAGCACCTGGATGCTGTAGGCGAACCAGATCGCGCCCGTGACGATGCCGGCGATGACCATCGCCGGCCAGCGGTCGGAAAGGAGAGACTGCTTGCGCACGCGGCCTTCCAGCAGCCGTTGCCGGAGTCGCGGTTCGGGCCGCGCCTCACTCGATAGGTCCAGTGTGGCGGCTTTTGGTTAAGGAACGGATAACGAGGCTCGCGGCCGGATCGGCCGGGCGCAGCCGCGCCCACAAACGAAAACGGGGCAGCTTTCGCTGCCCCGTTCCCAATCTCACCTTACGGTGAAACTTATTCAGCCTTGAGGTTCACGGCCGAGGTCTTGCCTTCACGGCCGCGCTCGAGCTCGTAGCTCACGCGCTGGCCCTCGCGAAGGCTGCCAAGGCCCGCGCGCTCAACAGCGGAAATGTGCACGAAGACGTCCTTCGAGCCATCTTCCGGCTGAATGAAGCCGTAGCCCTTGGTCGGGTTGAACCACTTAACGGTACCGGTGGACATGCAGTCCCTCCAAATTGATAAGTTCGACCGTCGCACGCGTGTGTGCGCCGGGTCATCTTCGCTTAGGGAGGGAAACCGGGACGGACCTTTTTAGAGAGTGCCGAGTGCCAGGCCGACCCAAATCGAGTTGACCCGGTCAAGATGATGCGTATTGAAGCCGTTTTCAAGGGACCTCTGGATAACTCGGGGAAATCAATCCGTTGTGGCTGACGAGACCGAACTGAGCAGGGATTGGGCTCGCTCTGTCAGCGATCGGACGAAAGTGCGCGCCGGTGCGCCACGATCCAGTAGACGACGATGAACGGCAGGAGCAGCGCCAGCGTCACCAGCGTGAGCGCGGCACCCTTGCCGAAGGCGCCGCCCTGCCAGACGCTCCACACCACGACCGGCAGGGTGATGTTGCCGCGGGTGCTCAGCAGCACCGCGAGCGTCAGCTCCCGGTAGGTGAGAAGAGCGATCCACAGCCACGCGTAGATGAGGGTCGGCCGGAGCAGCGGCAGCACCACGCGCCGCAGCACCGCCGGAGTGCGCGCGCCCGCCACCATCGCCGACTCCTCGAGGTCGCGGTGGATCTGCAGGAGCGTGCTGTTAGTCATCCGCGTCGCGTAGCTCAGGCGCGTGATCACGAACACGGCGAGCAGGATCCAGATCGTTCCGTAGAGTGGAATCCAGTCCGAAACCACGAACAGCGCGATCAGCAGCGCGCCGACACCGAAGACGACGTTCGGCACGGTGTGGGGCAGGAAGGCGATGAGGTCGAACAGCGCCCGGCCGCGCAGTTTCGACCGCAGCACGACCCATGAGAAGGCGAGCGCCGCGGCCAGCGTTACCGTCGGCGTCAGCACCATCAGGATGGTGGTGTTCTTGAGGCCGGCAAGCGTCAGGTCCCACGGGATGGCGTTGAAGTTGGCGAGCGACATCGTTTTAAGGGCCGCCGCCGACGGAAGCTGGAAGAACGGCAGCAGCGACGCCCAGACGAGGACGAGCAGCGGCAGGATCTTGCTCAGCAGGAAATAGCCGCCGATGAACGCCCAGGCGGCGACGGCGCGGCCGCGCAGCGGCGCCAGGCGCGGGCGATAGCCCTTGCCGGTGATGACCTGGTAGCGATGGCCGGCACTCTGCAGCCGCGCGTACCACCAGCTCAGCAGGCAGCCGACCGCGATGACGACGGTCGAGAGTGCGGCGGCGCGCCCATACTGCGGCAGGCCTTCGGCCGGATTGGTCTCCAGCAGGAGATAGGTGCTGAAGGTGAAGATCCGATTGCTCCAGCCGACGATCGCCGGAACGTCGAACGCGGCGAAGCCGATGGTGAAGGTGTAGATGCCCGCTGCAAGGATGCCGGGCCAGGCGAGCTTCAGGGTGATGTGCCAGACCGTCGCCCGCCGGCTCGCGCCGCTGATCTCGGCGGCTTCCTCGAGCGCGGAATCCATCGCCCGGAACACCGCCGCAGTCATCACGAATGCGACCGGTGCGAGGTTCAGACCCTGGATCCAGCCCATGCCGGTAATGGTCGCGATGTTCAGCGGTGCGTCCGAGAGGCCGAACGTCGCCATCGCCCAGGTGTTGATCAGGCCGATGCGCGGATGGAGCAGGAACAGCCAGCCCATCGCCGCGGCGAAGCCGGGGACGAGCAGGCCGACACTCATCAGGGTGTAGAGAACGGGTTTTGCCGGCAGGTCGGTGCGCTCGGCGAACCACGCCGCCGGGATACCGAACAGGAACGCGACCGCCAGAGTCACCAGCGAGAAGCCAACGGTGTTGCCGAGCACCCGGTAGGTGAAGGGATCGGCGAAGACGCCGGCGAAGTTGGCGAGCGAATAGATGGCCTCCGGATCGCCGGGATCGCCGACCCTGACGCTCAGCCACAGCACCGCGCCGAGAATCGCCACGATCGCGATCGAGACGACGCCGACGACGGCGAGCAGCATCAGCATGCCGGCATCGGTTCGGCGCACCGCGTCGATTGCGCGCGAGCGGGCGTTCGGCGGCGTGCTCAGGGTGGAATCGGCGACCGACACGGCTTAACGGGTGGAGAGGATCTTGTTGATCTCGCTCCAGGCCTGGTTGCCCGAATCGTTGCCGAGCTGCCAGGTGGCATCGGCGGTCATCAGCTTTTCCCCGTAGTTCGCCTCGATCCTGGCGACCTCGGCGTGGAGGTTGGTCTCGGGGAACAGGTCGAGATCGGAGCCCCAGGTGTCCCACAGGATGGACTGGCCCTCGGGCGTCAGGATGAAGGCGATGAACAGCGTGCCTGCGCTCGGATGCATGGCGTTCTTCGGCACCGCGAGATAGGTGTAGTTCTTCACCAGGAAGTCGTGCGGCGTCAGGTTGGCGATCGGCGCGCCCTTTTTGATCTGGTCCTCGACGTCGCGGCCGGCGCAGTTCGGCACCATGGCGAGGAACTCGCCCGACGAGATGCGCTCGCTTTCGTTGCAACGCAGCAGCCCGGTGATCTGGCCCGACAGCTTCTTC
>DATJIG010000014.1:0-7479 GCA_035493495.1 Alphaproteobacteria bacterium
CCCGAAACGGTCTGACAGCGATACCTTTTCGTCCACGACCTCGGCCGGATTGAGCGCGGTGCCGCGTTCGTTCTCGATCGCCTCGCGCGGCATGAGATGGCGCCGATTCGACGTCGCGTAGAACAGCACGTTGTCGGGCCGGCCCTCGATGCCGCCCTCGAGCGCCGCCTTGAGAGACTTGAAGGTTGCGTCCTGGCCGTCGAACGACAGGTCGTCGCAGAACACCAGGACCCGGCGCTTCTGCTTGCGAAGTGCCGCCAGCAGGTCGGGCAGGCTGGCGATGTCCTCGCGGTGAATCTCGATCAGCGCGATCGCCGGCACGGCGTTCTTCTTGCCGCCCGACAACTCGTCGTTGACCGCCTTGTGGATCGCCTTGATCAGCGAGCTCTTGCCGGTGCCGCGCGAGCCCCACAGCAGGGCATTATTGGCGGGAAGTCCCTTGGCGAAGCGGCGCGTGTTGCCGAGCAGGGTGTCGCGCTGGCGATCAATGCCGCGCAGCAGCGTCAGATCGACGCGGTTGACGGCCGCGACTGGGTGAAGCGCGCGGCTGTCGGAGTGCCACACCAGGGCCTCGGCGCGACCGAGTTCGAGAGCCCCGGGAGGGGCCGGCGCGAGCCGCTCAAGCGCGGCTGCGATGCGGCTCATAAGTCGTTGATCTCGGGCTGACATTCTGGATTGGAACCGTAGCGGGAGAGGGCACCGGAAAGCGTTGCAACCGCCCCGGGGGCGGCTATAGTCCCGCAGACTTTTTTGCCAATCGGGAGCACCTGATGTTTATTTCATCGGCCTGGGCGCAGCAAGCGGGCGGCTTTCCGCTTCCCGCGGGCATGGAGGGAATCGCCCAGTTCGTCCCCCTCATCCTCATCTTCGCCGTGTTCTACTTCTTGCTGATCCGGCCTCAGCAGAAAAAGATGAAGGCGCATCGCGAGCTTCTGACGCAGCTCTCGCGCGGCGACCGGGTCGTAACCAATGGCGGCCTCGTCGGTACCATCACCAAGGTGCTAAACGACAACGAGGTGCAGGTGGAAATCGCCGACGGCGTGCGCGTCACCATCATGCGGCCGATGATCGCCAGCGTGCTCAACAAGACCGAGTCCAAGGTCGAGGCTTCGAGCAGCTAACCCGTCGCGGCGCGCGTCGGTCTCAGTACAGGTACGACGCCGGACCGGTCCGGCATTCGAGAGTAGTCGATGATCTACAAACGCTGGCAGATCGCCGCCATCCTTATCGCCGTCCTGCTCGGCATCCTCACCGCGCTGCCCAACGTCGTCGGACCTGACATTGTCAAGTACCTGCCGTTCAAACAGCAGGTCTTGCTGGGCCTCGACCTCAAGGGCGGCATCTACATGCAGCTCCAGGTCGACATCGCCGCGGCGCAGAAGGAGCGTGCCCAGGCGCTGCTTGAATCGGTCCGCACCGCGTTGCGCCAGGAGCGCGTCGGCTACCGCGATCTCAACGTCTCCAACGACGGTCGCGTGACATTTACGCTGACCGACGCCAACGACCGCGACAAGGCCCGCTCCGCCCTGCGCAAGGCCGAGCCTGACACCGAGGTCGGCGGCGACGGCACGCGCGTCACCGTCGGCTACACCGAGCAGGCCACGGTGACGCGTCGCAGCCAGGTCATCGACCAGTCGATTGAGATCGTCCGTCGCCGCGTCGACCAGGTCGGCGCCACCGAGCCGACCATCCAGCGCCAGGGCGAGGACCGCATCATCGTCCAGCTTCCCGGCATGGAGGATCCCGACCGGGTCATCGAGCTGCTGGGCAAGACCGCGAAGATGAATTTCCAGCTCGTTGACGTCTCGGCGTCGGCGGAGCAGGTCCGCGTCACCGGCCGTATCCCGCCGGGCGACGAGCTTCTGCCGGCCGACAAGGCCTCGGCGGGAGGCGACCAGTCCTACCTGGTGCAGCGCCAGATCGCCGTCGGCGGCGAGACGCTGACCGACGCCCAGCCGAGCTTCCGCGACGGCCGCCCCGTCGTCACGTTCCGCTTCGATTCGACCGGTGCCCGCAAGTTCGCGGATATCACCCGCAACAACGTCGGCCGTCCGTTCGCCATCGTGTTGGACGGCAAGGTGATCAGCGCGCCGGTGATCCGCGAGCCGATCCTCGGCGGATCGGGCGAGATCTCCGGCAACTTCACGACCCAGGAAGCCAAGGACCTGGCGCTCCTCTTGCGTAGCGGCGCGCTACCGGCGCCGCTCAAGGTGATCGAGCAGCGCACGGTCGGCCCGAACCTCGGCGCCGACGCGATCCGGATCGGCGTCTACGCCTGCGCCATCGGCGGCGTGATGGTCATCGCGTTCATGCTGTTCTTCTACCGCCTGTTCGGCGTGTTCGCGTCGATCGGCATGATCGTCAACCTCGCGCTGCTGTTCGCCGGCCTGTCGCTGCTCCAGGCGAGCATCACGCTGCCCGGCATCGTCGGCATCCTGCTCACCGTCGGCATGTCAGTCGATGCCAACGTGCTGATCAACGAGCGCATCCGCGAGGAAGCGCGCAAGGGACGAACACCCGTTTCGGCGATCCAGCACGGCTTCTCACGGGCGATGACGACCATCATCGACGCGAACGTGACGACGCTCCTCAAGATGTTTATCCTGTACGAGCTGGGCTCAGGGCCGGTGAAGGGCTTCGCCATCACCATTAGCCTCGGCATCCTGACCTCGATGTTCACGGCGATCACGCTGGTCCGCCTGATCATCGCCACCTGGTACAAGCGCGCCCGGCCGCGCGAGCTGAATCCGTCCAACCGCCGGCTGTTCGGCCCACGTATTGTACGCGACGACACCAAAGTGTCGTTCATGAAGGGGCGCCATGCCGGGCTGATCGTCTCGGCGGTGCTCTCGATCGGCTCGATGATCCTGGCGTTCCACCCGGGCCTCAAGTACGGCATCGACTTCCACGGTGGTATCCAGGTCCAGGCCCATATGCCAGACGTTGCGGACTTCGCGGTGCTGCGCAGCGAGCTCGACAAGCTCAATCTCGGGCCGATCGAGTTGCAGCAGTTCGGCAGTCCGCAGGACGTTTCCATCCGTTTCGAACGCCAGCCCGGCGATGACACCGTTCAGCAGGCGGCGGCCTCAAAGGTCCGCACCTCGCTCCAGGAGACGTTCCCCGGCACGACAATCCAGAGCGTGGAGGCGGTCGGCGCCACGGTCTCGAGCGAGCTGTTCCGGGATGGCCTGACGGCTCTCGGCGTCGCCCTGATCGCGATGCTGATCTACATCTGGTTCCGGTTCGAATGGCAGTTCGGCGTCGCGGCGACGGTGACGCTGGTGCTCGACGTCACCAAGATGGTGGGCTTCTATGCGTTGATGGGCTATTTCGCCCACTTCCAGTTCAATCCGACGAGCATCGTCGCGATCCTGACGATCATGGGCTACTCGATCAACGACAAGGTCGTGGTCTACGACCGGGTGCGCGAGAACCTCAGGCTCTACCGCAAGATGAGCCTGCGCGAGCTGGTCGATCTCAGCATCAACGAGACGCTGAGCCGCACCATCGCCACCTCGGTCACGGTGTTCCTGTCGATCCTGCCGCTGGCGATCATGAGCACCGGCGACATCAGCCAGTTCGCCATCGTGCTGCTGACCGGCATCGTCATCGGCACGTCGTCGTCGATCTTCATCGCCGCGCCGATCCTGCTGTTGCTGGGCGAGGGCCGCATCCGGCCGAAAACCGTGACCCAGCCGCGGCAGGCCGAGAGCGGCGCCGCGGGCTGACGCGGTCGCGGGGACGCACATGGCGGGAACTGAGGTCAAAACCATCCCGGTTCCCGCCGGCCGCCCGGTCATCCAGTCCTACGCCGCGGACGGTTTCCGCATCTCGGGTACCCGTCACGCGGGTGCCGTTCTGGTGTTCGCCGACGGCGTCGCGTCGTGGAGCGTCACCACGCCGGTCGCGCTCGATGCCCTCGCGCCGGCGATCGCGCGGCGCGGCGATTTCGATCTCCTGCTCATCGGCTGCGCCGACGTGGCGCTCGATCTCGCGCCGGAGCTTCTGGCGCGGCTCAGGGCCGAGGGCGTCGTCGCCGAGCCGATGGGGACCGGGGCCGCGTGCCGCACCTACAACCTGCTTCAGGCCGAGGGCCGCCGGATCGCCGCGGCGCTGCTGCCGCCCGCGAGCTAGATCACCGCGCTCGCTCGGCGCCCGCGGACTTTGCACAGCCGCGCGGACCTGTGGACAGACGCAAACAAAAAAGGCGGAGCCCGCAGGCTCCGCCTTTTGCGTGCGAGACGCGACGCCTAGCGCAGGTGGACCGCCACCATCGCGTAGGACATCGGGATCGACAGCATGGTGTTGAAGCGCGAGGCGAGGAGCGCCATGCGCGCCGCCTTCGGCTTTTCCTCGGCCGGACATGCCACCAGGCCGAGCACCTTCTGCTGGTTCGGCCAAATGATGAACCAGACGTTGAACGCCATAATCAGGCCCATCCACATGCCGAAGCCGATGCTCATGTGCGAGGCGCTCTTGGTCTGGAAGCCCAGCGAGAGAGCGTCCCAGATGTAGCCGAGCTGCCACGACTGGATCAGTCCCCAGATGATGGTCGACAGTGCCGCCCAGCGGAACCAGAACAGCGCGGTCGGCGCGATCACCTTGGTGATGGCCGGTTTCTCGGCATCGGGAATCTTGGGCATGCTCGGGATTTGCACGAAGTTGAAGTACCAGAGCAGGCCGATCCACATGATGCCGCTCATCACGTGCAGCCAGCGGACGAAAAAGACGATGTAAGGATCCGTAAGAAACGTCATGGGTCTGTCCTCCTGGCGTCAGAACGTATAGCGGACGATGAGATCGACGATCACGGTGATCACGATCCCCAGGATGATCGACCCTTGGAGAGTCTGGAGCGGATTGTTCATTGTGGCCCCCATTGCGATTCAGCACTTCCTCCGTGCCTGATGCCTTATAAGCCTTTGATAATGCGTCCGCAAGGCAACGCCGCGCTTCGCTTGGCTCCGCTGTGAACAGATCGAATTGCAGCAATCGGGGCGACGCCCGCGGGCTGTAGCCGTCGGTGTTCCCACCCAGTTGCGCCGGCCGGACGGCGGATCAGATGAGGCTTCGCAGCGTCGCGAGCGCGAGTCGTGTCCTGGACGGCGTCGTCGGCGCGGCCGGAAAGGTCGGCGCGGTCGCGAGCGCATCGCAGCGCGCATCCAGACCGGCTTTCACCCACGCCAGAGCCAGCTTCAGCTTCCAGCGGTCCATTCCGCCTGTGGCGGCCGGTCCGGCGGCGGTCAGATCGGCGCCGCTGTGGGCGCGGCCTTCGATGTTTCCGGGGCCAGCGAGATAGCCGTCCGCGCTGCTTCCGCGTGCCGCCGGACCGCTCGCAGGCCCAGTCGCGCTCGCAGCTCCGGCGGCCGGAGCGGTCGCAAACCGCGCCGCCTTGATGGCGGGCTTACCCTGGGTCAGGAGCTTCCGGACCTGGGCGACACCTTCGTCGCGCACCTTGAGCCACTTCGCCGCGTCATGGGCGGTGTCGTCGAGCGACAACTCCTCGACGTCGAGGCCGGCGTCCTGCAGCCAGCGCTGCGGCAGATACGTTCGGTTGCGCGCGAAATCGCCGCCGAGCGATTCCATCCGCGACATCAGCGCGTGGGCGAGGGCCAGTGCCTCGATTGCGGGAGCGAGCGACCGGTCGAGGCCGAGCACCTCGAGCGTGTACATGGCCGATGCTCCCGCCGCGTAGCGGAAGTAGGCGAGGAGATCGCTCCAGTCGCGATAGACCTTGTTCGGTTTCGCCACGTCCTGCTTGTACGCCTGGGCGACGCGGCGGCCGTAAATCACCGGAATCCGTCGCTCGTCGCTTTCGCGCCGCAGCGTGAAGCCGGGCGACATGACGGTCGGCGAGACGCCCCTGGGCAGCGGCACGTAGCCTTCCTGCGTCGTCATTGCGCCCTCGAGCGCCGTCAGTTGCGCGTCCTTGAGATGCGGCGGCATTTTCGCGTCATCGGCGATCGCGCGCGTCGACGCCATAAACGCCGACATTGCGTCGAGACCTGCGTGCTTGTCGGGGGCGATGAGCCGCTTCGGCAGGAGCGACGGGAAATCTTCGGGGGCGTGCTGATCGGCCATGCTGTCTCTCGGTGCGCCGTCGTCGGCGAACGGGAGCGCAGTATACTGGCGGCGATGAGCACCGCACCCGAAACCCGCCCGCGATCCGGCGACGAGGCGGCACCGCCCGCGGCCGCATTGGCGGATGTCGCGCGCGCCGGCGATTACGACCGCTACCTGACCGTGCTGTTCGCACCGATCGAGGCCCGGCCGGCGTTGCTGGCGCTGATCGCCCTCAACCTCGAGCTCGCCCGGGTGCGCGATGCGGTGGTCGAGCCGATGATCGGGCAGATCCGCCTGCAATGGTGGCGCGACACCGTCGGCGAAGCGCTGGCCGGGCGCCCGCGCAACCACCAGGTACTTCAGGCGATCGCGGACTCGCGCACGCGCCTGAACGCGGGCCTCATCGAGGATATGATCGATGCCCGCGAGATCGAACTGGGCGATCCGCCGGCATCGCTCGACGCGTTTGAGCGTTACTGCGCCGGGACGTCGGGCGCGCTGGCGGAGGCCATGGCCGTTGCCCTGGGCGCGAAGCAGGAAGCCGAGGGCGCGCGGGAGGTCGGAACGGCGTTCGGCATGATCGGCGTGCTGCGGTCGGTGCGCTGGCAGGCAGAGCGCGGACGCGTTCTGCTGCCGGGCGATGTCCTGGTGCAATCCGGCGCGTCGCTCGAAGCGCTGCGACGGTTGCGGTCCGAGCCGGCGTTGGCCGACGCCGCGCGGCGGATCGCCGACGCAGCACGGGCGCACCTCTCGCCCACCGTCGCAAAGTCGAAGGCCGCGCTGCTGCTGGCGCCGCTGGCGAAGGTCTATCTGCGACGGCTGGGGGCGGTGAATTATGACCTGCTGGGCGCCGACCTTTCGCTCAGCCCGTTGCGCAAGCAGCTTGCCGTTGGATGGGCGGCCTTCACGGGCCGATTCTAAATACATCGTCAGTCTCCTGACTCACCGAAACCCTCCCGCCTTTCTTAAGGGCGGGAGGGCTGGTGAGGGGCCGAGTGCGCCCACTTTGCCAGGCGGACGCACTCCGTCGTCGGCGGCCTCGGCAGAAGCCGCCTTTGTCGTCCCCGGTGAGGGTCAGTAAGGTGCCACGCTGCGTTGAAAGCGTAGCCGAGTCTACCGATGCTGCCTCGGTCGCACGTCGCGACGCTGGGTTATGTCGGTACCGAAAAGGAAGGTGCGTCGCGACCCGAAGGGGAAGCGCCGTTGCCGTCTCAATCCACCCGGAGCGAGCGTGCACGTCCGCATCGTCGTCGCCGTTGTCTTGCGATTCCGATTCATCCGACACCTCCTTTCCTGGTTGGGCGCCGCTCCGATCCCACTTCCGGCCGGCCAATGAGTCCGGAGCGGCGCGATCACCATGCGCGCGTGCGCGTTCGAATGTAAGGGGGCTGTGGAGAAATCCAGCCTCTTTAGGCC
>DATJIG010000015.1:0-22294 GCA_035493495.1 Alphaproteobacteria bacterium
AGCGTCGCGATCCGCGACCGAGGCAGCATCGGTAGGCTCGGCCACGCTTTCAACGCAGCGTGGCACCTTACTGACCCTCACCGGGGACGACAAAGGCGGCTTCTGCCGGAGCCGCCGACGACGGAGTGCGTCCGCCTGGCAGAGTTGGCGCACTCGGCCCCTCACCAGCCCCCCACTCCGGTCAAAACGGAGTGGGGGATTCGGTGTTTCGGGGGCCTGGTCCGAGCGGCGATTCATGAGTCGAGCGCGCCGCCGTTTTTTTGCGATAATCCCCGGCCCACGTCAGGGCCAAGAGCACAAGGGAGAGAACGATGGGCGAGTACGCGTTGGGACAGTCGGTGCGCCGGTCCGAGGACCCGCGCCTCCTCCGGGGCGCCGGGCACTACATCGACGATGTGGTGCTGCCGAAGATGGTCCATGGCTTCGTCCTGCGCTCGCCCCACGCCCACGCGAAAATCCTGTCGATCGACACCTCGGCGGCCAAGGCGGCACCCGGCGTCGTCGCGGTGCTGACCGGCGACGACTGGGCCGCCTCGGGCTGGCGCGACATTCCGTCGGGCGGCGACATGAAGCGCCGTGACGGCTCGCCGATGTTCGTGCCGCCGGCGCCCGCGCTGGTCAAGGACCGCGTCCGCCGCGTCGGCGATCCGGTCGCCTTCGTCGTCGCCGAGACGGCGTTCCAGGCGATGGACGCGGCCGAGCTGATCAACGTCGACTACGAGCCGCTGCCGGCGATCACCGCGACCGCCGATGCGCGCAAGCCCGGCGCGGCCATTGTCTGGGACGAGGCGCCCGGCAACGAATGCTTCGTCTGGGAGAAGGGCGACAAGGGCAAGGTCGAGGCGGCGTTCGCCTCCGCAGCCCATGTCGTGCGCGAGACCTTCGTCATCAACCGCGTGGCGCCGACCGCGATGGAGCCGCGCGGCTGCGTCGCCGACTACAACCCCGCCGAGGAGCACTACACGCTCTACACGCCGCTGCAGGGCGCGCACCCCTATCGCACGGCGATCGCCAAGCTGATGAAGGTGCCGGAAAACCGGGTGCGCATCATCGCCGGCGACATCGGCGGCAGCTTTGGCATGAAATCCGCGGTGTTCAACGAGCAGCCGCTGGTGCTGCTGGCGTCGAAATTGCTGCGCCGGCCGGTCAAATGGATGTCGAGCCGCGCCGAGGCCTTCCTCGCCGACTCCCACGGCCGCGACAACGTCGTCGATGCGGCGCTGGCGCTCGACAAGGACGGCAAGTTCCTCGCGCTCCGCATCGACAGCACCGCCAATCTCGGCTGCTTCCTGATGCAGGGCACGGTGAACCCGCCCTACAACAACATCGGCTCGGTGGCGGGCGTCTACACGCTGCCGGCGATCTACACCAACGTCGTCGCGGTGTTCACCCACACCACGCCGACCCGGCCCTATCGTGGCGCGGGCCGACCAGAAGCGGCGTTCATGATCGAGCGCATCGTCGATCGCGCGGCCGACCAGGTCGGCATCGATCCCGCCGAGCTCAGGCGCCGCAACATCATTCCGCCGTCGGCGATGCCGTACAAAACGGCGCTGACGTTCAACTACGACTGCGGCGAGTTCGAGCAGACGATGACGAAGGCGCTCGAAGCCGCCGACTACACCGGGTTCGCGGCCCGGCGCGAGGACTCGAAGAAGCGCGGAAAGCTGCGTGGAATCGGCATTTCCAACACCATCGAGAAGGCGGGTTCGCCCGGCGTCGAGGGCGCCGAACTGCGCTTCGACCGCTCCGGCACGGCGACGCTGTTCGCGGGCTCGGTGACGACGGGGCAGGGCCACGAGACGGTGTTCAAACAGGTCGTCGCCGACCGCCTCGGCCTCAAGCCCGATGACATCCTTTACGTCATGGGCGATACCGACAAGGTTCCGTTCGGCCACGGCTCGGGCGGCTCACGCACCTCATCGATGGGCGGCTCGGCGGTCTACACCGCGACCGAGCGCGTGGTGGCGAAGGCGAAGCGCATCGCCGCGCATCTGCTCGAGGTCGAGCCCGATGCGATCGAGCTCAAGGACGGCGTGTTCCGCGCCAACGGTTCGAACCGCACGCTGACCATCAAGGACATCGCCAAGGAATCGGTGAAGCCGAAGAGCATTCCCGAGGATATGGATCCCGGCCTGATGGCGAGCGTCGTCTACACCTCGAAGGCCGGCAACTACCCGAACGGCTGCCACGTCTGCGAGGTCGAGATCGACGAGGAGACGGGGCGCGTCGAGCTCGTCGGCTACAACGTCGTCGACGACGTCGGCACGGTTATGAATCACCTGCTGGTCGAGGGGCAGGTCCGAGGCGGCATTGCGCAGGGAGCGGGCCAGATCCTGATGGAAGACCTGCGCTACGACCCCGACAGCGGCCAGCTCCTCACCGGCTCGTTCATGGACTACGCGATGCCGCGCGCCGCCGATCTGTGCGCGATCAAGGTCCAGTGCCATCCGGTGCCGACCAAGACCAATCCGCTCGGCACCAAGGGCGTCGGCGAGGCGGGCACCGTCGGCTCGATGCCGGCGGTGACCAACGCCGTGGTCGACGCGCTGTCGGTCTACGGCGTCCGCCACATCGACATGCCGGCGACACCGGAGCGCATCTGGCGGGCGATCCGCGAGGCGAAGGGGCGGACGGCGTAACCCGGGCGAGTCCTATAGAACTTTAACCAAGGCCAGTATCGCCGCCGCGATCGCTCGCATTCGACTGGTCCGCCACTTGGCGGCGTCACCGAAACGTGTGACGCTGGCCGCGCCCGCCTGGGGAGACGGGTGTTTGGGGGAGACCAGCCTTGGACATCGATCAGCCGGCGCCGCCGGGCCAGCCGAGCCTGCGCGCGCTGCCGTTCACGTTCACCGGCCGCGCCGGTGAGTACTTCAGGATCTGGTTCGTCAACGTCTGCCTCACGGTGCTCACGCTCGGCATCTACTCGGCGTGGGCCAAGGTGCGGACGCGGCGCTACTTCTACCGCAACACGCTGGTCGACGGACACGGCTTCGACTACCACGCTCGGCCGATCACCATCCTCAAGGGCCGCATCATCGCCGTGGTGGTGATCGGCGGCAGCTACGCGCTGTTTTTCTGGAAGCCGCTCATCGGCCTCGCCGTGTTTCTCGGATGGTTCCTGATCGCGCCGTGGGTCCTCAACCTGGCGTCGCGCTTCAACGCCCGCATGACGAGCTACCGCAACGTCCGCTTCGGCTTCACCGGCAGCTACGGCAGCGCATTCCTCGCCGTGTGCCTGTGGCCGATCATCGGCGTGCTGCCGCTCGGCCTGCTGCTGCCGGTGGCGATGCAACGTAAGGCCGCGTACCTGATGCGCCATTACCGCTTCGGCGTCACGCCGTTCGAGGGTGCGCCCTCGATCGGCGCGTTCTACGCCGCCTCGCTGCAAGGCGTCGGCTTCATGATGCTCGTCGGCATCGTCCTGTTCGCGGTGACGATGGCGCTGGTCATGCCGGCGATGCTGGGCACCAATCTCAAGGATCCCGCGCAGATGAAGCTGGCGCTCGCTCATACCCAGATGATCAGCATGATGGTGAACTGGGTCGGCATCGTCTTCATGGTGTTTTTCATCGTGCCGTTCTTCCGCGCCAAGACGCGCAACGCGATCTTCGCCGCGCTGACGCTCGGGCCGCACCGCTTCACGTCGCGGATGTCGGGACTCGGCTATGGCGGGCTGGTGTTCAGCAACTTCCTCCTGTCGGTGCTGACGCTCGGATTGCTGTACCCGTGGGCGCAGATCCGCCAGGCGCGCTACGTCGCCGAGCGCACGGCGCTCCATGCCGCGACGGATCTGTCCGAGTTCCACGCCGACGACGAGTCGCCGGGCTCGGTCGCGGCGAGCGAGCTCGCGGCACTCGAAGGGCTCGCGATCGGCATCGGCACGTGACGGCTCGCCATATCCGCGGCTGGCTGTTCGAGGGCGGACGATCGGCAGCCGAGCCGGTCGTGCTCGTCGTCGACGCGTTCGGCCACGTCGCGGTGACGGGGGCCGGTGGCGTCACGGTGCGCACGTTCGCTTGGCGCGATGCCCAGGTCGACGACCGCATCGGCGACACCGAGCGGCGACTGGTGCTGTCCGACGGCGCCGCGATCGAGGTCGGCGACAACGATGCTGTCGATGCGCTGGAACGGAGCTTCGGCCGGGGAAAAGGGCGGTTCATTGCCGCCCTCGAGCGCCGCTGGGTGGCCGCGTTGGCGGCCATCGCATTGACGATCCTGGCAGCGTGGGCGGTTGTGCAGTACGCCGTGCCCGCGGCGGCCGACCTCGCCGCGACTCGCGTGCCGCCGCCGCTTGCCGCGAATCTCGATGTCCAGGTGCTGGCGGGACTGAAGCAGTTCGACAGCCACGACACCGCGTTGCCGCAGGAGCGCCGCGATGCGGTCGGGCGCCTGCTCGATCACCTGGTGGCGGATGGCGTCGGCGTCACGCCGTGGCACTACCGGCTGGTGTTCGTCGACATGCCGCGCGTCGGCGCCAACGCCTTCGCTCTGCCCGGCGGTACGATCCTCGTCACCGACCAGCTGGTGAAGCTCGCCAAGAACGACGACCAGATCGCGGCCGTGATGGCGCACGAGATTGGCCACGTCGAGGCGCGTCACGGCCTGCGCAGCCTGCTGCGCGGCGCGGGGCTCGGCGCGCTGACGCTGTTCATCTTTGGCGACGTCACCAGTCTGAGCCACGTCTTCGTGTCGATGCCGCTGGTGTTGATCAACTCGGCGTACTCGCGCGACTTCGAGTCCGAGGCCGACGCGCGGGGAATCACCTACCTGCGGCGCGCGCGCATTCCCCCCGAGGCGCTCGTCGAGATGCTAGAGTTGCTGGAACGCGATTGCGGAGCGCGCTGCGCCGAGGCACCCGGATGGCTGTCGAACCACCCGCTGATGCCGGAGCGCCTCGCCGCCCTCCGCGCGCGCATCGCCGCCCTCCGCGCGCGCATCGCCGCTCCATAACCCGTCGCCTGCCGCCGCAAATCTGATGCGTTTCCTCCCCGTCTCGGCCGGGCCCGCGGCCCGACTCCTGTTCGTGACACGCGGCGCGCGCGCCGTCGCCGACGGCTGCATGGCGGTCGTCATGCCCGCCTACCTGCTGATGCTCGGCTTCGACGCCGTCCACGTCGGCGTGCTGACAACGGCGACGCTCTTGGGCTCGGCGTCGCTGACGCTGATCGTCGGGTTCAAGGCCCACGCGGCGCCGTTGCGGGCGATGCTGCTCGGGATGGCGGCGCTGATGGCGGCCACCGGGATCGGCTTCGCCGCTGTGCAGGAGTTCTGGCCGCTGCTCGTCGTCGCCTTCGTCGGCACGCTCAATCCGTCGTCGGGCGACGTCAGCGCGTTCCTGCCGCTCGAGCAGAGCCTGCTGTCCCACGCCATCGCCGACACCGATCGCACCGACCTGTTCGCGCGCTACAGCCTGGTGGGCTCGCTGTGCGGGGCGCTCGGCACGCTGGCCGCGGCGGTGCCCGACTGGTTCGCGCGCGCCTCCGGTATCGATCCGCTCACGGTGTTCCGCGGCGTGTTCCTGGTCTACGCGGCAGTGGGCGCCTCCGTCGCGCTGATCTACCGCAGGCTGCCGCGCGCACCCGCGGATGCGCCGGAGGCCGAGAAGCCGAAATCGGGCCTCGGGCCGTCGCGCGGCATCGTCTATAAGCTCGCGGCGCTGTTCAGCGTCGATTCCTTCGCCGGTGGGCTGGCGACGCAGTCGCTGCTCGTTGTGTGGCTGTTCGCCACCTTCGGCATCTCGGTGGCATCGGCGGCGCAGATCCTGTTCTGGATGGGACTGCTGACCGCGATCTCGTATCTCCTCGCCGCGCGCATTGCCCGACGCATCGGCCTTGTCAATACCATGGTGTTCACGCACCTGCCGGCGAACTTCGCCATGATGGCGCTGCCGTTCGCGCCGAACCTCGGCGTCGCCATCGTCCTGCTGTTGATCCGCGGATTCCTGTCGAGCATGGACGTGCCGGTGCGCACGTCCTATGTGCTCGCGGTGGTGACGCCGCCCGAACGTCCGGCGGCGGCGAGTCTCACCGCGGTGCCGCGCAGCCTCGCGGCGGCGGTCGGCCCGTCGCTCGGCGGCGTGCTGCTGGGCCTGAGTCCGTTCGGCTGGCCGTTCCTGTTGGGCGGTGCGCTGAAGGCGGTCTACGACGTCAGTCTGCTCGCGCTGTTCCGGGGCGTGCGTCCGCCGGAGGAATGACGCGCGTCTCCGGCACGAGGGCGCCGAGCGCGCGGATCGCCTCGGCGAATGGCGGCGGCGGCGGCGCCTCGACCTCGATCGCGGGGCGTGTCGGGTAGAGCGGGATCGACACCGCGCGGGCATGCAGCAAGATGGACCCGCCCGACGATGCCGCCGTGTGGGCGTTGCCGTACACCGGATCGCCGATCAGCGGGAATCCCATCGCCGCACAGTGGACGCGGATCTGATGGGTGCGGCCGGTGCGCGGGAACAGCGCGAGCCACGTGCGCCCGTTTGCGCGCGCCAGCACCCGCCACTCGGTGACGGCGGGCTGTCCCTCGGCGTGGGTTTCCATGCGCCAGCTCCGCTTGTCGAGCGATCGCTTGCGCAGCGCCAGATCGATGCGGCCCTCGTCGTCGCACGGACTTCCTTCGACGATCGCCCAGTAGGTCTTGGCGATGCGCCCGCCCTGGAAAAGTTTCCCGAGCTTGGCGAGCGCCTTGCGATGGCGCCCCAGCACCAGGCAGCCCGACGTGTCGCGGTCGAGGCGGTGGGCAAGCGCCGGCGTGCGCGGCAGCCCGAACCGCAGCGCGTCGAAGTAGTGCTCCATGTTGGGGCCGCCCTTGGGACCCGCGTGGACGGGAATGCCCGCCGGCTTGTCGACGACCAGCATCAGCGCGTCCTTGTAGAGGACACGGGAGAGCATCTCGGCGGCGGTGAGGGTGGCGGCAACCATCGGGGGCGGACCATAGAGGCGCGCACGGGTCCGGGCAACGCGGGTCGCACGCGACGGGCGCGAAAACGAAACGGGCGCCCCCACCAAGAGGGGCACCCGTTCGAAGCCTATGGAAAAGTGCCTACGCCGCTACCTGCTTTGTCTCGCCGAGGCTGCCGACCAGCAGGGCTTCGGCCATGGTGCGCGCGGTGCGCGCGGCGGCGGCGTCACCGGCGACGTGGGCGGCGACGATGGCGCCGTTAACCAGCAGCATCATCTGGCGGGCGACCTCGTCGGGCGAGGACGCGCCGGCGGCCTGGGCGAACTCGCGGAGGTAGCCCGAGACGCGTGCCTTGTGCTCGGCGGCGGCGACGTGCACCGGGTCGTCCTTGCGGCCATACTCGCCGGCGGCGTTGACGAAGCAGCAACCGTTGAAGGCCGGATCCTTGAACCAGGTATCGAGCGCATCGAATACGCCGAGCAGGCGTTCCCGCGGCGTCGCCGCGCGGCCCTCGACCTCGGTCTGCAGCCAGCGGAAAAACTCCTCGTCGCGGCGGCGCAGCGCGGCGAGAATGAGATCGTCCTTCGAGCGGAAATGCTTGTAGAGCGTCATCTTGGCGACGCCCGATTCCGCGAGGATGCGATCGATGCCGGTGGCGTGGTAGCCGTGCTTGGAGAAGAGCGCGAGCGCCGTTTCGACCAGATGGTCGCGTCGCAGCGAAGCCATTATGTCCCCCGAACCCCTACAAATCACAAAGCGACTACGAACGACCCGACTTCCGCGCCCCAGACTGCAGATCGGCTTCCGGTTGAGATCCGGAATGACGACGTTGAGCCGGTGCGGGACTGTGCCGTTCGGAACGGCGGCGACTATACGGGACTTTCCGGTAGCCGCCAAGACCAGCGGTTGTGCGAATCCCCGCAGGAGCGATATTAAGTCTATGAACCGCGTGCAAACTTTCGTGAAGGCCGTGTGTGGGATCGCGCGACGCGCGGCCACGCTGGCGATCATGGTCGCCATGGCCGCGGTTCCCGCGCTGGCACAGTCCTCGTCGGGCGACGTCCAGTTTTTCCGCATCGGCACAGGACCGACGACCGGCGTTTACTTTCCCGTCGGCGCGATGATCGCGTCGGTGGTGTCGAACCCGCCGGGGTCGCGTCCATGCGAGCGCGGCGGCTCGTGCGGCGTTCCGAACCTCATCGCGGTGGCGCAGGCGACGCAGGACTCGATCGCGCGCCTGCGCGACGTCTCGGAGCGGCGCATCGAGTCGGGCCTCGTGCAATCGGACGTCGCGTACATCGCCTATCATGGCAGTGGTCCGTTCGCGAAACAGCCGCTGCGCAATCTGCGGGTGATCGCGCGCCTCTATCCTGAATACCTCCACGTCGTGGTGCGGCCCGAGGCCGGCATCCGCGCGTTCACCGATCTCAAGGGCAAGCGCGTCGGCCTCGACGTCGACGGGTCGGGAACGCGGCTGATGACGAAGGCGATCCTGCCGCAGCTCGGTATTCGCTCCACCGACCTCTCGGTCCGGGCGGAGCCGGTGTCTCAGGCGGTCGACCAGCTTCGTACGGGCCGCCTCGACGCCTTCGCCTTCGCCTCGGGCATCCCGGCCGAGCCGATCCTGCGGCTGGTCGACGACGTCCCGATCTCCCTCTTGCCGGTGCGGCCCCAGATCGCCGAGCGGATCATCAAGTCACGGCCGGGACTCGGCCCCGGGGTGATCCCGGCCGGGACCTATAAAGGGGTCGGGGAGACCCCCACGGTGGCCACAAACGCGTTGTGGGTGGTGCCGGCGGAGACTGACCCGGCTCTGGTCTACGCCCTCGTACGGGCGCTCTGGAACGCGAATAACCGCCGGCTGCTGGATGCCGGCCACCCGGCCGGCCGGGCGATGAGCCTCGGCAGCGCCCTGACCGGTCTGACCGTGCCGCTCCATCCCGGCGCCGAGCAGTTCTACCGCGAGGCCGGCCTCGAGATTCCGGCTGGGGCCGAGCCGCCGCGGGCGTCGAACCCGCCCGCCGGCCCGGGATCGGCCAAGCGCTGAATCAGGTCTGGGGCTGACCCTGGGCGTCGAGCTCGAAGGCCGGGATCATCCACGGCTCCTCGGCCGCGGCGGCGCTCCACGCGACCATGAACGGATGCGCGAGGATCGCGTCGCGGTACGCCCTCGCGTTCTCGCCGATCGACACGGGATAGGTCGCGAAGCGCGAGGCCACCGGCGCGAACATCGCATCGACGATGCCGAATCGTCCGAACAGATACGGGCCGCCGTCGCCGGTCTTGCCGAAGCGGTCGCGCGCGTCGCGCCAGATCGACTCGATGCGGTTGATATCGGCCTGCGTGTCGTCGTTCAGCGCGAAGCCGGGATGCTCGCCGCGGATGTTCATCGGCAGCGAACGCCGCAGCGGAATGAAGCCGCCATGCATCTCGGACGCGATCGAGCGCGCGTAGGCGCGCGCTGCGGGATTCGACGGCCACAGGCCGGCGTCGGGGAACAGTTCGGCGAGGTACTCGGCGATCGCGAGCGATTCCCAGACCGTCACTTTTCCGTGAATGAGACACGGCACTTTTCCCGACGGGCTGTAGCGCATGATCGTCGAGCGCGTGTTCGACTCGCGCAGCGGCACGACGATCTCCTCGAACGCCGCACCCGTCGCCTTCATGACCAGCCAGGCGCGGAGCGACCATGACGAGTAGTTTTTATTGGCGATAACGAGCGTGAAGTCCGCCATCCATTGTCCTCCGGTACGCCGTTGTCCCTGACGCGCCACGGCCGATGCGCCGCGCGCCGCATTGTCCGTGGGCCATGCGCGACGGGTCAACCGTCAAGCTTTAAGCTGAGCTATTATGGGCACTTTGCAGATGCCCGCGCCTGCGGCATGTTACGCGCCGTCGCCGCCTGAAGGCCCCCTCAGAGGTCAACGTGCTCGCTACTCTCGTCGCGAAGTCCGGTTCGCGAACCGTCCCGATCGTTCCCGTCCCCCGCGCGCAATGGCGCCGCCATCTCGGCGGCGAGCCGGCGACCGTGCGGACCTGGGCCGAGACGACGCATTTCGCCGGCGAACCCGGCAGCTTTTTTCTCGTTCCCGGCAAGGACGGAAAGCTCGCGCGCGTGTTGTTCGTCCTGCCTGACGCCTTCGACGGCCGCGACGGCGGCTACGGCGGTATGCCGTCGGGCGGACATCTGTGGGCGTGGGCGGCGCTGCCCGCGCGGTTGCCGGTCGCGACCTACCGCATCGAGGGCGATCTGCCCCGCGACAAGGCGAGCGAGGCGGCGCTCGGATGGGCGCTCGGCAGTTACGGATTCCTGCGCTACGGCGTCGGCACGCCGACGTTCGCGCGCCTCTTGTGGCCGAAGGACGCCGACCGCGGCGAGGTCGAGCGCACCTGGAAGGCGCATTATCTCGTCCGCGATCTCGTCACCACACCGGCATCGGACATGGGGCCGGAGGAACTGGCGCAGGCGGCGCTCGATGCCGTGAAGCCGCTCGGCGCCAAGACGACGACGATCGTCGGCGACAAGCTGCTCGACAAGAACTTTCCCGCGATCCATGCCGTCGGCCGCGCGAGCGTGCGCGCGCCGCGCCTCGTCGACATCACGTGGGGCGATCGCGGCGCACCGAAGGTGACGCTGGTCGGCAAGGGCGTGTGCTTCGATTCGGGCGGCCTCGACCTCAAGCCGTCGTCCGGCATGAAGCTGATGAAGAAGGACATGGCGGGCGCAGCGCAGGCGCTGGCGCTCGGCACCATGATCATGTCGGCCGGGCTCGAGGTGCGGCTGCGAATCCTGCTGCCGATCGTCGAGAACAGCGTCGCGGGCAACGCCTTCCGCCCGCTCGACGTGCTCCAGACCCGCAAGGGCATCACCGTCGAGGTCGGCAACACCGACGCCGAGGGCCGCCTGATCCTGTGCGACGCGCTGACCGAGGCCGACAGCGAGAAGCCCGAGTTCCTGTGCGATTTCGCGACCCTCACGGGGGCCGCCCGCACCGCGCTCGGAACCGAGCTGCCGGTGCTGTTCACCAACGACCGGTCGCTGTCCCGGGATATCCAGGCGGCCGGCGAGGAGGCCTCGGATCCCGTCTGGCCGCTGCCGCTGTGGCGCCCCTATCGCGACAAGCTGTCGAGCAAGGTCGCCAATATCAACAACATCTCCGAAGGCCCCTACGCCGGGGCGATCACCGCCGCCCTGTACCTTAACGAATTCGTCTCCAAGGGTATCCCCTGGGCCCATCTCGACTTCATGGGCTGGAACGATTCGAGCCGCCCGGGGCGGCCCGAGGGCGGCGAGGCCCAGGGCATGCGCGCCTTCTATCGCGCGATCGTGAAGCGCTTCTCCGCCTGATGCGGCTTGCGGCCGGCCCGGGACGGGCCTAGCGTTTCATCGGTGCAACCGGCGGGGGGAGCGCCTGGCGACCGCATGGTGCTCAGGCTCACCTACGATCAGGCTCTGGACATCTGGCGTGGCGCGGCGCTCGACGCGGTGCGCGGCGGACGCCCCGATCTGACCATGCGCCAGATGGCCGTGGTCCTCACCGTTTACCTCAAGCCGCCGCCGCACACCGTGCGCGGTCTCGCCGCCGAGCTCAACGTCTCGAAGCCGGCTGTCGTGCGAGCCCTCGACCGACTCGAGGAACTCGATTTCGTGCGCCGTCGCGAAGATCCAGAGGACAAGCGCAACGTGCTGATCGAACGCACGGTGAAGGGCTCGGTTTATCTGCGCGAGGCGGGCGACATGATCGCGGCGTCGGCATTGCGCGGCGAGCGCGACCGCGGCACCGAAATCGTCGTCTGAAATTTCCGGGGAAGATTAAGACCCGTCGCGGGCCGTTTGAGGGGAACCGGCCGTGGGCTTTTCGCATGACGACCGACGCCCGCGACGGGCACCATCAGTATCGAACGACGATGTTTGAGGAAGACTTAACGACGGCGCGGCGGTCGGGGCAAAGTCGTCACGATTGCGTGCGTACGGCGGATACGCGCGGCTCTTTGCTACGCAGGCGAAACATTCGCGCTCAAATCATTCACGGGCAAATCACTCGCGTCGAACTCATTCCCTCACGGTGCCGGTGTCGGCGACGGCGAGATTGAACGCGGCGGCGATCAGCGCGCGGGTGTAGGTGGTCGACGGCGTCTCGAAGATCCGATCGGCCGGCCCTGATTCGACGATTCGTCCGTCCTGCATCACCAGCACCTCGTCGGCCATCGCGCGCACGACCCTGAGGTCGTGGCTGATGAACATGTAGGCGAGATCGCGGCGGTCCTGCAGCGCGCGTAAGAGATCGACGATCTGCGCCTGCACCGAGACGTCGAGCGCGCTGGTGGGCTCGTCGAGGATGAGGAGCTTCGGCTCGAGCGCAATCGCGCGGGCGATCGAGATGCGCTGGCGCTGGCCGCCCGAGAACTCGTGCGGATAGCGGAAGCGGTCGTTGGGATCGAGGCCGACCTCGGTCAGCGCCGAGACGATGCGCGATTCACGCTCGGTCCGGTCGGCGCCGATGCCGTGGACGCCGAGGCCCTCGCCGACGATATCGCCGACCGACATGCGCGGGCTCAGGGACGAAAACGGGTCCTGGAAGACGATCTGCATGTCGCGCCGCAGCGGCCGAAGCTCGCGCGAGCCCAGCCCCGACAGATCGCGGCCCTGGAACACCACGGTGCCGGTGGACTTCACCAGCCGCAGCAGCGCGAAGCCGAGCGTCGTCTTGCCCGAGCCCGACTCGCCGACGACGCCCAGCGTGCGCCCGGCCGGGATCGCGAGCGAGACGTCCTCGACCGCTTTCACCACGTCGACGGTGTGGCGGAACACGCCGCCCTTGATCGGGAAGTGCACCTTCACGTTGCGGGCCTCGACCACGGTGGCGGGCGTCGCGCCGGTGCGGGCGGGCTTTCCCTTCGGCTCCGCGGCGAGCAGCATCCTGGTGTAGTCGTGCTTCGGCGACGCGAACACCTGCGAGACGGGGCCCGCCTCGACGATCTCGCCGCGGCGCATCACGGCGACCCGGTCGGCCATGCGACGGACGATGCCGAGATCGTGGGTGATCATCAGCATCGCCATGCCGAGGCGCGACTTGAGGTCGGCAAGCAGCTTGAGAATCTGGGCCTGGATGGTGACGTCGAGCGCCGTCGTCGGCTCGTCGGCGATCAGCAGATCGGGTTCGTTGGCGAGCGCCATGGCGATCATGACGCGCTGGCGCTGGCCGCCCGACAACTCGTCGGGGCGCGCGTCAAGCCGACGCTCGGCATCGCGCAGGCCAACGAGGTTGAGGAGCTCGAGCACGCGAGCGCGCGCGGCCTTTGGGTCGAGGCCCTTGTGGAGGATCAGCGTCTCGGCGACCTGCCGCTCGACCGAGTGCAGCGGGTTGAGCGACGTCATCGGCTCCTGGAACACCATGCCGACGCGGTTGCCGCGCATGCCGCGCAGAACGCGTTCCGGCGCACGCACCAGCTCCTGGTCGCCGAGCTTGATAGAGCCCGTCGGGTGCGATGCTGCGGGGTAGGGGAGGAGCTGAAGAATGCTCAGCGCGGTGACCGATTTGCCCGAGCCCGATTCGCCCACCAGCGCCATCGTCTCGCCCTTGCGGATGTCGAACGACACGCCGCGCACGGCATGGACCGGCTCGGTGCCGCCGGGCACGCGGAAGTCGACGGCGAGGTCGCGGACGGAGAGCAGGGGATCGGCGGTGTCGGTCATAGCGTCTTCCGCGGATCGAACGCGTCGCGCACCGCCTCGCCGACGAAGACGAGGAGCGTCAGCATCGTCGCCATGACGACGAAGCCGGTAATGCCGAGCCACGGCGCCTGCAGGTTGTTCTTGCCCTCGGCGAGAAGCTCGCCGAGCGAGGCGGTGCCGGCCGGCAGCCCGAGGCCGAGGAAGTCGAGCGCGGTCAGGGTCGTCACGCCGCCGGTCAGGATGAACGGCATGAACGTCAGCGTCGCCACCATGGCATTGGGCAGCACGTGGCGGACAATGATCTTGGAGTCGGGGACGCCGAGCGCCTCGGCGGCACGGACGTAGGTGAAGTTGCGGGCGCGCAGGAACTCGGCGCGGACGAGGGCGACCAGCTCCATCCACGAGAACAGCAGCATGATCCCGAGCAGGGTGAAGAATCCCGGCTCGAACAGCGACGACAGGATGATGAGCAGGTAGAGGACCGGCAGGCCCGACCACACCTCGATCAGGCGCTGGAAGGTGAGATCGGTCCAGCCGCCGTAGTAGCCCTGCACCGCGCCGGCGGCGACACCGACGAGCGAGCTGACGATCGCGAGCGCGAATCCGAACAGCACCGAAATGCGAAAGCCGTAGATCACGCGCGCGAGCACGTCGCGGCCCTGGTCGTCGGTGCCGAGCAAGTTGTCGCGCGACGGCGGCGCCGGGAACGGCACCTGCAGGTCGTAGTTGATGGTGCGCTCGCCGTAGCGGATCGGCGGCCAGACCGCCCAGCCCTTGGCGTCGATGTGCCCGACGACATAGGGGTCGCGGTAGTCGGCGGTGGTCGGCAGCTCGCCGCCGAAGGTGGTCTCGGGATAGGCGTTCAGGAACGGCAGGTAATAGCCGCCGTCGTATTTGACGAGGATCGGCCGGTCGTTGGCGATCACCTCGGCGCACAGGCTGAGGACGAGCAGGACCAGGAACAGGACGAGCGACCAGGTGCCGCGCTTGTTGGCCTTGAAGCTGGCGATGCGCCGCAGCGTCAGCGGCGTCACGCGGATGCCCATGATGCGCTGCTCGCCCATGTCAGCTCCGGCTCTCGAAGCTGATGCGCGGATCGATGAGCATGTACAGCACGTCGCGGATGATGGCGACGATCAGGCCGAGCAGCGAGAAGAAGAACAGCGTCCCGAATACCACCGGGTAGTCGCGGTTGATCACCGACTCGTAGCCGAGCTGGCCGAGACCATCGAGGGAGAAGATGATCTCGATCAATACGCTGCCGGTGAACAGGATCGAGAGCAGCGTGCCGGGGATGCCCGAGATCACCAGCAGCATGGCGTTGCGAAAGACGTGCCCGTAGAGCACCTGGCGTTCGGTCAGGCCCTTGGCGCGCGCCGTCAGCACGTACTGCTTGTGGATCTCGTCGAGGAACGAGTTCTTGGTCAGCATCGTCAGGCTGGCGAACGAGCCGACGGTGAGCGCGGTCAGCGGCAGCGCCATGTGCCAGAAGTAGTCGACGATCCTGGCCGGCCATGACAGGTCGTGCCAGTCGTCGGACACCAGGCCCCGCAGCGGGAACCACTGGAAATACGAGCCGCCGGCGAACACGACGATCAGCAGGATCGCGAACAGGAACACCGGGATCGCGTTGCCGACGAAGATCAGCGTCGAGGTCCAGACGTCGAATTGCGTGCCGTCGCGCACGGCTTTGCGGATGCCGAGCGGGATCGAGATCAGGTAGGTGATCAACGTCGTCCACAGCCCGAGCGAGATCGATACCGGCATCTTGTCGAGCACGAGGTCGACGACGCTGCGGTCGCGGTAGAACGAGTTGCCGAAGTCGAAGCGGACGTAGGACTTCAGCATCTGCCAGAAGCGCTCGGGCGCCGGCTTGTCGAAGCCGTACTGCTTCTTGAGCTCCTCGATGAACTGCGGGTCGAGGCCGCGCGCGCCGCGCGAGCTTTCCGTCTGCACGACCTCGCTGCCGCCGCCGCTGATCCGCGCCGTGGCGCCGATGGCCTGCTGGCGTACCTGTGCCAGCGTCTGCTCGACCGGCCCGCCCGGCGCGAACTGCACGATGGCGAAGTTGATCAGCATGATGCCGAACAGTGTCGGGATGATCAGCAGCAACCGGCGGACGATGTAAGCGAGCATCGCGTCTCCTACCGCTTACGGCGCTGGTAGCGCAGGATGGCGAGCGCCAGCACGGCGGCGACCATCGCCCACCGCCACCAGTCGGCGAACGGATTGTGCTTCTCGGCGGGCCCTTCGGCGGGAGCCGCCGCTTTGTCGGCGGTTTCGGTCGGTGCTGTGCCCGCGGCTCCGGACGGCTCGGCTTCAGCCTGCGCCTGAACCTCGGGCAGCTTCTGGGCGACGATGCGCTCCTTCTGTGGATCGATCCACCACGCATCGAACTGGACGCCGCGCGTCGGCGTCACCGCCGGGCGGCTGAGCTTGGCCCAGCTCGCGACCCGGTCGGCGGTGAGGTGCCACTGCGGTATGACGTAGTGGCCCCACAGAAGCGTGCGATCGAGGGCGCGGGTGCGGGTAACCAGCGCCTCGCGCGTCGGCGCGGAGATCAGCGAACCGATCAGCCCGTCGACGACCGGGTCCTTGATGCCGACGACGTTGCGGCTGCCGGGTGCGTCGGCGGCGGCCGAGCTCCAGAAGTCGCGCTGCTCGTTGCCCGGCGACAGCGACTGGCCCCACGACATGACGATCATGTCGAAGTCGCGGTTGTCCACGCGGTTCTGGTACTGCGAGACGTCGACGGTGCGCACCGTCGCCTCGATGCCGATCCGCTTCAGGTTGCGGGCGAACGGCAGTGTCACGCGCTCGAACGCGGGATCGTAGAGCAGCACCTCGAAGCGCATCGGCTCGCCCGCGGCGTTGACGAGCTTGTCCTTGTCGACGTGCCAGCCGGCCTGCTTGAGAAGGTCGAGCGCCTTCAGGAGATTGGGGCGGATGTTGCCGCTGCCGTCGGTCTCGGGCGCCTGGTATTCCTCGGTGAACACCTCGGACGGCAGCTTGTCCCGGAACTTTTCCAAAAGCGCGAGCTCGTCGCCCTCGGGCAGCCCGTGCGACGCGAGCTCGGAATTCGAGAAGTAGCTCTCGGTGCGCGTGTAGGCGCCGTAGAACAGCGTGCGGTTGGTCCACTCGAAGTCGAAGGCGTAGGCGAGTGCCTCGCGCACCTTCGGATCGGCGAAGATCGGCCGGCGGATGTTGAAGGCGTAAGCCTGCATCCCGGTCGGGCGCTGGTTGGGGATCTCTTCCTTGACGATTAGCCCCTGGCGCAGCGCCGGAGTGTCGTAGCCGGTCGCCCAGTTCTTGGCCGAGTTCTCGAGGCGCCAGTCGTACTGCCCGGCCTTGAACGCTTCGAGCGCGACCGTCGTGTCCTTGTAGTAGTCAGTACGGATGCGGTCGAAGTTGTGGCGGCCGACGTTGATAGGCAGGTCCTTGCCCCAGTAGTTCTCGTCGCGCTTCAGCGTGATCGAGCGGCCGGGGTCGACGGATTCGACCCTGTACGGGCCGCTGCCGAGCGGCGGCTCGAGCGTCGTCTTCTCGAAGTCGCGGCCCTGCCAGTAGGCCTTCGACATGATCGGCAACTGACCGACGATCAGCGGCAGCTCGCGGTTCTCGCCCTCGACGAAGGTGAACTTCACGCGCTTCGGGCCGAGCGCCTCGGCCTTGGTGACGGCCTGGTAGTAGAAGCGCAGTTGCGGGTGCCCCTTGGCCTTCAGGATCTCGAGCGAAAACACCACGTCGTCGGCGGTGATCGGCGTGCCGTCCTGGAACTTGGCCTCGGGCCGGATGTTGAAGATGACCCACGAACGGTCCTCGGGGACCTCGACGCTCTCGGCGATCAGCCCGTATTCGGAGAACGGCTCGTCGGCGGTGTCGGCGAGCAGCGTGTCGAAGGTATCCGTCGTCGCCGCGGCGGCGACGCCGCGCAGGATGAACGGGTTCAGATTGTCGAAGGTCCCGAAGCCCGCGAGCTTGACGGTCCCGCCTTTCGGCGCGTTGGGGTTGACGTAGTCGAGGTGCCTGAAGTTCGGCGGGTACTTGAGGTCGCCGTACATCGACAAGCCATGCACGGGTTTGGGCACCGGCGACGCGGATTGAGGCTGGGCCGCGGCGGTGCCGGCGGTCAGCGAGAAGAGGATGGCGGAAATCAGGGAAAGGGCGCGCACGCGGACCGGTTCCGTAGGTGAGAGGGGCATGATCCACGGCGCTGGCCCGCCGATCAAGGTGAACCGGGATCAAGGTCAACCGGGCGCGGCGTACCTGAACCGGAGAGGCGTTCAGCGCTCCTGGATGACCGCCAGCGCCTCGCGGTGGAGCGCCGCGTTCCCGGCGGCCAGCACCCGGCCGTCGGCCTTGAGCGTCAGCGGCTGCCCGCTCCAGTCGGTGATGATGCCGCCCGCCGCCTCGATGATGGCGGCCGGGGCGCACCAGTCGTAGGGCTTCAGGTCGCATTCGCAGACGAGGTCGGCGAATCCCGAGGCGACCAGGCCGTAGGCGTAGCAGTCGGCGCCGAACAGGGGATGCTTGGACTTCGCGGCGAGGCGCTCGAAGGCGTCGCGGTCGGCGCCTTTGAACATGTAGGGGGAGGTCGAGTAGAGCAGGGCCGAAGCGAGTTTCGACTTGGTCGCCCTCGAGCTCTGCGGCGCGCCGTTGAGGGTCGCGGCGATGCCTTTGCCGCCCGCCCAGCGTTCGCGCGTCACCGGCTGGTCGATGATGCCGAACGTCGGCCGGCCGGCTTCCGCGATGCCGATCAGGATGCCGAACAGCGGCTTGCCGGAGATGAACGACTTGGTGCCGTCGATCGGGTCGAGCACCCAGACGTAGCGTGCGTCGGTGTGTTGCGCCCCCATCTCCTCGCCGAGGATGCCGTCGTCGGGGAATTTCGCGGCCAGAGCCTCGCGCATCACCGCCTCGGCCTCGCGGTCGGCGATCGTCACCGGCGAGGCGTCATCCTTGTCGTCGAAGCCGATCGACGTGCGGAAGTAGCGGCGGAGGACGTCCCCGGCCTTGTCGGCGAGCGTGTGCGCGAAGGCGGCGCGGGACTGGAGGTCGTCCACGACCGCCGCCGGATCAGGGCAGCGGCTGCGGGTTGTCCGACTGCGTGCGCAGGTAGGCGATGATGTTCGCCCGATCCTTCGCGTCGCGGTCGCCCGCGAACGTCATCTTGGTGCCCGGCGCGTACTTCGAGGGCGCGGTGATGAACTTGTTCAGGTCGTCGTAGGTCCAGGTGCCGCCGACCTTGGCCAGCGCGCCGGAGTAGGCGAAGCCCTCGAGGTGCTGCTTCTTGTTGCCGACGACGCCGTAGAGGTTCGGACCGACCTTGTTGGCGCCACCTTTGTCGGCGGTGTGGCACACCGCGCACTTCGAGAACGCCTTCTTGCCGGCTTCCGGATCGGCGGCTGCGAGCAGCGGGCCAATCGGCTCCGGCTCGGCCTGCTGCGCGGGCTGGGTGCTCTCGGTCGGGGTGGCCTCGACGCCCTCGATCTCGACCACGGGCTTTTCGAGATGCTTCGGGGCGTAAATCTTGCTGCCGGCGATATCGATCACCTTGATCGCCAGGATGCCGATCAGCACGGCGCCGGCGATCTTGTTCCACTCTAACGACGAAGAGGCCATCAAAAAGCTCCGGAAAGTACGGTGCCGGGAAAGCGCGAGCATCCCGATATGGAGAATTGCGGCCAGGACAGGGGCCGCTCCCGAAGGCGGCAGGAGATTAGCCCCGGGGGCGGGCGCGTTCAATGGCGGAAAAGGCCGTTCCCGGTCGCATTCTGCGCCCTCGCGGAGGCCGGATTCCACGCCCCAAGGCCCTTCCGAAACGCGCCGTCCGGGCGCTATGGTGCGCCGCGCTCCCGTGCACGACCCGATCGCCCACCGCTTGATCGCCCGACCCTGATCGACAGATGACCGATCCGTCCACCCGTCCCGCACCGCGCCGCCCGCTGGTGCTGATCCCGGCGCGCATGGCCTCGACCCGCCTGCCGGGCAAGCCGCTCGCCGACATCGCCGGGCTGCCGATGATCGTCCAGGTGCTGAAGCGCGCCGAGGAGGCTGATGTCGGCCCGGTGTGGGTCGCCTGCGACGACCCGGCGGTCGAGGCGGCGGTCACGCAGTCCGGCGGCCGCGCGGTGATGACCAGGGCGTCGCACCCCTCGGGGTCGGATCGCATCTTCGAGGCGCTCTCGAAGGTCGATCCCGACGGCCGCTACGATGCCGTGGTCAACGTCCAGGGCGATCTGCCGACGCTCGCCGCCGGCCTGCCGCGCGCCGCGCTCGGGCTGCTCGCCGATCCGGCGGTCGACATCGCGACGCTGGCCGCGACCATCTCCGAGGAGTCCGAGCGCACCAATCCCAACGTGGTGAAGGCGGTGGCCTCGGCCGCGCCCGGCGCCGCTCACGGTCGCGCCCTGTATTTCAGCCGCGCCACGGTCCCGTGGGGCGACGGGCCGCTCCTCCATCACATCGGGCTCTACGCCTACCGTCGCGACGCGCTCGCGCGTTTCGTCACGCTGCCGCCGTCGCCGCTCGAGCTGCGCGAGCGGCTCGAGCAGCTCAGGGCGCTCGAGGCCGGCATGCGCATCGAGGTGGCCTTCGTTGACACTGTTCCGCTCGGCGTCGATACTCCGGCCGACCTCGATCGCGCTCGCGCCATCCTCGCGCGCCGCTGATCCGCTCGCCCCAAGCGCCCTCGATGAAGATCATCCGCTCGTCTTCCAAGTCTCCGGGCAAGTCTCCGGGCACGTCGCCCAGCGATCCCGACAAGACGATCGCGTTCCAGGGGCTGCCCGGCGCGTACTCGGACCTCGCTTGCCGCGAGGTATATCCGAAGCTCCACACATTGCCGGCGGACACCTTCGAGGAGACGTTTGCCGCGGTCGAGGAGGGGCGTGCGCGTCTCGCCATGATCCCGATCGAGAATTCGGTCGCGGGCCGCGTCGCCGACATCCATCGCCTGATGCCGCATGCCAACCTGCACATCGTCGGCGAGCACTTCCAGCGCGTCGAGCATCACCTGCTCGGCGTCGTTGGCGCCAAAATCTCGGACCTCAAGATCGTGCGCAGCCACGTCCATGCGCTGGCGCAGTGCCGCAAGGTCATCCTGGAGCTCGGTCTCAAGGCCATCGTCCATGCCGACACCGCGGGCTCCGCGCGCGAGCTCGCCGAACGCGGCGACAAGACCGAAGCGGCGATCGCCTCCAGCCTCGCCGCCGAGATCTACGGGCTCAAGTCGCTGCGCGCCAACATCGAGGACGCCGAGCACAACACCACGCGCTTCGTCATCCTCGCCCGCGAGGCCGAGGATCCCGGCGTCGACGCGGCCCCGCTGATGACCAGCTTCGTGTTCCGCGTCCGCAACATTCCCGCGGCGCTTTACAAGGCGCTCGGCGGCTTCGCCACCAACGGCGTCAACATGACCAAGCTCGAGAGCTACATGGTCAACGGTTCGTTCGTCTCGGCGCAGTTCTACGCCGAGGTCGAGGGCCATCCCGAGTCGCGGCCGTTGCGGCTCGCGTTCGAGGAGCTCGGCTTCTATTCGGACGAGGTGCGGATCTTGGGCGTCTACCCGATGCACCCGTTCCGCGGTCAGGCCAAAAAGCGCGCCGCGGGGAAGAAGAAGTAGCGCTCTTCCTCACGAACGACCCCCTCACCCAGCTTCGGGTAGGGCTCGCGTTCGCTCACCCACCCTTCGCATCCCTCTCCCCCTTTAGGGGGAGAGGGTAAGGGTGAGGGGGCGACAGCACGTACGAATTACGGGTTCAACCACCCCAAAATCAGCCGCCGCGCGATCGACACCGGGCGCGGCAGCATGAGCGGCGGATCGCGGCGCGCGAGCAGCTCCTTGAGCGTCGAGCGCTTGAGCCATTTCGCGTCGGCGATTTCGGTCGGATCGAGCTTGATCGTGCCGCCGGTCGCCTCGGCGTAGAAACCGATCATCAGCTGCGACGGAAACGGCCACGGCTGCGACGAGTGGAAGTGGACGTGGCCGACCTCGATCCCGGTCTCCTCGTGGACCTCGCGGGCGACCGCCTCCTCGAGGCTCTCGCCCGGCTCGACGAAGCCCGCGAGCGTCGAATACATCGGCAGCTTGTTGCCGGCGCGGCGCGCGAGCAGGCAGGAGTCGCCATCGGTCACCAGCATGATGACGGCGGGATCGGTGCGCGGGAAATGCTGGGCGCCGCACGCGGCCGACGTGCACACGCGCACGTGGCCCGCCTCGCGGGATTCGCTGGGCGCGCCGCAGGTCGGGCAGAAGCGGCTGCGGCGGTGCCATTCCACCAGCGCACGGGCATAGGCGAGCAGCGCCGCGTCGTGCCGGGGCAGCAGCGCCGCGGCGTCGCGCAGTTCGACGAATTCGCCGCCGGCGTGGGCGAACAGCGAGCCGACGCTCGGATGGGTGAGCGGCTCGTCGAGCGCCGAGATGTCGACGGCGAAGTACGGCACGTCATTGACGAGACCCAGGAGATGCACGTCGAGCGCGCCGTCATCGGCGAGGGAGTTGAGCAGCGGCATGAGTGGCGTCAGCGCGGCGGCGGGCGCACGGCCCTGGACGACCAGGCTGGACGCGCGCCACACCGGCACCGCGAGCGCATCGGCGCGGCGCAGCATCTGGGCGGTCCACTCGGCGTTCTTGCGCAGTATTCCGGCGCGATCGAAGGCGCCGCCGGCGAAAAAGTTGGGTTCCATCACGGAATCCCCGAAGGCAAATAGGGCGGGCGAGAC
>DATJIG010000016.1:0-5674 GCA_035493495.1 Alphaproteobacteria bacterium
GGGGGCGTTGAGGCCGCCTTCGCTCATCGTCGCGCTCGCGAGAAATCAGGAGGGGAACCGATTTGAAGGGCGGTTGGTTCCGCGGAGGACCTCATCCAGATGGATAGACATCCTCCGCGGAAGTACCGTCGCCCGATCGGACCGATCAGATCGGCCGATCGAAGCCGGCGATCAGAGCTGGTCGAGGGCCTTCTGGAAGCGGCCCGCGTGCGACTTCTCGGCCTTGGCGAGAGTCTCGAACCAGTCGGCGATCTCGCCGAAGCCTTCCTGGCGCGCGGTCTTGGCCATGCCCGGGTACATGTCGGTGTACTCGTGCGTCTCGCCGGCGATCGCCGCCTTGAGGTTCAGATTGGTGCCGCCGATCGGCTGGCCGGTGGCGGGATCGCCGACGGCCTCGAGGAACTCGAGGTGGCCGTGGGCGTGGCCGGTCTCACCTTCCGCGGTCGAGCGGAACACCACGGCGACGTCGTTGTAGCCTTCAACGTCGGCCTTTTGAGCGAAATAGAGATAGCGGCGATTCGCCTGCGATTCGCCTGCGAACGCGGCCTTGAGATTCTCTTCGGTCTTGGAACCCTTGAGGGCTGCCATTGTGATTCTCCCTTAGCGGTGTGCGTGGAGTGAGTACGTGGACGAGCGGACGCGGGGCCGGCCCGTCCGGAATACGAACGGGAACATGAGCCAGCTTCCTGCCAAGTCTCTTATGGACCCGCGCAAAGAGACCTGTCAATAGATTAGAATTTCTCTAATCTATTAAGCTAAGCGGCTGTGAGTAAGTCAGGATTTGCGGGAGGATGTAACGCGGATGACAACGTCGACACGGCTCACCCGCATGCCGGCCGGCGGCTCCGGAAGGCGGGCGATGGCGACGTCGGTGCCCTCGATGTCGGAGAGCGCCGCGGTATCTTCGTGGAAGAAGTGGTGGTGGTCGGAGACGTTGGTGTCGAAGTACGAGCGGCCCGGCTCGACCACGATCTCGCGCAGCAGCCCCGCTTCGGTGAACTGATGGAGCGTGTTGTAGACGGTGGCGAGCGAGACGCGGATGCCGTCCTTCGCCGCCATGCCGTGCAGCTCCTCGGCAGTGACGTGAACGTCGCCGCGATCGAGCAGGAGCTTGGCGAGTGCCAGGCGCTGCCGCGTCGGACGGAGACCCCGGCTGCGGAGACGTTCGATCACATCGCTGAACGGTCGGTGCATATCGTATCCGTGGGGCGCCGCGGAAATGGCCCCGGCTCCCTGTAAGGTATTCACGTCATAGATAACCGGGCAATTCCGGTCAACTGTATTGAATATTGGAATTGATAAAGAATTTGTAAGGGACCCGGCGGAGGGCATTTTCGGGGCCCGAATCCGGGCCCCGAGCCGTTAGTCGCCGGTCCGCAGCCGCTCGACGAGCTGGCGCACCGTCGGGATGAAACCGTTGGCGTAGAACGGGTCGTTCTTGAAGCGGAAGGCGTTGTGCCCGGCGAACATGAGCTGGGTGTCGACTTCCTTGCCGTGGCCGATCGCCTGCAGCGTCTTCTGGATGCAGTAGGAGCGCGGGTCGGGAGTCCGGCCCGTGGTGCCCTTCTCGTTCTGCGCCCAGTTGGAGAACCCGCACGCCGACAGGCAGCCCATACAGTCGATCTGATCGCGGCGGATCTGCCGCGCCCGCGGCAGGTCGACAAAGATCAGCGTCGAATCGGGCGTGCGCAGCGTTTCGGTGAAGCCCTGCTTCACCCATCCCTCGGCGTGCACCTTGTCGTGCTCGGTGAGATAGACGAGACGACCGCGCGCGCCGACCGGGAATTCCGAGGTGTGCTCGCCGACCGGCTCAACCGAGTAGGCGACCTGGCGCTCGGAGCGCTGGCGCAGCTCCTGGATGAACGGGTTGTTGACCGCCGACGAATAGAATCCCGTCGGCGAATAGCGGTTGAGGAAGACATCGCCCTCGCTGAGCGTAAGCAGCTTGTGCTTCCACTCGTCGGAGATAGGGCTCTCCTGGGTCAGCAGCGGACGCGTGCCGAACTGGAACGCGACGGGACCGATCTCGGGATTGTCGAGCCAGTGGTCCCACTCGCGCAGGCACCACACGCCGCCCGCCATCACCACCGGCACGCGGTCGAGGCCGCACTCGTTCATCAGCGCGCGCAGCTCGGCGACGCGGGGATACGGATCCTCGGGCCGGTGCGGATCCTCGCTGTTGGAGAGGCCGTTGTGGCCGCCCGCGAGCCATGGATCTTCGTACACGACGCCGCCGAGATGATCGGCGAACTTGTGGTACGCGCGCTTCCACAGCGCGCGGAACGCGCGCGCCGAGGATACGATCGGATAGTAGAAGACGTCGAACTCGGAGCAGATCTCGGCCATGCGATACGGCATGCCGGCGCCGCAGGTGACGCCCGAGATCAGGCCTTTCGCGCCCTCGAGCACGCCCTTCAGCACGCGCTCCGACGCGCCCATCTCCCACAGGATGTTCATGTGGATCGGGCCGCTGCCGGACGCGGTGTCGTAAGCGATGCGCGCCTGGGTGATACCGCCCTGGACCGCGTAGGCGACCAGCTCCTCGTGGCGCTCACGGCGGGTACGGCCGCGGTAGACGACGGGAATGAGGTTGCCGTCCTCGTCGTACGAGTCGGCGTTGACGCCGGAGAACGTACCGACACCGCCGCACGCCGCCCAGGCGCCCGACGATTCGCCGTTCGAGACCGAGATGCCCTTGCCGCCTTCCACCAGCGGTAGGACCTCACGGCCGGAAATGGTGACTGAATTGAGAGGCTTCACGATTACGTCTCGCGCTTGCCCGACACGTGGGCCGATTGGGCGGCCGCCTTACCGGCGGCCGCCGTTTCCATCAGCGCTATATAGGGCACCGTTTTCGAAATGCCAGTTGGGGCGGAAAAGCCGGCCAAACGGGAGAGCGAGACTGCGCGCCCCACCCTCACCGCGCCGCCGTGCTTTCCGTCTCCTCGGACTTCTTGCTGACGTCCTCGCCGGTGGCCTGGTCGACCGCCTTCACCGAGAGGCGGACCTTGCCGCGCTCGTCGACGCCGAGAACCTTCACCTTCACCTGATCGCCCTCGTTGACCACATCCGTGACCTTGTTGACGCGGCGGGACGCCAGCTCAGAGATGTGGACGAGACCGTCGCGGGAGCCGAGGAAGTTCACGAAGGCGCCGAAGTCGACGACCTTCACCACCTTACCGGTGTAGATCGCGCCGATTTCCGGCTCGGCGACGATGCCCTTGATCCAGTCGATGGCCTTCTTCGCGGCCTCGGCGTCGACCGCCGCGACCTTGATCGTGCCGTCGTCCTCGATGTCGACCTTGGCGCCGGTGGTCTCGGTGATCTCGCGGATGATCTTGCCACCGGTGCCGATGACTTCGCGAATCTTGTCCTTCGGAATCGAGAACTGGGTGATGCGCGGCGCCTTGTCGGAGACCGTCTCGCGGGCGCCGGTGATCGCCTTCGCCATCTCGCCGAGGATGTGGAGACGACCGTCCTTCGCCTGAGCGAGAGCGATCTTCATGATCTCCTCGGTGATCGAGGTGATCTTGATGTCCATCTGCAGCGAGGTGATGCCGGCGTCGGAGCCCGCCACCTTGAAGTCCATGTCGCCGAGATGATCCTCGTCGCCGAGGATGTCCGACAGCACGGTGAAGCGGTCACCTTCCTTGATCAGGCCCATGGCGATGCCCGCGACCGGCTTCGGCAGCGGAACGCCCGCGTCCATCATCGAGAGCGAGGAGCCGCACACCGTCGCCATCGACGACGAGCCGTTCGATTCGGTGACTTCCGAGACGACGCGGATGGTGTAGGGGAACTTCTCCTTCTCGGGCAGCACCGCGTGCAGCGCGCGCCACGCGAGCTTGCCGTGGCCGACTTCGCGGCGGCCCGGACTGCCCATGCGGCCGACTTCGCCGACCGAGTACGGCGGGAAGTTGTAGTGCAGCATGAAATGCTCGTGGTAATCGCCCTCGAGCGCGTCGATGCGCTGCTCGTCCTCGCCGGTGCCGAGCGTGGTGACGACCAGCGCCTGGGTCTCGCCGCGGGTGAACAACGCCGAGCCGTGGGTGCGCGGCAACACGCCGATCTCGCACACGATCGGACGAACCGTCTTGGTGTCGCGCCCGTCGATGCGGCGGCCCGAATCGAGGAGACCGTTGCGGACGATGTCCTTCTCGATTTCCTTGAGGAGCTTGCCGAGGATCTCCGGGTTCTCGAACTCCGGCGTGAGCGCCGTGATCGCCTTTTCCTTGGCGGCCGCGATCTTCCCGACGCGCATGCTCTTGTCGGTCTCGGTGTAGGCGGCGCGCAGGTCGCCCTCGACGATCTCGCGGAGACGCTTGTCGGCGCGCTCCTTGTCGGGGGACGGCGCGGGGAGATCGCGCGGCTCGCGAGCGGCGCGCTCGGCGAGCTCGATGATCGCCTGGATCACCGGCTGGAAATGCTGGTGGCCGAACATGACGGCCTTCAGCATCACGTCCTCGGACAATTCCTTCGCCTCGGACTCGACCATCAGCACGCCTTCGGTGGTGCCGGCGACGACGAGATCGAGAGTCGTGTTCGGCAGATCGGAGACGCGCGGGTTAAGGACGAACTCACCGTTGATGTAGCCGACGCGGGCGGCGCCGATCGGGCCCAGGAACGGGATGCCCGAGATGGTCAGCGCGGCGGACGCGCCGATCATCGCGACGATGTCGGGATCGTTCTCGAGGTCGTGCGAAACCGTGGTGCAGACGACCTGGGTCTCGTTGCGGAACAGCGGGTGGAACAGCGGACGGATCGGACGGTCGATGAGGCGCGACGTCAGCACCTCCTTCTCCGTCGGACGACCTTCGCGCTTGAAAAAGCCGCCGGGGATCTTGCCCGCCGAGAACGCCTTCTCCTGGTAATTCACGGTGAGCGGGAAGAAGTCGATGCCGGGCTTCGGGCTGCGCGCGGCGACCGCGGTGCACAGCACGGCGGTTTCGCCGTAGGTGACATAGACGGCGCCGTCGGCCTGGCGGGCGATGCGGCCTGTCTCGAGCACGAGCTTGCGCCCGCCCCACATGAGTTCTTTGCGGATGACGTTAAACATTTCCATTCCTTCCATCGTCGGCCGCGCACCCGTCCCCTATGGACGGACGTGCGCCGGGAGCGCGCCTTGCGCTCCCGCCGCGCCGTTAGCGGCGCAGGCCCAGCCGCTCGATCAGTTGCGAGTAGCGGCCTTCGTTCTTGGACTTGAGGTAATCGAGCAGACGGCGGCGCTTGCCGACCATCATGATCAGACCACGGCGCGAGTGATGGTCGTGCGTGTGGCCCTTGAGGTGCTCGGTGAGGTTGTTGATGCGCTCCGAGAGGATCGCGACCTGGACCTCGGGCGAGCCGGTGTCGTTCTTGCCGGTGGCGTACGAGGTGATGAGCTCGCCTTTGCGAGCCTGCGTAATCGACATCGGGTTCTCCATGGTTAGAGGTTCAAGACACGCACCGGGCGGACGCAACCCCGCTCGATGCGGGCCAGCGCCACGGGCTTTCCGTCGGCCATCGCCAAAAAGATCGTCCCCTCTTCGGGATGCGATGTTTCGGGATGCCAGCGGGGACCTGCCCCGGTGTCGAGCGCCGCAACGGCCTGACCTTGTCTCAGGCGGTTTGCCTCGCCTTCCGTGATGGCCAGAGCCGGGATGTCGTCCAGCACGGTCTCGATCGGAAGGAGGCG
>DATJIG010000017.1:0-8716 GCA_035493495.1 Alphaproteobacteria bacterium
TCCGAGCTCCGCCGCCTGATCGTCACCCAGGGCGACACCGAGCCGGCGTCGGTCGAGCAGCAGCGCAAGCTCGGCCTCACCGCGCCATCGCTCTACGACCTTCGCAATCTCTATCAGGTGAACGTCGAGGAAGGCCGCCACCTGTGGGCGATGGTCTACCTGCTTCACGCCTACTTCGGCCGCGACGGCCGCGAGGAGGCCGAGGCGATGCTGGAGCGGCATGCCGGCAACCCCGACAAGCCGCGCATCCTGCAGGCGTTCAACGTCGACACCACCGACTGGCTGTCGTTCCACCTGTTCACCTACTTCCAGGATCGCGACGGCAAGTTCCAGCTCGCGGCGCTGTCGGAGTCGGGATTCGATCCGCTGTCGCGTACCTGCCGCTTCATGCTCACCGAGGAGGCGCATCACCTGTTCGTCGGCGAGAGCGGCATCTCGCGCATCGTCCAGCGGACCGCCGAGATCATGAAGGAGAACAAGCTGTCGGATCCGATGGACGTCCGTAAGTTCGGCGGCATCGATTTCCCGACGCTGCAGAAGTACATCAACTTCCATTACTCGATCTGCCTCGACCTGTTCGGGCAGGAATTGTCGACCAACGCCGCCACGTACTACACGATGGGTATCAAGGGCCGTTACGGCGAGACCAAGATCGCCGACGACCACGTGCTCGAGGGCATGACCTATCGGGTGCCCGGCGTGCAGGGCGAGAAGATCATCGAGTCGGACGAGCCGGCGCTGAACGCCATCAACCAGCGCCTGCGCGACGACTACGCGACCGACAGCCAGCGCGGCATGGACGGCTTCAACAAGATCATCGCTGCGCACGGCATCAACTTCACGCTGACGCTGCCGAACCGCGCTTTCCACCGCAACATCGGACCGTTCGCACAGGTGCGCACGACACCGACCGGCCAGATCATCACCCAGGCCGAATGGGACAAGCGCCATGGCGACTGGTTGCCGACCGCCGAAGATAAAGCCTACATCCAGTCGCTGATGAAGCCGGTGCTGGAAATCGGCAAGTTCGCCAACTACATCGCGCCACCGCAGCGCGGCATCAACCGCCAGCCGGTCGACTTCGAGTACGTGAAGTTCCACTGAGCGGAAGACCCTACGACTCGCATTCCCCGCCTGGAGCGATCCAGGCGGGGTTTTTGTTGGCGCACGCCGCAGGCTGTGGTTCGATATCGTCGCGAAGGGGGACCCCATGCCGATCACACGCGCCGTGCGTTCCGCGCTCCGCGTCATCGCATTCGTCGCCATTGCCATTGGTGTTTTCGCCGGCCCGACGTCCGCGTGGGCCCAGGCGCCGCGCGATCGCGCCGCTTTGACCAAGGCAATGGCCGACAAGTTTCGCGCGGCGATGCCGGACGCGCAGGTCGACATCAAGCAGCAGCCGTTGACGCTCAGCATCAAGCCGTCGGGCGCCGCCAACGAGTTCCAGGTCAGCCTCGACCGCGTCTGGCAGTTCTGTTCCAAGAACAAGAGCCAGTGCCGGGCGCAGATGGACGACTACGTCGCCAAATCGGCAACCGCGATGGCCGATGCCGGCAACGCTCCCGCGGCCGCTCCGCTCGACGTCTCGACATTGCGGCTGGTGGTGCGCCCCGCGGGCTACGTCAACGACCTGCGCCGCCAGCTCGCCCCGGGCGGCCCCAAGTCGGAGCCGGTGGTCGGCCTCATCGCCGGCGACCTGTGGTGGGTACTCGTCTCCGACAGCTCGCAATCCGTGCGCGTGATCGTCAAGGGCGAGCTCGACGACAACAAGCTCGGCGCGGGCGCGGCGATGGAAAAGGCGCGCGCCAATCTCGAGGCGCAGATGCCGCCGCTGTCGAAAGTCGCGGCACGCCCGGGGGCCACCGGCGTCAGCGTCATCGAGGGCGACTACTACGCGTCGAGCCGGCTGCTGCTTAATGAGGATGAGTGGGAAAAGTTTGCCCGGAGCTTCTCCGGCCAGCTTATCGCCGTGGCGCCGGATCCGCGCATCCTGCTGTTCGCCGACAACGGCGTGAAGGGCGCGCGCGACACGATGGATCGCATGGCGGAAGACTACGCGACGCGCAGCGATCGGCCCCTGTCGATGGCACTCGTGCAGTGGACGCCCGACGGCTGGGGACCGGTCGCGCGCTGACCGGCTATTTCTTCAGCCACTCGAGTCGCTGCTGGGCCTCCTCGCGGAAGTAGCGTGACACCGCGACGACCTCGGCCGCCTTGCGCGCGACCTCGGCGTCGGTCAGCGCCTCGCCGGTGTCGCGGATCTGCTCGCGCACGGCGTCGACCGCGATCTCCAGCGCGAGCTCGTCGATCTCGTCCCATGGCAGCGCGCCCGAGCGACGAAGTGCATCGGCCGAGAGCCAGCGCTCGCCGGCGAGAAACTCCACGCAGGCGAACGGATCGCCGGGCATCGCGCGTGCGGCGGCGAGCGCTGCAGGCGCAGTGGCGAACGTTCGGCCCGGGAGCGGGTCGAGCGTGAGTACCCCATCGCGACAGACTCCGGTCGCGAATGCATCGGGCGAGTCGCCGAGCGCGATTCGGATCCGCGAGCCATTGGGAATCGCGAGTGCCCGGCCGGGGCCGCCCGGTGAGCGCGGCCACCAGAATCCGCCGTGCTTCAGGATGTTGATCAGCGCGTCGCTCATATCGACCTCGAAGCGGCTGACGGTACCGGAGCGCCGAAGCCACGCAAAGTGAAACCGGGCCGTATCCCCGTCCTGTCGCGGCGTGGCCGTCCGCCGACCCCAAGGGGTTGACTCCGGTGCGTTCGGCCGTCTCGAGCGTTATAGTTCACGGGCCGGCTCATTGATGCCGGCCGGGACGGGGTACAACGCGGCGCGCGGGACGCCGTGGACCCGTGGGAGGAGTCGCTTCAGTCGGCTGGTTCAGGCTTCGGTCAACCAATGCGGAGGCGCTCATGGATTGGCAAAGTGTGCTCGATAGCGCGGGCATTTTCGCGACCAAGTTCCTCGTGCTGGTCGCGATCACCGGGTTCGCCGCGGTTGTCGTCTACGGAATCGAGGTGGCTTCGGATCGCATCCGCGGCAACCGTCGCCAGAAGACCTGACCGGGGCGGGCCCCGCTAACGCGCCTGCGCGAGCGCGAGAATCTGATCGGCGACGGCGCGGGCGAGAGCCGCATAGCCGGCGTCGGCCATGTGCAGGTCGTCCTCGGTGACGATGTCGCTGTAGCGGAAGCGGCCGGACTCGAGCCAGCCGCGCATCAGTTCGTGGCGCCGGTTCACCGGCACGGCGTAGGCTGCGCCGAGATCGCGCATGGCCTGCACGTACTCGGAGCCGTGCGGCGCGTCGAGCATCGCGCGGCAGTACTGCGGCTCCATCAGCATGACGTCGATGCCGGCGGCGCGGAAAGCGTCGAGGCCATCGCGCGTCAGCTCGAGGAAACGCTTGAGCGGGACCTCCCGGAGTGCGTCGTTGGTTCCGGTCTGGAAGATCACGAGGTCCGGGCGGTCGGCGATGACGTCGGGGACGCGGCCCGCCAGATCCTCCGCTTCCTCGCCGCCCTGGCCGCGGTTGAGCACGGTGACGCGCACGCCGGGGAGTGCCTGGGTCAGCTCCATCGCGAGGCGCGCGGGATACGTGTTCTCGGGGCGCGACGCGCCCACGCCTTCGGTGGTCGACGAGCCGAACGCGACGATCGTCAACGACTTGCGGGCGATCGCGGCGGCGGTGTGGGGAAGGGTGGAGGTCTTGAGGTCGGTATTGGCGGGCTCGGTCATGGACGCCGTGCAGGTCTCGAAAGGCGGTGGTCCCGCCCTCCGGTCATAGCCCAATCCCCGGCGGGGTCATAGGGTCTAAAGGACCAGGCCGGGCGGTGCTATAGTTGGTGGGCGCGGCGAGCGGTGGCCGCGCCGAGGGGAATCGAAACCGCGTCGCAGAAACGAGGGGGACCGTATGTCGATCACCGAAGCCGTCACCGTCTGCTTCAAAAAGTACGCAGATTTCACCGGCCGTGCGTCGCGGCCGGAGTTCTGGTGGTTCATGCTGGCGACGACCATCGGCAACATCATTCTTCAGCTACTCAGTCTTACGCTGACGGTGGTCTTCGTGCTGGTGACGCTGCTGCCGTCGTTGGCGGTCGGTGCCCGCCGTCTCCATGACATCGGGCGGACGGGGTGGTGGCTGCTGATCGGCCTGATCCCGTTGATCGGTCCGCTGGTCCTCATCGTCTTCGCCGTCCAGCGCGGCGAAGCCGGCGACAACCGCTTCGGGCCACCGCCGTCGGACGGAGCGGTGCCATCGCCCGCGGCCGCGACGTTTCACTGAGAGAGCTACAAGACCACAGCTACAAGATCTCGCCGCGACTGAGTTTTCGTCGCGTGCCGTCGAGAATTACATCGCCTCCCGCGACGGATGACGTCGCGAGGTCCGTGGATCGTGCTTAGCCACAACGATCCTACGGGAGGATGCGATGGATATCGTGGGCAGGAACGGACTTCAGGTTGTTGCGCGCGCGGCGGTGGTCACGGCGGCAATGACCGCGCTGTCAGGCGTCGCGTGGGCGCAGTTCTCGAGCGGACCGAGTGGTGCCGGGCCGCATGTCGGAACATCGAGCAGCACGATGTCGCCGGCGCAGATGTCGCCCTCGGACATGGGGCAGGGCGCAGAGTCCTGCGGCCCGAATACGGCGGCTTGCGGCGGTTCGAGCGGTAGCAGCGGCAGCGCCGCCAAGTCTTCGGACGAGGGCGGTCAGAACGTCAACGATCTCCAGGTCAAGGCGCGCAACGACAAGATTCCGTCGCGTCGGACCGACGATTGACGCCTCTGCGACCGGGCGGAATGCCAGATCCATTCTGACCGGTTGAGGGAGGCCGGGTCCGTGTAAGCTGTGCGCATGACTGCGCCAGATCGCGGGCTCGAGTCCCCGTGCGTCGACATCTGTTGCCTCGATGGTGCCGGCAAGCTCTGCGTCGGCTGCTTCCGCACCATCGAGGAGATTACGTCGTGGGCGACACTGCCCGACGATGCGCGGCATCGCGTGCGGGTGCTGGCCGAGGAGCGCCGGACCGCCGAATCCTTGCGCGGGCGCTGATTCCGCTCGCGCAAGGGGCGACCCCGTGGGTGCGTACTCCTCCGGATGGCACCGTGGCGCTACGCACCCCAAACTCGGGATAGTGATCTGACATCAACGCGGGCGGAGATCCGCGGAACGGGCGGAACTCCTCCGCCGCGATGAGGACAGCATGGATTGGAATTACATCTTCGATGATGCCAAGTTCTACGGCATCGAGGTCGCTGAGCTGCTCGCCTATGTTCTGCTGGTGGCGGTGGTCGCCATGGCGGTCGAGGCGGTGATCGACCGTATTCGCGGCCGCAAGGCGCCGAGCACGGCGTCGCAGCAGAGCGCGAGCCGCGAGCCCGACAGCCGCCCGGTTCACGGGCGCTGATTTCCGGTAACGGCACGAATCGCGACGCGGGCGAATGCCCGCGTGGCGACGCGCGTCGTTACAGCACGCGATAGACTTTCCAGCGCGCCGACCCTGAGACGACGTGCGGCTCGAGCTCGGTGCTCCACCGTTTGTGCGCCTCGATCTTTCCGAGCGCCGCCCATGCCTTGTCGAGCTCGGCGAGATCCGGCACGTCCCATTCGTGGATGATCGTCCCCTCGCGGGCGCCGATCGATCCCGTCATCAAACGTCCGTCCTCGCGGCGAATGCCGATCTGCGGCGCGATGGTGTCGATCCACTGGTTGAGGTGATCGATGGCGGTCTGCTTCTGACCGAACTTGGCGTCGATTTGCCAGCGTGCGATGAGCATCGGTTTCTTCTCCCGAAGGTGGTGAGGGGAAACATGCGAACGCCCTGCGATCCTCCAGCTTACCTCCGTTTGCAAAGGCGCGCCTCGCATCATCCGCGCCGCCGCGTTTGTGGGATCGCCACGCGGCGTTCAGGTTCGTTGCGTCCAAATCGCGCCCATTCCTCACATCATCCTCACCGGTGGGCGCCCATCCTGACCGCGTCCAACGAAACGAGGAGGAAACGATATGACGAACAGGACAACTGGCGGAATCGGCGCGCGTGCGGGCGGTATTGCGATCCTGGCGGCGACGATGCTGTCGCTGTCGGGCGCCGCCTGGGCCCAATACGGCAGCTCCGGGCCGAGCAGCGGCTCGGGCAGCTACGGCAACGGCGCGACCTCGGTGCCGAATGCGGCGCCATCGACCAGCGGCCGCAGCGGCAGCGACGACTGCTCGCAGGCGGCCGGCATCAACAACCCGAATTGCAGTCCGCAGGATCTCGGCAGCGGTCAGCGCGGAATTCCCGATCGTAGCGGAGCGAGCTCCGGCAGCTCGGGGATGGGACAGGACCGCGACGCAAAGCAGCCGCTGCCCCAGACCGACAAGTAGTCGGTTCGGCGCCGGATCGAACGGCGGCGGTTCTCACGGGCCGCCGCCGTTCGCGACTCCGGTCGAGAGGTCAAGAGAGGTCAGACATGAACTTCGGCATCGATCGTGAAGCGCGATGTGCGCTTGCCGCGACGGCCAGTCGCTGGCGGGCACCACGTCGGCGCAGCAGGGGCAGGGTGAGCGAAACGGCATCGGCGGCCGGCCAGCGACCAGCGCGCGACCGGACAGCGGTGCGACCAACTGCCGCGACGCCGTTCGCGCCATCTGCACGCCATTGGGCGGGACCCGCGGCGTGGCACCGGGGAGCGGCGACAGCGGCGCGCCGATGACCGGCAGCACGGGGTCGTCGGCAACCGGCGCGAGCAGGGAGGCAACAACCCGTCGCCGACCGATTGCTCGAAGGCGAGCGGCGGCCGCTGATCGACCTGGGTGTGACTCGATTGCGCCCGCTGGCGGCTTGGCTCGACCTCCATCGCTCCGGCTCAGTTTTCTGTGCATAACTGCGGAGTTTTCCCGCGCCCAGCCTCGATTCCGCTAAATCCATTCGCGAGCGACACGCCGCTGCCACAGACGTGAGATTTAAGGTGCCGCCTTTCGCATACGTCGGGGGAGCGAACGCCATGAGCACATTCGGCTACACGGTCGCCCTGACCGTGGTATTCACCAGCATCACCGGAGTGGCGGCGGCGCAGTCGGCCAGTGACAACAACGCCTGGGTATGGGAGACCCCGTCCACATCCGCGGGATCCCAGACGACGGAACGCGTTGGCACGGCCTGTGCCGAGACAGCAACGAGCTGTCCGACGGCGCTCGGTGGAGAGATCATGCGGAAAGCGCCCGCGACCGCCACGGGCGATGCGAGCGGCCCGCTTGGCGAACAGTTGTCGCGGTTGCGCGCCCCGGGACCAGCGCCGGCTGTCGACGACGGGAGCGTCTATCGGCAGTGGTGAGACTCGGCGGACGGCTTGCACGCCGTCCGTTTTGTCAAGAATCGTCGCCGACTACTTCACCGCTTTCGATGCTTGCGCGACCACGTCCGGTGGCGTCGCGTAAATTTCGGCGACGATCCTCTCGACATCCTCGCCCTTCAGCGGCGTATCGATGTTGCGATTGCCCTTCTTCGCATCGGCGAGGAACGCGGGGTCGTGCATCGTGTCCCAGAACGCCGCGCGCAGTGCCTTGAGGCGATCGGCGGGAATGTCCTTGGCGACGATGAACGGCCGGTACATCTCGTCGACGGCGAGGATCGGAGTCAGTGCCTGCCGCTGGGCGGCGTTGCCGAGATCGCCGACGAACGGCGGCAGCGGCCGGATGTAATCGGGCTCGGCCTTCGAGTACCGCACCAGCGGGTAGAACTTCTTGCCCTCGATCCAGTCGGGCGGGATGCTGTCCCACGACCCGCAGGCGCCGTCGAGCTCGCCGCGCTCCATCGCGAGCTTCTGCTCGTCGCTGCCGGGATAGCCGGTGATGTGCCGGATCGGCGCCTTGAACACGTTCTTCAGGATCGCGCCCTGGATATAAGACGTGGTGCCGGGCGCGGTGGCGCCGAGGTTGAACAGCCGCCCTTTGAGGTGCATCAGCTCGTCCCACGTTTTGACTCCGGATGCGTGCCAGCTGTAGCACACGGGGATGTCGGCGGTGACGCTGCCGAGGAACGCGACCGAGGTGAACCGGAAGGTCACCTTGTCCGGCTCGATCACCGACTGGCTGATGAGGCCGGGATTGAACGCGACGATCTGCGTGCCGTCCTTGGGTGCGACATCCAGCGACTGGACCGCCTTGAGGCTGGCGGCGCCCGGCACGTTGCTGACGATTGCGGTCGGGCTGCCGGGGATGTGCTTGCCGATGTGACGCGCGACCAGTCGCGCATAGATGTCGAAGCCGCCGCCGGGCGAAAAGCCGACAGCGACCGTCACGGTCTTTCCCTTGTAGAAGCTGGCAACGTCCTGAGCGGACGCAGTCGACGCAATGAGGCCGGAGGCGAGAGTGAACGCAAGGCCGACCGTGGCATGACGCGTGATGCGCATGACTGTCTCCCGGTTGCTGGGCGGTTGTCCGCCGTTCTGCTTTACGTGTTACGCGTCCCTGTCGGGCCCATCTTCGTGGGCCTCGTCACGCGAAGGCTGCCAGCGGCACGCCGCCGGCGCAAATAGTTTTCTTCGCCCGTCTGCAACCCGCACCGCGCCCCCCACTCCTTTCTTAAGGGAGCGGGGGGCTGGTGAGGGGCCGAGTGCGCCAACTTTGCCAGGCGGACGCACTCCGTCGTCGGCGGCTCCGGCAGAAGCCGCCTTTGTCGTCCCCGGTGAGGGTCAGTAAGGTGCCACGCTGCGTTGAAAGCGTGGCCGAGCCTACC
>DATJIG010000018.1:0-23606 GCA_035493495.1 Alphaproteobacteria bacterium
CGGAGTGCAGGTAGCGGACGCGCACGCCCGCCTCGTGCAGGTACTCGGTCAGGTCCTCGGCCATGCGCTTGGTCAGCGTCGTCACCAGCACGCGCTCGCCCTTGAGCGCCGCTGTGCGGCACTCGGCCAGGAGGTCGTCGACCTGGTGCTCGACCGGCCGGACGATGGTTTGCGGATCGATCAGTCCCGTCGGGCGGATGATCTGCTCGGCGAACACGCCGCCTGTCCGCTCCATCTCCCACGGACCCGGCGTCGCCGAGACGAACACGGTGGGGCCGCGCAGCAGGTCCCATTCCTCGAACTTGAGCGGGCGGTTGTCGATGCACGACGGCAGGCGGAAGCCGAAGTCCGCCAGGATCGACTTGCGCGCGAAGTCGCCGCGGAACATGCCGCCGATCTGCGGCACGGTGACGTGGCTCTCGTCGACGATGATCAGCGCGTCCGGCGGCAGGTATTCGAACAGTGTCGGCGGTGGCTCGCCCGGCGCGCGCCCGGTCAGATAACGCGAGTAGTTCTCGATGCCGGCGCAGTGTCCGGTGGCTTCCATCATCTCAATGTCGAAGCGGGTGCGCTCCTCGAGGCGCTGGGCTTCCAGGAGCTTGCCCTGGGTGCGCAGCTCCTCGAGCCGCACCTTGAGCTCGGCCTTGATGCCGATCACGGCCTGGGTCAGCGTCGGGCGCGGCGTGACGTAGTGGCTGCTCGGATACACGACGATCTCGTCGAGCTTCACCGTCGCCTCGCCGGTCAGCGGGTCGAACTCGGTGATGGTGTCGACGTCGTCGCCGAACAGGCCGATGCGCCAGGCGTGGGATTCGGCGTGGGCCGGGAAGATCTCGATCGAATCGCCGCGGGCGCGGAACGTGCCGCGGGTCAGGACCGCGTCGTTGCGCTTGTACTGCAGCTCGACGAAGCGGCGGAGAAGCTGTGTGCGGTCGATGCTCTCGCCGACGCGGACGCGCTGGGTCATGCGGCCGTAGGTCTCGACCGAGCCGATGCCGTAGATGCACGACACCGAGGCGACGATGATGACGTCGTCGCGTTCGAGCAGCGCGCGCGTCGCCGCGTGGCGCAGGCGGTCGATCTCCTCGTTGATCGACGCGTCCTTCTCGATATAGGTGTCGGTGCGCGGAACGTAGGCTTCCGGCTGGTAGTAATCGTAGTACGAGACGAAGTACTCGACCGCGTTCTCGGGGAAGAACGACTTCATCTCGGAGTAGAGCTGGGCGGCGAGCGTCTTGTTGGGCGCCAGCACCAGCGCCGGGCGCTTGTACTGCTGAATCACGTGCGCCATCGTGAAGGTCTTGCCCGAGCCGGTGACGCCGAGCAGCACCTGGTCGCGCTCGCCCTCGGCCAGACCTTTTGCCAGCGCCTCGATCGCCTGCGGCTGATCGCCGTTGGGCATGAACGGCGCGGCAAGCTTGAAATCGGCGGGCACCCGCGGTCGCGGCGCGATGCCCTCGAAGTCGCGCTCCGGGCTTCGCGTCGGCGGCTGGAATGTCGAAGTCATGGCTCCCTATATAGGAACGCCGCTTGGCCGAGGCTAGTGTGTCCGCCCAGAGGTCCGCCGGCTTGGGTCGAACCGCATGGCTGCGTTTCCCGGGCTGCGCGCGCCTCATTTAAAGAACGGACGGGGTGCAACCCGTCCGTTCGGATCATCCAAATCTTCCGCAATTCGCAACGTGGCGCGGGCGCAACTCGGCGCACCGATCGCGGCAATTTGCGCTTTCCCTCGTTGCGCGGCCGGGCCGACCCCATTACCCTTCGCGACCCGCGCAGCCGCGCGGTTTTTTTGTTTCCAACGCAGTTTTGGACACCGGACAATGGCATTCCTCGCCTCTCGCCTCAGCGCGGTCAAACCCTCGCCCACCATGGCCATCACGGCGCTCGCCGCCGAGCTCAAGGCCAAGGGCCGCGACGTCATCGGGCTCGCGGCAGGGGAACCCGACTTCGACACGCCGGACCATGTGAAAAAGGCCGCCAACGAGGCGTTGGCCCGCGGCGAGACCAAGTACACCGCGGCCGAGGGCTCGCCCGAGCTGCGCAAGGCGGTGGCCGAGAAGTTCAAGCGCGAGAACGGGCTCGAGTACGCGCCGAACCAGATCATCATCGGCTGCGGCGGCAAGCACGTGATCTTCAACGCGCTGGCGGCGACGCTCGACGCCGGCGACGAAGTGGTGATCCCGGCACCTTACTGGGTGTCGTACCCGGACATGGTGCTGCTGATGGGCGGCAAGCCGGTCATCGTCGAGGCGGGGGAGAACAACGCCTTCAAGATGCGCCCCGAGCAGCTCGACAAGGCGATCACGCCGAAGACCAAGTGGCTGATCCTGAATTCGCCGTCGAACCCGACGGGCGCCGCGTATACGCGCGACGAGCTGCGGGCGATCGCCGACGTGCTGCTCAAGCACCCGCACGTCTGGGTGCTGACCGACGACATCTACGAGCACCTCGTCTACGACGGGTTCAAGTTCCACACCATCGCCCAGGTGGAGCCCAGGCTCTACGAGCGCACGCTGACCATGAACGGCGCTTCCAAGGCGTATGCCATGACCGGCTGGCGCATCGGCTACGCCGGCGGCCCGGCTCCGCTGATCAAGGCGATGGGCATGATCCAGTCGCAGTCGACCTCGAACCCGTGCTCGATCAGCCAGGCGGCGGCGATCGCGGCGCTGCGCGGTCCGCAGGAGTTCCTCAAGGACTGGCAGCAGGCGTTCAAGGCGCGGCGCGATCTCGTGGTGACGATGCTGAACGAGGCCAAGGGCCTGCGCTGCGCGACGCCCGAGGGCGCGTTCTACGTCTATCCGAACTGCGCCGGCGTCATCGACAAGAAGACGCCCGAGGGCAAGACGATCGGCAACGACACCGACTTCGCGACCTACCTGCTGGAAGCCGAAGGTGTCGCGGTGGTGCAGGGTGCGGCGTTCGGGCTCTCGCCCAACTTCCGCATCTCCTACGCCACCTCGGCCGAGGTCTTGAAGGAAGCCTGCACCCGCATTCAGCGGGCCTGCGCGAAGCTCGCCTAGATCCATTTGCCCGGCGGGCGCTGATACCAGCGAGCGAAGCTCGTCTAGTACCAACGTCCGCCGGCGAATCGCTCCACCAGGAAATCGACGAACACCCGCACCTTGGCCGCGAGATAGCGGTTGGGCGGGTAGAGCACGTGCAGCGGCAGCCGCGGCGTCGCATAGCGCGGCAGCAGCGGCACCAGCGCCCGCGACTTGAGCTCGGCGTTGATGGCGTACTCGGGCATCAGGCTGACGCCCATCCCGGCGATTGTCATCTCCTTGAGTGCCGCCACGCTGTTCGACGCGTGGGCCTCCTCGATCCGCACCGACGCGTCGCGCCCCTCGGCATCGCTGTAGCGCCACACCCGGTCCGGCGTGACGTTGAGGTGCAGCAGGCAGCGGTGGCGCGCGAGATCGCGCGGATGCGCCGGCGCCTTGTGGGCGCGCAGGTAGCCGCGCGAGGCGCAGGTGATCCACGGGATCTCGTGGATGCGCCGCGCGATGAGCTGCCACTCGGGCAGGGCGCCGACGCGCACCGCGACGTCGAAGCCGTGCTCGGTCAGATCGACGAACTGGTCGCTCAGGCTGATGTTGGTCTTGATGTCGGGATAGCGGCGGGCGAAGTCGCCGATCGCCGGCGCCAGCTGCAGCACGCCGAACGAGCGCTGGGCCAGCACGCGGAGCGATCCGCGAGCCTCGGTGCGGGCGGTGCCGAGCGCGAGATTCGCCTCGGCAATGTCGGCGAGCGTGCGGGCGCAGAACTCGAAGTAGCTCTGGCCGATGTCCGACAGCCGCACCGTCCGCGTCGTGCGGTTGAGCAGCCGCGCGCCGAGCGATTGCTCGAGTTGCAGCACAAGCTTGCTGACGAGCGCTCGCGAGATGCCGAGCTGCTGTGCCGCGACCTTGAAGCTCGACGCCCGTCCGACATGGACGAACGCTTCCATGGCCCGAAGCTGATCCATTTGGTGCTCGCCCCAGATTATCTCCAATCCGTGAATAATAAGGTACCACGGAGGCTCTTGGACACGGAACCGGGACCAATGTAAGACGGGGGCAACGTTACGGCGCCCGTGGCCGCCGAGACTTCATCACAGAGGAGAGCATCGATGGACGCCCAGAACACCGAGACCCAGACCGGCATCCGCACCTTCAAGTACAAGAAGCCCGAGAGCCTCGGCAAAAGCGGCAAGGCGATCGTCCAGCTCGCCGAGAGCGACATCATCCGCGGCCGCGTCCAGATCGTCCGCGAGGGCGGCGAGAACAACCTCCACTCCCACAAGGGCATGGACGGCTTCTGGATGGTGCTGCGCGGCCGCGTCCGCTTCTATGGCCCGGGCGACGAGGTAATCGGCGAGTTCGGCGAGCACGAGGGCATCCTGCTGCCGCGCGGCGCCCAGTACTGGTTCGAGAAGGCGGGCGAGGGCGACCTCGAGCTGTTGCAAATGGCGGGCTTCGAGAAGGGCGTGAAGGTCCAGCGCGTCGATCTCGCGCCGCAGAAGCTCGAAGTCGGCAGCGTCCAGATCACCAACGCCCAGTCGTAAGCGTTCACGTTTCGCGTAAGCGTTCACGTTTCGGGACCGGAAGAGGCGCTCGCGTCTCTCCCGTTTCTGCGTACGCGTTCCGCTCAGCTTTCCGCTTATCTTTTCGCTTACGGGGGATTTCATGACAAAGCGCCATGTTCGCCTGGCATGCGCCGCCGCGGCGGTCGCGCTGCTGGCCGTTCCGGCCGCGGCCGAAACCACCGAGGAGTTCTACAAGGGCAAGCAGGTGCGGCTGGTGATCGGCTACGCCTCGGGCTCCGGCTACGATCTCTACGCTCGCTTCCTCGCCCGTCACATCGGCAAGCACATCCCGGGTGCGCCGTCGGTGGTGCCGCAGAACATGGACGGCGCCGGCAGCCTCCGCGCCGCCAACTGGATCCATGCCGTCGCGCCCAAGGACGGCACTGCGTTCGCCGGAGTCGGCAGCGGCATCCCGATGACGCCGCTGTTGGGTGGCAAGGGCGCCGCGTTCAGCGACGACAAGGCGTTCACCTGGGTCGGCAGCATGAACAACGAGGTCAGCGTCTGCGTCGCCTGGCACACCGCCGGCATCAACACCATCGACGAGGCCAAGACCAAGGAGATGCTGTCGGGAGCGACCGCGCTCGGCGTCGACGACACCACGGTGTTTCCCGCTGTCGCCAACGCGATGCTCGGCACCAAGTTCAAGTGGATCACCGGCTACCGGTCGGGCAACGAGATGAATCTCGCGATGGAGCGCGGCGAAACCCAAGGTCGCTGCGGCTGGGCATGGTCGTCGGTCAAGGCGACGCACATGGACTGGCTCAAGGACGGCAGCATCAAGCTGCTGATGCAGATGTCGCTCGCCAAGCATCCCGAGCTCCCCGACCTGCCGCTGATCGTCGATCTCGCGCAGACACCGGAGCAGCGTCAGGTGCTGGAGCTGATCTTCTCCCGCCAGGTGCTCGGGCGTCCGTTCCTCGCGCCGCCCAACATGCCGGCCGATCGGGCGCAGGCGCTGCGCGGCGCGTTCGACGCGACGATGAAGGATCCGGAATTCCTCGCCGACGCGCAGAAGAGTCAGATCGAGATCAATCATCCGGTCGGCGGCACGGACGCCGAGGCGTTCATGGCACGGATGTACGCGTTCCCGCGCAACGTGGTAGACCTAGCCGTGAAGATCACGCCGCAGCCTCAGGCGGCTGCGGACTAGCGGAGTAGACGGGAATGGCGACCAAGTACATTTGCGGAGACTGCGATTACACGTACGACCCGGCTCTTGGCGATCCGGCGAACGGCATTGCGCCGGGCACCGCCTTCGAGGCGTTGCCGGAGGACTGGACGTGCCCGGAGTGCGGTGCGCCGAAGTCCGATTTCTTCCCGATGAGCCAAGCGTAAACGCAGCGTTCCGCTTTCCCTCCGCCGTCTTCATTGGAACAATTCTAAATCGTTGTGGCGGGCCGATCGGCCCGTTACTCTCCGTTCGAGATGGGTGGCGATCGGCGTTGCCCGATGCGAGCCGGAGGAGGACACCGTGGCCACGAAGATCGACATCGGTATGAAAGACAAGGATCGCAAAGCGATCACCGAGGGGCTCTCGCGGCTGCTGGCGGACAGCTACACGCTGTACCTCAAGACTCACAACTTCCACTGGAACGTCACCGGGCCGATGTTCAACACGCTGCACGCGATGTTCATGGTGCAGTACACCGAGCAGTGGAACGCGCTCGACATCATCGCCGAGCGCATCCGCGCGCTGGGCGAGCCGGTCCCGGGGTCTGCGACCGCCTACGGCAAGCTCACCTCGATCAAGGAGGCGAAGGGCGTGCCCTCGGCCATGGACATGGTCAAGGAACTGATGGAGGGCCAGGAAGCAGTGGCGCGCACCGCGCGCTCGCTGGTGCCGGCGGCCGAGAAGGCCAGCGACCAGCCGACGCTCGACATCCTCACCCAGCGCCTCCAGGTCCACGAAAAGACGGCGTGGATGCTGCGCAGCCTGCTGCAGTAGCTCGGCCTGGAGAACGGTGGGGCGCCGCCTCGGCGGTGCCCCATTCGCTCGAGCGGCCCGGCAGGTTACGCTGCCGGGCCGACTCTTTTTCGGTGACATCGCGGTTCGCGCCTTGCGCCCCGGGAGGCGTGCGCTAACCTTTGCCGATGGGCACCTTTCGTGCCCGAAAGGACATCCGTCATGCTGATCCGAATTCCGCGAACCTGGGAGCTGCCGGAATCCGCCGCCACTCCCGAACACGTCTGGCGCAGCCGCCGCACGCTGCTCAAGGGACTCGCAGCGGGGCCGATTCTTGCTGCGCTGCCGGGCCTCGTCGCATGCGACGACAAGGCCAGCTCGAAAGAGGGCGGCTCGAACGCGGCGCAGGCGGCGGGCGGCGATCCGACAAGCGGTCTCTATCCCGCCAAGCGCAACGAGCGTTACACGGTGGACCGCGCGCTGAGCGCCGAGAAGGATGCGACCAACTACAACAACTTCTACGAGTACGGCGTCGACAAGGGCATCGCCAAAGACGCGCAGCAGCTCAAAACGCGGCCATGGACGATCGAGATCTCGGGCCTCGTCGAGAAGCCGCAGACCGTCGACATCGACGCGTTGATCCGCAAGATGCCGCTCGAGGAGCGGGTCTACCGCCATCGTTGCGTCGAGGCGTGGTCGATGACGGTGCCGTGGAGCGGCTTCCCGCTCGCCGAGCTTGTGAAGTTCGCGGCGCCCCAGTCGTCGGCGAAGTACATCCGCTTCGAGACCTTCAGCGACACGTCGATGGCGCCGGGCATGCGGGTGCCATTCTTCCCGTGGCCTTACGTCGAGGGACTGACGATGGAGGAGGCCAACAACGAGCTCGCGTTCATCTCGACCGGGCTATACGGCAAGCCGATCGCCAAGCAGAACGGCGCGCCGATCCGCCTGACGACGCCGTGGAAGTACGGCTTCAAGAGCGTCAAGTCGATCGTCAAGATCGCCTTCACCGAGGAGCGCCCGAAGACCTTCTGGGAAGTCGCGGGCCCCGGCGAGTATGGCTTCTGGGCCAACGTCAATCCGCGCGTCCCGCACCCGCGCTGGAGCCAGGCATCGGAGCGCGTGCTGGGCTCGAACGAGCGGGTGCCGACGCTCTTGTTCAACGGCTACGAGGAGCAGGTCGCGGGCCTCTACAAGGGGCTCGAGGGCGAGAAGCTTTACATGTAAACGGCGCGCCCGCGCCGTCGCGGGCGCGCAGGCCTCGCGGTGGCGCGGCGCCGCAACTCCGTTATGGTTCGGCCGCCGCACTCCGGCGGCCATTCTTTTTGCCATTTTGCGATTTAGCCTCCGCTCCAGAAGCCCGACGTCATCATCGAGTGCGGCACGCGCTTCGGCGGCAGCGCGATGTTCCTCGCCTCGATGTGGGCCATCGTCGGCAACGGCCGGCTGATGTCGATCGACATTGATCCCAAGGCGATCCGTCCGCCGCACCCGCGCGCCACCTACATCAAGGGATCGAGCACGGCGGACACCACGGTCGCCCGGGTGCGCGAGCTGGTCGGCAGCGCGACCAACTGCCTCACCGCGACCGCGAGCGCTTCCTGTTCACGCTCGACCCGTGCGGCTACCTGAATCGGGTCCGCTAGTCGCGCAGTCGCGCGAGCTTCCGCCCCAGCCCCGAATTCATCAGTCGCGTCGCGAGCCCGCAGGCGGCGACGTAGAGGCTCGCCGACGGGCTCACGGCCCAGCGCGCGCGCAGCGCGCGGCGCCACTTCGCGACGAGCTTCGTGCGCATGAGCTTGAACGAGGCGTCGGCCTTGCCCGGGCTCAGGTGCTGGAGATGGAAGTCGATGACGTAGCTCGACCAGCCGAGCACGTCGGCGACGAGACACAGGTCGGTAGCGTAGAGATGGAAGCCGGCGATGTCGTACGACACCGCGAGATTGGCCGCCCGGCGCACGACGAGGAAATTCTCGTCGAGTCCACTGACGCGGGCGGGGAAGGGGCCGCGGCTGGTGTCGCCGTCGTGCGGATCGCTGATGCGGATGAACAGCCGGCCGGGGGCTGAGCCGCCGGCGTTGCCGAGGACCGCCCAGTACGGGTCGAGGTACTCGATCTCCTTGATGCGCGCCTCGAGGGCGTCGATGCCGTCGTCCACCAGCCGCACGTCCTGATGGCACAGGATGATGTACCGGCCGCGCGCAGTGCCGAGGAACAGATTGACGCCGCCGAAGCCCTCGAAGCGGTTGCCGCGGCTGTTGTCGAGGTGCAGGAACTCGGTGTCCGGCGCGACGAAGCCGCGGGCGTGGAACGCCTCCAGCATCGTCCGGTACTGGTCCCAGTCGGTCACCAGCGTGCAGACAGAGAAGCGTTTCTCCTCGGCGGCGTAGCGGGCGTCGGCGGCGACGCTCTCGAGTGCCGTCATCGCTTGAGCCCGCGGATCAGGAACTGCTCGGCGTTGAAATCGTCGAGCGCGCCGCAGGTGAGCGTGCGCAGCATCCACCGCGTCTTCCAACGCTTGAGATGGATCAGCGGCTCGACGCGATCGACCCGAAGGTCAGCACCGTCGACGAGCTGCCGCGCGCTGTCGCGGGTGAAGAAGCGGAGATGCGTGCGGTCCATGATGCCGCTCGCTTCGTAATCCCAGCGGCCGCGCAGCAGCAGCTTGCCGAGGACGCGATGATTGCGCACGTTCGGCACGCTGATCACCGCGACCGCACCCTGCTTCAGCAGCGCCGCGAGGCGCGCGAGCGTCTCCCACGGATCGACCAGGTGCTCGAGCACGTCGAGGCAGAGCAGCGCGTCGAGGCTGCCCGGTGCGACGTCGGGGGTGAAGGCCTCGATGCTGCCGGCCCAGAACCGGTCGAGGCGCCCGGCGGCGACCCGGCCGGGACCTTCGGCGAGCTCGACGCCGCCGGCCCACTGACAGGAGCCGCGGCGCTTCAGCTCGGCGAGCGTCGCCCCGCTGCCGCAACCGATCTCGAGCACGCGCTCGACCCGCTCCGGCAGCAGCGCGATGGCGTCGTGGCGGACGTTGTCGTAGTAACCGGAGGGAGTCTGGTCCATGAGCGACGTGGCTAGCTGACCCGCGGCGCGCGCGTGAGCGCGAACGCGGTCTCGAGGCGGCGGCCGAAGGCAACGCCCGGCGCCTCGATGTACCGGAAGGACAGATAGCCTACGGCAACGCTGGCCGCCATGCCGGCGATCATCGCCGTCCAGCCGGGTCCGCCCGCGCCCGCGACGGCATCCGCCACCGGAAAGCCGACGATGACGTGGAAGAGGTAGAGGCTGTAGGAGATCCGCCCGAGGAACCGCAGCCACGCGACGTCCCATTCGGCGCGCAGCGCCCAGACGAACACCGCCGCGCCGGCGATCGCATAGACGCTGGCGGCGACGTTCTCGTAGGCGACGAACAGAAAGGTCGAGGTCGCGACCGCGGCGGCGACCAGCGTCAGGCGCCGCGTCGCCGGGGCTGCCTCTCCTTCCTCCTCCCAGCGCAGGATCTCGACGCCGATATAGAACACCGGCAGGAACGACAGCAGGACAGATCCGCGCTGCGTCACCAGAAAGAAGGCGGCGTTCAGCGCGATCAGCGCCGCGAGCGCCCCGATCGAGCGGGCGGTCGGAAAAAGCCAGAACTGGAGTGCGACCAGCAGATAGAACTTCGCCTCGATCACCAGCGTCCACAGATGCCCGGCGATCATCGTGTGGGTGAAGAGGTCGGGGATGAGCAGCGCATTGGCGGCGTAAACCGGCCAGGAGAAGGTGGGCTGGAGCGCGAGCCATCCCGAGACCACGATCGCGGCGATGGCGAGCCAGTAGGCCGGCAGCAGCTTGGATGCGCGGCGCAGCAGGAACACCGGGATCGGCTGGCGCCGGACGTTGCGGAAGATCAGATAGCCGCTGAGCAGGAAAAACAGCGTCACGCCGCCGATGCCGAACGTGGTCACGAGCGTGCTCGCCGGCGCCCACACAATCAGCGGCGCGGCGAAGTGGCTGAGCAGCACCATCAGGATCGCGACACCGCGCAGGGTGTCGAGGGCGGGCAGGCGGAGTGTCTCGGCTGAGGAAATGGCCGTCATCGCGAATCTCGGTCCGTGTAGGCCGAGTGTGGGCGCGCGGACGCGCGGTTCGCAAATCACAGGGTGTTGAGAAAGAGCCGGCCGATGGTCGTCGGGCGCCATGCCCTGCAGACGAAAACCAAAAAAAATGCCGGGTCCGAAGACCCGGCAAGTTTAACAGGGAGGCTTCACGTCTGGGAGACGTAGGGTCCCGAAGGACCCCTTCCAGGCCTTGCACCTGGAACCGAGGGCCGGATCTCTCCGGCCAATTCTGTGTCGAACTTTCCGTCTCCCGTTAGGAGGTTACGCAACCATCCGACGCCCCCAAGAATAGCGATCCGCGCCCGGCTCTCCAGCGCCAAAGGTTAAGCCCTCCCATGCGCACATCGCATGGCTTAAAATTTTGGCGCAGCTTAAGCGGCATATCAGAAGGGTGTTTCGGCGATCTTGCGCAATAAAAATTCGCGAAAAACGGCCACACGCTTCGAATTTCGCAGTTCCTCCGGGTACACGAAGTAGGTATCGAAGCTCGGCCCCTCAAGCTCCGGGAGAATACGGACGAGGTTGGAGTGCTTGCCGACGATGTAGTCGGGCAGGGCAGCGATGCCGAGGCCCGACTGAGCCGCGCGGTACATGCCATAGATGCTGTTGACCTTGAGGAGCTGCGACGACGAGCGGTTCTTGCCCCGGGTCAGGTCCTGCAGCCAGTTGATGTTGGTGACCGGCGGTCGGGTCTCCTCGCCGTAGAAGATGATGAAATGGTCGACGAGATCCGCCGGCTGCTTCGGTGTCGAATGGCGCTTCAGGTATTCGGGCGAGGCATAGACGTGGAGATGCATCGTCATCAGCCGGCGCTGGATCAGGTCGGCCTCGCGCGGCGGGCTCATGCGCACCGCGACGTCAGCCTCGCGCATGGCGAGATCCACCTCGCCGTCGGTGAGGATCAGACTGACGCCGATGTCCGGATAGGCGTCGAGGAACTCCTTCATGCGCGGCGTCAGCCAGATCGAGCCGAAGGCGATCGTGGTGGTGATGCGCAACGGTCCGGTCGGCTTCTCGGTGGATTCGGACAGCATCGACTGCACCGCGGCGAGACGTGAGAACACGTCGCGCGTCGTCTGATACAGGAGCTCGCCCTGCTCGGTGAGGATCAGGCCGCGCGCGTGGCGGTGGAACAGCGGCACACCGAGGCTCTCCTCGAGCGCGCTGATCTGGCGACTGACCGCAGACTGGCTGAGATTGAGAACCTCGCCCGCGTGGGTGAAGCTCCCGGCCTCCCCCACGGCGTGAAACACGCGCAGCTTATCCCAGTCCATCGGCCTCTCCGTGCGGCGTCCGCGGCGGGGCCGCGGCGCCTACGTGTTCTTGTGCTTATTCCGCGGCGGTGGCGCGCGCGAACGCGCTGCTTGCGAGCCAGCGCTCCGCCTCGATCGCCGCCATGCAGCCGGTTCCCGCGGCGGTGACCGCCTGCCGGAACACCTTGTCTTGCACGTCGCCCGCGGCGAACACGCCGGCGACGTCGGTCTGCGTGGTGCCGGGCTTCGTGACGATGTAGCCCTCGTTGTCGATGGCGAGTTGACCCTTGAACAGGCTGGTGTTCGGGGTGTGGCCGATGGCGACGAACACGCCCTCGACTGGCAGCGTGGTGACGGCGCCGGTCTTGACGTTCTTCACCTTGACGCCGGTGACTGTCGGCGGATCGTCGGTGCCGGCGATCTCCTCGATCACCGAGTCCCACACCACCTTGACCTTGTCGTTGTCGAACAGGCGGTCCTGCATGATCTTCTCGGCGCGGAACGAGTCGCGGCGGTGGATCATCGTCACCTCGCTCGCGTGATGGGTGAGATAGATCGCCTCCTCGACGGCGGTGTTGCCGCCGCCGACGATGGCGACCGGCTTGCCCTTGAAGAAGAAGCCGTCGCACGTCGCGCACGCGGAGACGCCGAAGCCCTGGAATTTCTTCTCCGACGGCAGGCCAAGCCAGCGCGCCTGGGCACCCGTCGCGATGATCAGCGCGTCGCAGGTGTAGGTGTCGCCGGAGTCGCCGACGGTACGGATCGGTCGCTCGTGCATGTGCACCTGGACGATCGTGTCATAAAGGATCTCGGTGCCGACGTGGCGCGCCTGCTTCTCCATCTCCTCCATCAGCCACGGGCCCTGGATTACCTGCGCGAAGCCAGGATAGTTCTCGACGTCGGTGGTGATCGTCATCTGACCGCCCGGCTGGAGGCCGGCGACCAGGAGCGGCTTCAGGTTGGCGCGCGCGGTGTAGATCGCGGCGGTGAGTCCGGCGGGACCGGATCCGAGGATCAGGACTTTGGTGTGGCGAACCGTGGCCATGGTTTTCTTTCGAAAGCTGGAATCTGCACAATAGGAATGCCATGCAACCGAGGCAAGGGTAAGCGTTACCGTTATGCACCTTCAGGTGACCGATCCATCGGGTGTGCCGAGGAGTCGCCTTGGCGCCTCCATTGAAATATAATTACCGAAAGCCTAGATACCGCTTCGTCCAACCGTCACGCTCGGCGATCATCCGGGAGGTTTCCCATGTCTCAACGCGTCAAGCTCGACCGCATCGATCGGCGCATCCTCGCCGACCTGCAGGAGCACGGGCGCATGACGAATGTGGAGCTGGCGCGCCGTGCGGGGATCTCGGCGCCGCCGTGCCTGCGCCGTGTCCGCGCGCTGGAAACCGCTGGGTATATCCGCGGCTATCACGCCGAACTCGATTCGCGTCAGCTCGGGTACACCGAGCTGTTCTTCGCCCTCGTCGGCCTCGATTCGCAGAACCAGGAAGTGCTCAGTGCGTTCGAGCAGAAGATGGCCGACTGGCCGGAGATCCGCGAATGCCAGATGATTCGCGGCGGCGGCGACTTCCTGCTCAAGGTGGTGGCGAAGGACAAGGAGCACCGCGACGCGCTGACGATGGCGATCACCGCCGCGCCGCACGTGAGCCGCGTCACCACGTTCGAGACGATCCGCACGTCGAAGAACGAGCCGGGCGTGCCGGTCGCCGTGGACGAGCCCGGCGAGCCCACCTCCGCCGAATAATGGCAACCGGCGGTCAGAACAGGCCGAGCGCGAGTCGCAGCACGCCGCCCGCGCCGCCCGCCAGCTCCAGCCACAGGGTGTTGACCTTGAATCGCAGCAGCGCGATCAGCGCCGCAATGGCGAGTGCCAGCGACCATAGATCGACGGTGTGCCCCCGTGCCGGCGGGAACAGAACCGCGAGGCCGCCTTTGAGGCCATGCTGGCGCAGGCCGATGTAGATCGCGAGCTGAGTCGCCTCGGGGCCGGGCAGGAGGTTCGCGAAGTTGAGTCCGGCGAGAAACGTCTTCTCGTCTACCTACTTGCGACGATCGAGCAACTCGTGGCTCATCATCGCGATCTGGCCCGCCGGACCGCCAAAGTTGATGAAGCCGAGCTTCAGCCAGTAGAACAGCGCGGCGCCGAACGGCGGCGGCGTCGATTGCGATGCGGAGGGAGTGTTCGGCGCCACGGAGACCTATCCGATCGCGCGGCGCCGGCGGCTATCTGAAGCGAACCTTCAGGATCTCGTATGCCTTGGGGCCGGCGGGTGCCGCCACCTCGACGTTCTCGCCCTCGGACTTGCCGATGAGAGCGCGCGCGAGCGGCGACGACACCGAGATCAGGCCCTTCTCGAGGTCGGCCTCGTCGACGCCGACGATCTGGTAAGTCGACTCCTGGTCGGTATCTTCGTCGACCATCGTCACGATCGCGCCGAAGCGCACGGTGTCGCCCGACAGCTTCGACACATCGATGACCTCGGCGCGCGACAGCTTGTCCTCGATCTCGGCGAGACGTCCTTCGATGAAGCTCTGCTTCTCGCGCGCGGCGTGGTACTCGGCGTTCTCCGAAAGATCGCCGTGACCGCGCGCCTCGGCGATCGCCTTGATGATCGCCGGCCGCTCGATGCTCTTCAGTCGCTTCATCTCGTCCGCGAGCCGGTCGTACCCGGCCAGCGTCATCGGTATCTTTTCCGTCGCCATCGGCTTCAACCTCGCGGAAATTCGGCGCTCCCCGCGCCGTGTCCCGTCGTCCGATTGTAAAGCAAAGCCCCGGCGCGAATGCCGGGGCAGCCCGCTAGGGGTATGAAGGCGGGGCCTAAGCCCCGTCACCCGATCAGTATGGCCCTTTAAAGTACGACTGCAAAGGGGCCACTTCAAGGCTGCCGGACTTCATCGCACGGATGCCTTCGACCGCCGCGAGCGCGCCGGCAAGCGTCGTGTAGTAGGGAATCTTAAGAGTCAGTGCGGTGCGCCGGATCGAGAACGAGTCCGAAATTGCCTGCGCGCCATCGGTGGTGTTGAAGACGAGCTGCACGTTGCCGTTCTTCATCTCGTCGACGATGTGGGGACGGCCCTCGAGCACCTTGTTGACGCGGGTGCAGGGAATGCCCGCCGTCGCCAGCACCTCGGCGGTGCCGCGCGTCGCGATCACCTTGAAGCCCATCTCGACGAGCGCCTTTGCCGCCGGAACGACCTTCGGCTTGTCGCGCTCGCGGACCGAAATGAACACAGTCCCCTCGAGAGGAACTTTTGTCCCGCCGCCGAGCTGTGACTTGGCGAAGGCGCGGCCGAAGTCGACGTCGAGGCCCATGACCTCGCCGGTCGACTTCATCTCGGGGCCGAGGATGATGTCGACGCCGGGGAAGCGCGCGAACGGGAACACCGCTTCCTTCACCGCGACGTGCTTGGGCTTCGCGGCGCTGGCGGGCAGCTTGAACGATGACAGCTTCTCGCCGGCCATGACGCGGGCGGCGACCTTGGCGACCGCGATGCCGGTCGCCTTGGCGACGAACGGCACGGTGCGGCTCGCCCGCGGGTTGACCTCGAGGATGTAGACGTCGCCGTCCTTGACCGCGAACTGCACGTTCATCAGTCCGACCACGTCGAGCGCCTTGGCCAGTTTCACCGTCTGGGCGCGGATGTCGTCGACGATCTTGTTCGACAGCGAGCGCGGTGGCAGCGAGCAGGCGGAGTCGCCCGAGTGCACGCCGGCTTCCTCGATGTGCTCCATGATGCCGGCGACGTAGACGTCCTTGCCGTCGGCCAGCGCGTCGACGTCGACCTCGATCGCGTCCGAAAGATAGCGGTCGATCAGCACCGGATTGTCGCCCGACACCTTGACCGCGGTCGAGGTGTAGCGCTCGAGCCCGGCGCGGTCGTGGACGATCTCCATGGCGCGGCCGCCGAGCACGTACGACGGCCGGACGACGATCGGATAACCGATGCGGTCGGCAACGCGGATCGCGCCGTCGACGGTGCGCGCGGTGCCGTTCTCCGGCTGGCGCAGGTCGAGCTGCTTGAGGAGCTTCTGGAAACGTTCGCGGTCCTCGGCGATGTCGATCGCGTCGCGCGAGGTGCCGAGGATCGGAATCTTCGCCTTCTCGAGCGCGGTCGCGAGCTTCAACGGCGTCTGGCCACCGAACTGGACGATGACGCCGAGCAGCGTGCCGTCTTCCTGTTCCTTGCGGACGATGGAGATCACGTCCTCGGCGGTCAGCGGCTCGAAGTAGAGGCGGTCCGAGGTGTCGTAGTCGGTCGACACGGTCTCGGGGTTGCAGTTGACCATGATCGACTCGATGCCGACGTCGCGCAGCGCATAGGCGGCGTGAACGCAGCAGTAGTCGAACTCGATGCCCTGGCCGATGCGGTTCGGCCCGCCACCCAGGATGATGACCTTGCGGCGGTCCGAGACCTCCGCCTCGCATTCGGCGTTAGAACCGGCAGCGGCGTTTTCGTAGGTCGAGTACATGTACGGCGTGCGCGACGGGAACTCGGCGGCGCAGGTGTCGATGCGCTTGTAGACCGGCGCGATGTCGAGCTTGAGGCGCGCGGTGTGCACCTCGTCCTCGGTCGAGCCGGTGAGCTCGGCGAGACGCGCGTCGGAGAAGCCCTGGCGCTTCAAGCGCGCGAACGCCTCGCGGTCCTTGGGCAGGCCCTTCTTGCGCACCTCGGCCTCGGCCTTGATGAGGTGCTCGATCTCGCGCAGGAACCACGGGTCGTACTTGCAGATATCGTGGATCTCCTCGTTCGAGTAGCCAAGACGCATCGCCTGGGCGATCACCAGCAGGCGATCGGGCGTCGGCAGCGCGAGCGCCGCGCGCACCGCGTCCTTATTGTCGCTGCCGGGCGAGGTGCCGGGGATCTCGACCTCGTTGAGGCCGGTCAGCCCGGTTTCCATCGAGCGCAGCGCCTTCTGCAGCGACTCGGCGAAGGTGCGGCCGATTGCCATCGCCTCGCCGACCGACTTCATCGACGTCGAGAGCAGCGGCTGGGTGCCGGGGAACTTCTCGAACGTGAAGCGCGGCATCTTGGTGACGACGTAGTCGATCGTCGGCTCGAACGCCGCCGGCGTCACGCCGGTGATGTCGTTCTGCAGCTCGTCCAGCGTGTAACCCACGGCGAGCTTCGCCGCGACCTTTGCGATCGGGAAGCCGGTCGCCTTCGAGGCGAGCGCCGAGGAGCGCGACACGCGCGGGTTCATCTCGATCACGACCATTCGGCCGTCGGCCGGGTTGATGGCGAACTGGACGTTCGATCCGCCGGTGTCGACGCCGATCTCGCGCAGCACCGCGATCGAGGCGTTGCGCATGCGCTGGTATTCCTTGTCGGTCAGCGTCAGCGCCGGAGCGACGGTGATCGAGTCGCCGGTGTGCACGCCCATCGGATCGACGTTCTCGATCGAGCAGACGATGATGCAGTTATCGACGCGGTCGCGGACGACCTCCATCTCGTACTCTTTCCAGCCGACGACGGATTCCTCGATCAGCACCTCGTTGGTGGGCGAGGCTTCGATGCCGCTGGCGACGATTGACTCGTATTCGTCGCGGTTGTAGGCGATGCCGCCGCCGGTGCCGCCCAGGGTGTACGACGGACGGATCACGCAGGGCAGGCCGATCTGGGCCAGCGCGGTGCGCGCTTCTTCCTGGTCGTGGGCGAGCGCTGACTTCGGCGATTCGAGGCCGATGCGGTCCATCGCCTGACGGAACAGGAGCCGGTCCTCGGCCTTGTCGATGGCTTCCTTCTTGGCGCCGATCATCTCGACGCCGAACTTCTTGAGCACGCCCTTGTGCGCCAGCGTCAGCGCGGTGTTGAGCGCGGTCTGGCCGCCCATCGTCGGCAGCAGCGCGTCGGGGCGCTCGCGCTCGATGATCTTCGCCACCATGTCGGCGGTGATCGGCTCGATGTAGGTCGCGTCGGCGAGCCCGGGGTCGGTCATGATCGTCGCCGGGTTCGAGTTGACGAGGATGACGCGATAGCCCTCGGCACGCAGCGCCTTGCACGCCTGCGCGCCCGAATAGTCGAACTCGCACGCCTGGCCGATGACGATCGGGCCGGCGCCGATGATGAGGATCGATTTGATGTCGGTGCGCTTGGGCATTCGCCTACTTCTTGTCTTTTTCCATCAGGCGCACGAAGCGCTCGAACAGGTATTGGCTGTCCTCGGGACCGGGCGACGCCTCGGGATGGTACTGCACCGAGAACACCGGCTTGCCCTTGACCTCGAGGCCCTCCACGCCGCCGTCGAACAGCGAGCGGTGGGTGACGACGACGTTCTTCGGCAGCGACTCCTCGACCACCTCGAAGCCGTGGTTCTGGCTGGTGATCTCCACCTTGCCGGTGCCGAGATCCTTCACCGGATGGTTCGCGCCGCGGTGGCCGTTGTCCATCTTCTTCGTGGCGCCGCCGAGGGCGAGCGCCAGCATCTGGTGGCCGAGGCAGATGCCGAACAGCGGCTTGCCCGACTCGACCAGCTTCTTGATCGTCGGCACGGCGTAGGTGCCGGTGGCCGCTGGATCGCCCGGGCCGTTCGACAGAAACACTCCGTCGGGCTTGCGGGCGAGCACTTCCTCGGCGGTGGCGGTCGCCGGCAGCACGGTGACCGCGCAGCCCTGGTCGGCGAGCGAGCGCAGGATGTTGCGCTTGGCGCCGAAGTCGAGCGCGACGACGTGGAATTTCGGCTTGTGGAGCTGGCCGTAGCCTTTCGGGAACTGCCAGCGGGTCTCGTCCCAAGTGTAGCTCTGGCGGCACGAAACGTCCTTGGCGAGGTCCATGCCTTCGAGGCCGGGCCACGCCTGGGCTTCCGCCATCAGCGTGACCGCGTCGAGCTTGTCCTTGGCCGCCGCGTGCGAGATCGCACCGTTCGGCGCACCGAGGTCGCGAATGCGGCGCGTGAGCGCGCGGGTGTCGACGCCGGCGATGCCGATCAGGCCCTTGGACTTGAGCCAGGCGTCGAGGTGGGCGCGGGCGCGCCAGTTCGACGGCTCGGTGATGTCGGCGCGCAGCACGAGTCCGAGCGCCGCCGGGTTCAGCGTCTCGACGTCCTCGTCGTTGGCGCCGACGTTGCCGATGTGCGGGAACGTGAAGGTGATGATCTGGCCGGCGTAGGACGGATCCGACAGGACCTCCTGATAGCCGGTCATCGCGGTGTTGAAGCACACTTCGCCGACGCGCGTGCCGGTCGCGCCGAGGCCGGTGCCCCAGAACGTGGTTCCGTCCGCGAGCACCAGTGCTGCGGTGGCGCCCGCAGGGCGCGCGTGCGAAGGATTCCCTCCCGGCGCCTGGGCAGGCGTCGGACGGGCAGAGCGGGGAGCATTCGGCATGGGGGCCTCGCGGGCGCGGGGGCGCGGCGCCCAGCGCGAACAAACGGCCGCTACTTAAGCAATGGGCGTGCCGACGTCAAGGCGATGTGTGCAAGAAACCCGCGAAAACACAGTGCTTTATGCAAAATTGCGGGTTTGCTATGCGCGTCTGTTTCAGGTACTTTGAGGACTTTCCCGGATCTTCGCCGCTATGACCCTCCGCACCGATCTTTCCGACGCGCTGAAAAACGCCATGCGCTCGAAGGACGAGACGGGGGTTTCGACGCTGCGCATGATGCTCGCGGGCCTCAAGGATCGCGACATCGCGGCTCGGACCAAGGGCACGGGCGAGCCGATCCCGGACGGCGAGATCCTCGATCTGCTGCAGAAAATGGTGAAGCAGCGGCAGGAATCGATCGAGATGTACAAGAAGGGCAACCGCGCCGACCTCGTCGCCAAGGAAGAGGCGGAGATCGCGGTGATCGAGCGCTTCCTGCCGAAGCAGCTCAGCGACGCCGAGATGGAGCAGGCGATCGGCCAGACGGTGGCCCGCACCGGCGCCACGTCGATCCGCGACATGGGCAAGGTGATCGCCGCGCTACGCGAGGAGTACGCCGGGCGGATGGACTTTGCGCGTGCAAGCCAGTTGGTGAAGGCGCGCCTCACCGCCGCCTGATTTGAAACAACCCCGCCGGGCGTCCTCACCCCGTTGTGGTGTGGCGCGGGCGCAAAATGATGAGGCCTCCGGGGCATGGCGTTTACGCCGGCATTCCTCGACGAGCTGCGCGCCCGCTTCAATCTTTCCGAAATCGTCGGACGTCGTGTCCGCCTGATCCGGCGCGGCCGCGAGTACACGGGCCTGTGCCCGTTCCACCACGAGAAGACGCCGTCGTTCACGGTCAACGACGACAAGGGCTTTTATCACTGCTTCGGCTGCGGCGAGCACGGCGACGTCGTCGGCTTCGTCATGAAGACCGAGAACCTGACGTTCCCCGAGACGGTCGAGCGGCTGGCCGAGGAAGCCGGCATGCCGCTGCCGCGCCAGGCGCCCGAGGACCAGGCCCGCGCCAAGGTCGAGCTGTCGCTGTTCGCGGTCACCGAGGCGGCGGCGAAGTGGTTCGAGGAGCAGCTCAAGGCTCCAGCGGGGCGTATCGCCCGCGAGTATCTGACGCGGCGCGGCGTCGAACCGCGGGCGATTGCCAAGTTCCGCTTGGGCTTCGCGCCCGACTCGCGGGGCGGCCTCAAGGCGGCGCTGGCGGCGCAAGGGTTCCCGGAAAGCCTGATGATCACCGCCGGGCTGCTGGTGGTACCAGAGGACGGGCGCGGCGCCTATGACCGCTTCCGCGGCCGCGTCATGTTCCCGATCGAGGATGTGCGTGGCCGGGTCGTCGCGTTCGGCGGTCGCATCTTGGGCGACGGCGAGCCCAAGTACCTCAACTCCCCCGAAACCCCGCTGTTTCACAAGGGCCGTCTGCTGTATGCACAGCGCCACGCCCGCGAGCTGCTGAAGGCGCCCAAGGACCCCAAGGTGCCTGAGGCCCCGGAGCCGCAGTTGCTGGTCGTCGAAGGCTACATGGATGCGATCGCCGCCCTGTCGGTCGGCATCGCCGCGGTGGCGCCGCTCGGCACCGCGCTCGGCGAGGATCAGATCCAGCTTCTGTGGCGCATGGTTCCGGAGCCGGTCCTGTGCTTCGACGGCGACGCCGCCGGCATGCGCGCGGCTGCGCGCGCCGCCGATCGCGGCGTGCCGCTGGTGAAGCCTGGATTCAGCCTGTCGTTCGCCAACTTGCCGAAGGGCGAAGACCCCGACACGCTGGTGCGGCGCTCCGGTCGCGGCGCTCTCCAAGAAGTGATGAGCCGCGCGCGGCCGCTCGCCGACATGCTGTTCGAGGTCGCGACCACCGGCCGCCCGGTCGATACCCCGGAGCGCCGAGCGGCGGTCGAGAAGCTGCTCCGTGACACCGCCGCCCGTGTCCAGGACGCAGTGGTGCGCGATCACTACGGGCGCTATTTCAAGCGCCGTCTGTGGGATGCGTTCGGCGATTATCAGTCACCGGTGGGGCTCCGGTTAGAGCGCGGAAATATCCGACGTTCGCCCGGCAACGCTGTCACTTCGCCATCGCGAGTGACAGCTCAGCTCGACCGCCTCGGCGGGGGTCCGCGCGGCAAGGCCGAAGCGCGTGAGCGCGTGCTGTTGTTAACGGTGCTTAACCATCCCGCGATCCTGCCCGACCTTGCCGAAGAATTATCATCGGCAACGATCGATAGCCCGGAACTTGACGCCCTTCGGGCCGCTCTCCTAGATATCGGCGGCCACACTCCGGACCTTGATTCCACCGAGTTGCGACGCCATGTGACCGACCGTGGCTTCGGTGCCACAGTAAGTCGTTTATTGGCCCGCGAAACTTTCGATCTGGAGGGGTTTGCGGGGCCAGGCGTTGCAGATGACGAAGCGCTCGCGGGATTCCGGCGGGTGCTGGCCTACCACCGACGGATCGGCCAGCTTCACGCGGACCTCGAGGCAATGCAGCAGGAACTTGCTCGGGAACTCGAACGGAACTCTCCGGCGGCTGCCGAGATTTGGGCGCGTGTTCAAGCCTTGAAGCAGACGGTCAACAGTGAAGGCGAGCCCGAGGACGACGAGGAGATCCTGGGTCCCGTGAATGGGGATGGGGGGTAATGACCGCCCGAGCAGTGGGGCGCGCACCGCGGTAGCGGCGGAGCGCGCGAAAGTGGTTCGCGGCGCGAACCGAATTTCAACCGGGGTCACGGCCCCCTCGGCGTGAGTTGGCCGGGACGAGTGGACGAGAACATGGCGACGAAAGAAAAGCAGGCCGAAACCGAAGAGACCACCGAACAAGCGGCGGGCCCCGAGGCGCCGGTGCTCGACTCCCTCGGCGCGAGCATCAAGAAGATGCTCGCGCGCGGCAAGGAGCGTGGGTACATCACCTACGACGAGCTCAACACCGCGCTGCCGCCCGATCAGTACTCGTCCGAGCAGATCGAGGACGTTCTTGCCAGTCTCAACGAGATGGGCATCAACGTCGTCGACGGCTCCGAGGAAGGCGAGGAGGCGCAGCCTGCCGCCGAAGACGCGAAGGCCGAGGCCGCCGAGGAAGGCGAGCCCGCCGAGCCGCAGGAAACCGAATACGGCCGCACCGACGATCCGGTGCGCATGTACCTGCGCGAGATGGGCTCGGTCGAGCTCCTGTCGCGCGAGGGCGAAATCGCGATTGCCAAGCGCATCGAGGCCGGCCGCGAGAAGATGATCAGCGGCATCTGCGAGAGCCCGCTGACGATGAAGCGTCTGATCGAGTGGCGCGACGCGCTGCTCGAGGGAAAGATGCTGCTCCGCGACGTCATCGATCTCGAAGCGACGTTGGGCGCCGAGGAAGCGATGAAGGGCGACGGTGCCGCCGCTCCCGAGGGCGAGGCCCCGATTACCGAGGACAGCGACGCCAAGGCCAAGCTCAACGGCATCAAGAAGCCGGAGATGAGGGGGCCGCAGCCGCAGCCGCCGCGACCCGCCGCCAAGCCGTTGCTCGTGAAGAAGCCGGATGAGACCGTGGCGACGCCGGTGCCTGGTGGCGACGACTCCGACATGGAAGACGATGACGTCGGCATGTCGCTGGCGGCGATGGAAGAGAAGCTCAAGCCGACGACCCTCGAGCTCTTCGATCTGGTCGCCAAGACCTACAAGAAGCTGCAGAAGCAGCAGACCGACCGCCTCGATGCCGCGCGTCGCGGCGAGGCGCGGACCGGCCAGGCCGACCGCCGCTACGAGAAGCTCAAGGCCGAGATCGTCGAGATGATGGATAAGGTCCATCTCTCGAATCCGCGCATCGAGCAGCTCACCGATGAGCTCTACGGCATCAACCGCCGCCTGATCGGCCTCGAGGGCAAGATGCTGCGCCTCGCCGAGAAGTGCCGCGTGCCGCGCGAGGACTTTATCGAGAAGTATTCCGGTCGTGAGCTCGATCCGAACTGGGTGCGCAACCTGGCGCGGCTCAAGTCGAAGGCCTGGCAGAACTTCGCCAACAAGCACAAGGACGAGATCAAGAATCTCCGCGGCGATGTCGCCGCGGTCGCCGATGAGGCGCGACTCGACATCGCCGAGTTCAAGCGCGTCGTCCACACCGTGCAGTCGGGCGAGCGCGAGGCGAGCCAGGCGAAGAAGGAGATGGTCGAGGCCAACCTCCGTCTCGTCATCTCGATCGCCAAGAAGTACACCAACCGCGGCCTGCAGTTCCTGGACCTCATCCAGGAGGGCAACATCGGCCTGATGAAGGCGGTCGATAAGTTCGAGTACCGCCGCGGCTACAAGTTCTCGACCTACGCCACGTGGTGGATCCGTCAGGCGATCACCCGCTCGATCGCCGACCAGGCGCGCACCATCCGCATTCCGGTGCACATGATCGAGACCATCAACAAGCTGGTCCGCACGTCGCGCCAGATGCTGCACGA
>DATJIG010000019.1:0-14140 GCA_035493495.1 Alphaproteobacteria bacterium
CTCGGCCACGCTTTCAACGCAGCGTGGCACCCTACTGACCCTCACCGGGGACGACAAAGGCGGCTTCTGCCGAGGCCGCCGACGACGGAGTGCGTCCGCCTGGCAAGTTGGCGCACTCGGCCTTTCACCAGCCCGCTCCGGTCTCACAAACCGGAGCGGGCTTCGGTGTTTTGGGAGGAGCTGCGATGGGAGACGAGTGCCGCGCGCGGCTGTCAGCGAATCGTCTCTCTGGGGTAGACGCCCCACAGCGAGGTTTCCGGCAACCAGCCACGGAAGCCCTGGGACTCGACCTCGCACCACGACTCCTTGCAGGCCCGGATGCTGACCACCACGCCCTGCTCGGCACGCGCGACCGCAGCAGAATCGGTGGTGGCGCGGCGGTGCAGCGTCTCGACCGGGACCGAGATGCTCGCGGTGCGCCGGCCCGACAGCATCGAGCGATGGACCCAGCCCTCGCCGCCCTGGCCGTCGCGCACCCGTCGCCAGGTGCCGAACTCGGCGGTGATCTCGATCGGCAGGCCGCGGCGCTGGAATACCCACTCGACCGGATAGCGCACGCCGGGACCCGCCCGCACGTTGACGTCGCCCGAGCGCAGCGACGCGAACCGCGGTGTCGGCAGGCCGGACTGTCCGGGCGGCGTTTTGCCGGGGCCGGTGGGCTCTGGCGTGTCGGACTCGAGAGGCGGCCCGTCGCCGGCCTCCTCGTCGACCTGAGCGCTCACGTCGTGCTCGTTGGGAAGGCTCTGGGCGGCCGCGCCGCCGATGCAGAGCAGGAACGCGAGCGCCACGGCGGCACAGGCGGGCGCGGCGCGAGGATACTGAAAAACGCGTCGAATCATCGGCGCCATATAGGGAAGGACACGGGTGCGCCGTCAAGTCGAATGACACGGGATCGTACGGGATCAGACGAATGTCGGCAGTCGGGCCCGCGACAGCACGTCGGTGAGACCGGTTTCGTGGAGGGGAAGATCGCGACGGAGCTCCGTCTTCGCGATTCCGGCGACGCGCATCCCCATCGAACACACCAGCAGCGCGACACCGAGCTCCTGGCACGCCCCGAGCAGTTCCTCGATCCCCGCCGCCCCGCGCGCGCGGAACGCCTGGTCGAGACCGGCGGCATCGCCGGCGCCGAGCGAGGGATCGGCGACCGTGAGCGCGTGCCACCCCGGCCGCTCCGCCGTGCCGGCGACGGTCCGCACCGCGCCCTCGGTGAAGAACACCACGACGGGCTTGTCGACGGCGGCGGCGGCGGCCGCGGTCGCGAGCGCGTAGTGCACGCGCTCGTAGGCGCTCGACAGGACGACGAGGGCAAGCGTGTCTTTCGCCGGTGCTTCCGCCATCGCCGAGTCTCCGGATCAGTCCTTCGCGGCGACGTGCCGCGACAGGTCGCGGATGGTCGCCTGGGCGCCGCACAGGTCGCATGCGGGATCCGGCTTCACCTTGACCTTGCGGAACGTCGCATCGAGCGCGTCCATGATGACGAGCGACCCCGCGAGCGACTGGCCGACGCCGACGATTTCCTTGATCACCTCGGTTGCCTGCATGGTTCCGATCGTTCCCGCGACCGAGCCCAGTACGCCGCCTTCGCCGCACGACGGGATCAGCCCGCGCGGCGGCGGCTCGGGGAAAATGCAGCGGTAGCAGGGATAGCGGGTCTCGCCGTCGTGGACGTGCGCCTTGAAGGTTGCGAGCTGTCCCTCGAAGCGCAGCAGCGCGCCCGAGATCAGCGTCTTGCCGCCGAGATAGCAGGCGTCGTTGACGAGGAAGCGCGTCGCGAAATTGTCGGAGCCGTCGGCGACCAGGTCGTAGTCGGCGATGATGCCCATCACGTTCGCTGCGGTCAGCCGCTCGCGGTAGGGGATCACCATGATCTCGGGATTGATCGCCTTGATCTGCGCCGCGGCGCTCTCGACCTTGGCCACGCCGACGCGATCGGTGGTGTGCAGCACCTGGCGCTGCAGGTTCGAGAGATCGACCGCGTCATCGTCGATCACGCCGATCGTGCCGATGCCGGCGGCCGCGAGGTAGAGGAGCAGCGGCGAGCCGAGGCCGCCCGCGCCGACGACCAGCACCCTGGCGTCGAGCAGCTTGCGCTGGCCCTCGCCGCCGATCTCCTGAAGAACGATGTGACGCGCGTAGCGATGAAGCTGCGCGTCGGTGAACTCGGTCATCGCGGGTCCTTACAGCCCCTCGAACAGTGGGGTCGAAAGATAGCGTTCGGCGAACGACGGGATGATGACGACGATGCGCTTGTCCTTCATCTCGGGCTGCGCGCCGACCTCGAGCGCCGCCGCCAGCGCGGCACCCGACGAGATGCCGACCGGCACGCCGTCGATGCGGGCGACGAGCCGCGCGGTGGCGAACGCCGATTCGTTGCCGATGCGCACGATCTCGTCGATCAGCGAGGTGTCGAGATTCTTCGGCACGAAGCCCGCGCCGATGCCCTGGATGCGGTGCGGCCCAGGCAGTCCGCCCGACAGCACCGGGCTGTCCTCGGGCTCGACCGCGACCATGCGCAGCGACGGCTTGCGCGGCTTGAGCGCGCGGGCGACGCCGGTCAGCGTGCCGCCGGTGCCGACGCCGCTCACCACCACGTCGACGGTGCCGGCGGTGTCGCGCCAGATCTCCTCGGCGGTGGTGCGGAAGTGGATGTCCGGATTCGCCGGATTGTCGAACTGCTGCAGGATCACCGAGTTGGGGTGCTGTCTCTTCAACTCCTCGGCGCGGTCGAGCGAACCGCGCATGCCTTTGGCCGCCGGCGTGAGTTCGATCTGGGCGCCGAGCAGCATCAGCATCTTGCGTCGTTCGAGCGACATGCTCTCGGGCATGCAGAGGATGAGCTTGTAGCCCTTGGCCGCACAGACGAACGCGAGCGCGATGCCGGTGTTGCCCGATGTCGGCTCGATCAGCACGGTGTCCTTGGTGATCTTGCCGGAGTTCTCGGCGGCCTCGATCATCGCGAGGCCGATGCGGTCCTTCACCGACGACAGCGGGTTGAAGAACTCGAGCTTGGCAAGGATGTCGGCCTTGCAGCCCTTTTCCTTCGAGAGCCGCGGCAGTCGCACCAACGGCGTGTTGCCGATGGTGTCGAGGATCGAATCGTAGATGCCGCCGCGAATGCCGGCGTGGCCGTCGATCTTGGTGTCGTCATCCATGGCGTAAATTGCTCGAGTTACGGGCCGCGGTCGGCGCGGCGGGCGAGATCAAATGGAGAAGTCGAGGTGCTTGCGGGCTTCCGACTCGATGCCGGCCTGATCGGCCTTGAGGCACAGGTCCTCGATGGTGACGCCATCGAGGGTCTGCAGCAGGCTGTCCTGCACCGAGAACCACATCGGGCGCACGACCCGGGTTCCGAGATCGGACTCCGGGAGCTTGTCCTCGGCGGTCTCGCCGTTCTCGATCTGGGCGACGACGCGGGTGATGTCGCCGACGGTGATGCGCCGCCGCTCGCGCGCGAGGCGGTAGCCGCCGCGCGGGCCGCGAACACCGGCCAGGATGCCGGCGCGCACCAGGCTCTGCAGCACCTGCTCGAGATAGCGACGCGGAATGCCCTGGCGCGCGGTGATGTCGCGGCTCTGCACCGGCTGCGGGCCGGCGTTGTAGGCGATGTCGAGCACGGCCTCGATGGCGAACAGAAGCTTTTTGGGGAGACGCAACACGCTCTTACTCCTTCGAGCCGGTTCCGGTGGAGCCGAAACCGCCGGCCCCGCGCGCGGTCTCGGAAAGCTCATCGGTGGCCCGCCACGCGACCTGGGTCACGGGTGCCACCACCAGTTGGGCGATGCGCTCGCCGCGAGCGACGGCGAACGGCTGCTCGCCGAAGTTGGCGAGGATCACCTGGATCTCGCCGCGATAATCCGAGTCGACCGTGCCCGGCGCGTTCAGCACCGTTACCCCGGCCTTGGCCGCGAGGCCCGAACGCGGTCGCACCTGGGCCTCGAAGCCCGCGGGCAGCGCGATGGCGATGCCGGTCGGCACCACCGCGCGTCCGCCCGGCGGAATCACAACGGGCTCATGTACCGCCGCCGACAGATCGACACCCGCCGCGCCCGCGGTCGCGTACTGGGGCAGCGGCAAGCCTTCAGCCGAGGCGAGCTGCATCACCGGAACCTGCACGGGAACGTCCCTCGGCATCAGACGAACGCTCCGGCGATGCGGCGGGCAAGCCTTGCCGCAACCTCGGTCTTGGAGAGGCGCGGCCACGATTCGACACCCTTCGAATCGATGATATGGACGATGTTCTCGTCACCGCCGAGAACGCCGGGCTCCGACACATCGTTGGCGACGATCCAGTCGCAACCCTTGCTCGCCAGCTTGGCGCGGCCCTGCTCGATCGCGTTGCCGGTCTCGGCGGCGAAGCCGACCACGAGCTGCGGGCGTCCGTTGCCGCGCGACGCGATCGTGCGCAGGATGTCGGGATTCTCGGCGAGCTTCACCGCGGGTGGCGGCGCGTCCTTGCGCTTCTTGATCTTGGCCGACGAGGCCTCCTCGGGCCGCCAGTCGGCAACCGCCGCGGTCATCACCGCGACATCGCTCGGCAGCGCCTTTTCGCAGGCGGCGAGCATCTCGCGCGCGGTGCCGACGCGCACGACGTTGACGCCGACGGGATCGGGAATGGCGACCGGCCCCGAGACCAGCGTGGTTGTGGCGCCGAGATCGGCCAGCGCCTGCGCGATCGCGTGGCCCTGGCGCCCCGACGAGCGGTTGCCGATGAAGCGCACGGGATCCAAGGGCTCGAAGGTCGGGCCCGAGGTGACCAGCGCGCTGCGCCCGGCCAGCAGCTTGGGCGCGAACTGCGCCTCGATCGCGGCGACGATGTCCATGACCTCGGCCAGGCGCCCGTCGCCCACTTCGCCGCAGGCGAGATTGCCGGCGCCCGGTCCGACGAAGCGCACGCCGCGCGCCAGCAGCGTCGCGACGTTGGCCTTGGTCGCCGGATTCTCCCACATCACGACATTCATCGACGGTGCCACAAGGATCGGCTTGTCGGTGGCGAGCAGCGCCGTGGTCGCGAGGTCGGACGCGAAGCCCGACGCCATCTTGGCGAGGATGTCGGCGGTCGCCGGCGCAACGACGACGAGATCGTTGTCGCGGGCAAGCCGGATGTGGCCCATCTCGCTCTCGTCGGTGAGCGAGAACAGGTCGGAATACACCTTGTCGCCGGCGAGTGCCGCGAGCGACAGCGGCGTCACGAACTGCGCGCCGGCGGCGGTGAGCAGCGGCCGGATCGACGCGCCGCGTTCGCGCAGACGACGGATGAGGTCGAGCGCCCTATAGGCGGCGATGCCGCCCGCCACGACGAGGAGGATGCGTTTTCCTGCGAGCACGGGGAGTTCCCGATATATGTACGGAAGTAATGTGTAAATAGCGCGTATTGAGCCCCTCCGCAAGGTGCGGCTAAGTCATGGAAACTGCGCGTTTATTCGTTACGGCGGGAGGAGGCCGAGGCCCCACAGCCAGATCACCGCGACGGCGAATGACAGCAGGGTGATGGGAATTCCGGCGCGGGCATGCTCGGCAAAACCGAGGTGGACGCCGGCGGCCTGGGCCCGCTCGGCGACAATGATGTTGGCGAGGCTGCCGGTGATCAGGAGATTGCCGGCCAGCGTCGACAGCAGCGCGAGCGCCGCCATCGCGCCCATCGGCGGCGACGGCCATGCCTGCAGGATGAGGATGACCGCCGGCACATTGCCGATGGTGTTGCTGACCGTAAGCGCGAGCGGCGCCAACACGTGGAGCCGGTCGGGCAGCCATCCGGCGGACGCGAGTCGCGCGGCGAGGTCGCTGCCGCCGAGCGCCGCGACCGCGGTGCCGGTTACGACGAACAGCCCGGCGAACAGAATGAGGAGATTCCAGTCGACCGCGCCGACCAGGCGTCGGCTCGCGATGCGGCGGCTTGCCAGCAGGATTCCGGCGACGGCGAGCGTCGAGACCTCCCGCGGCACCGGCGTCATGAACAGGATCAGCAGCGCAGCCGTCGCGATCATCGCCTTCACGAACTGCAGGCGATCGGAATAGAGCGCGGTGGTGCCGACGTGCGGATGCTGCGGCAGGTTCGGCACCGTGAGGCGGCCGCGCCAGAGCCACGCGATCACGCCGTAGGCGATGAGCAAGGCCGCAATCGCGACCGGCAGAGCGATCGCGAGATAGTGCCAGAACCCCAATCCCGTCATCTGGCCGATGAGGATGTTCTGGGGATTGCCGATTAGCGTCGTGGCCGAGCCGGCGTTCGCCGAGGCCGCGAGGGCGATGAGATAGGGCACGGGATTGGCGCCGCGTGCCTTCAGTCCCGCGCACAACAGCGGCGTCATGGCGAACACAACGATGTCGTTGGTGAGCCACGCCGACATCACGCCCGAGGTCGCGATCACGGCCGCGAGCAAGCGATTTGGCCGATCGGCGGTCGCGGCGATACGTCGGGCAACGCCGTCGAAGACGCCGGCGACGCCGAACTGCGCGGCCACGATCATGAGGCCGAACAGCAGCATCATGGTCGGGAGATCGATGAAGCCCGCGGCCTCGATGGGCGTGATCGCCTCGATTGCGAGCAGCGCGACGGCGGCGATCAGCGCGATTCCGGTACGGTCGACCTTGAGGCCGGGAATCCGCCCGGTCGCCATGCCAATGTACGTTGCGACGAAGATGGCGAGGACGACGTCGGTCATCGCATTGCCGGTCGGGTCAGAGCGCGAGCAGAATCAGGAACAACAGGATCGCGATGACCCACAGCGCCGGGGCCACCGATGCGCGGCGGCGGTCCTCGGCGAGCAGGCGCAACGTCTCGGGGTGGAGCCTGAGGCCGCCCTCGGTGAAGTCGCCGAGCGTCGACTCAACGCGCGCGAGCGTGCCGGGTAGCGCGCGCAGCCGTCCGAGCGCGGTGGTTAGCGCGGCGCGGAGCTCGGCCTGCGGGCCCATGTTGTCGCGCATCCATTGCTCGATCAGCGGGCGCGCGAGCTCCCACATGTTCACGTTGGGATTGAGCGTGCGCCCCACCCCCTCGGCCACCATCATCGTCTTCTGCAGCAGCAGGAGCTGCGGCTGGATCGAGATGTTGAAGCGCTTTGCCGTCGCGAACAGTTGCCCGAGCAAACGCGCGAGCGAGATCTCGGCGAGCGGCAGGCCGCGAATCGGCTCGCCGATCGCGCGCACCGCGAGCACGAAGTCGTCGCGGGGCTGATCGCGCGGAATGAAGCCGATGTCGAAGTGGGCCTCGGCGACGTCCTGATAATCGCCGGTCAGCAGACCGAGCAGCATCCGGCCGAGGAAGCGCCGCGTCTCGACGTCGATGCGGCCCATGATGCCGAAGTCGACGGGGATGATCTCGCCGGAGGATCCGACGAACAGGTTCCCGGGATGCAGGTCGGCGTGGAAATACCCGTCACGGAAGATCTGCCGGAAGAAATGCTCGGAGGAATGGCGCAGGATCTCATCGATATCGTGGCCGGCGGCGACCAGCCCTGACCGGTCGTCGATGCGGATGCCGCCGACGCGCTCGAGCGTGAGTACCCGCTGGCCGGTGCGTGCCCAGTCGACTGCCGGAACCTTCACCGTCGGGTCGTCGATGAAGTTCTCGCGGAATTCCGACGCCGCCGCGGCTTCGAGGCGAAAATCCATTTCGGCCTCGGCGACGCGCTCGAACGTGCGCACCACCTCAAGCGGCCGGAACCGCCGGAGCGACGGCACGAACCGGTCGGCCTTCTCGGCAAGCCAGTAGAAGAGGTTGAGGTCGCGGCGGAATGCCGCCTCGATGCCGGGGCGGAGCACCTTCACCGCCAGCGCCCGCTCGCGGCCATCGGCGTCGAGCGCGGTGGCGAAATGCACCTGAGCGATCGACGCCGCCGCCACCGGCTTCGGATCGAACGTGAGGAACAGCTCGTCGAGCGGCAGACCGAGATCGGCCTCGATTTCGGCTTCCGCCTGTTCCGACGGGAATGGTGGCAGGCGGTCCTGGAGCGTCGTCAAGGCCTCGGCCACCGATTCACCAACAAGATCGGCGCGGGTCGCCAGCGCCTGCCCGAGTTTGATAAAGGGCGGGCCGCACTCCTGAAGTGCGGCGGCGAGCCTTACACCCGGCGGGGGCGGCGTGCCGGGCTTGCGGACGAAGCCGCCGAGCCACCGCACCGGCACCATGACGACATTGGGCAGGCCGAGGCTTTCGAGCGGCCACAGGGCGTCGTGGCGCGCGAAGATCGTGGCGATTGCACCCAGGCGTACGATGTTTTCGATGGCGCGCAGCATGCGCTCAGAGCCGCCAGGCGCCGTGAAGCGCGACGATGCCTCCGGCGAGATTGCGCACGGTCACGCGCGCGAGTCCGGCGTCCTCGATCATGCGCGCGAACCGCGCCTGCTCGGGAAAGCGGCGGATGCTCTCGACCAGGTACTGATAGGCGGCGCGATCGCCGGCGACCCGCTCGCCGAGCCACGGGATCACCGCGAACGAGTAGCGGTCGTAGATCGGCCCGAGCAGCGGCAGCATCGGCCGCGAAAATTCGAGGCACAGGAACCGGCCACCCGGCCGCAGCACACGGCGCGCCTCGAGGAGGACGTTCTCGATATGGGTAACATTGCGGATGCCGAAGGCGATGGTGAAGGCATCGGCGGAGCCGTCCTCGAACGGCAGCCGTTCGGCATCGGCGGTGACGAAAGTCATGGCTTGGGCGGAGCCGCGTTCCTCGGCTCGGGACCGGCCCACCGCGAGCATCGCGGCGTTGATGTCGGCGACCGTAACGTGGCCGCCCGCCGCCGTGCAGCGCGCCGGCCCGCCCATGGCGTCGAGGATGCGGAACGCGATATCGCCGGTCCCGCCGGCGACATCGAGCACCTTCATATTGGGCCGCGGCCGTAAGGTGTTGACGAGGGTCGCCTTCCACAGCCGGTGGAGACCGCCGCTCATCAGGTCGTTCATCAGGTCGTAGCGCGGCGCCACCGATTCGAAGATGGCGCGGACCAGCGGCTCCTTGTCGCGCTCCGGCACGCGGCGGAAGCCGAAATCCGCTTCCCGATCCGGGTCGGGCGTCGAGTCTGTTCGATTGGGATCAATCACTTCAGCAAGATAGCGCACCGGCCGCCGCGTGCGCTACGTTGCGCCATGCCCGAACTTCCCGAAGTGGAGACCGTCCGCCTGGGGCTCGTGGGCGCACTGTCCGGCAAGCGCATTGCCCGTGCGACCGTCAACCGGCCCGATCTCCGCATCCCGTTTCCCGCCGATTTCGCAGCGCGCCTCGAAGGCCGCCGCATCGCCGCGCTCGAGCGCCGCGCCAAATACCTGTTGTTGCGCCTCGACGATGGCTGGATCTGGGTGGTCCATCTCGGAATGTCGGGGCGCATGACCGCCGGGCCGAAGGGCTCGCTGCCGCCGGCCGACAGCCACGACCATGTCGAGATCGAGACCGAGGACGGGGTGGTCGTCCGGTTCCGAGACCCGAGACGCTTCGGGCTGATGACGCTGGTGCATGGCGACGAGCTGCACGCGCACCCAATATTCCGCGAGCTGGGTCCGGAGCCTCTGGGCAAGGGATTCGACGGGAATCGCCTCGCCGCCGCCATCAGGGGTCGGAAGACATCGATCAAGGCGGCGCTGCTCGATCAGAAGGTCGTCGCCGGCCTCGGCAACATCTATGTGTGCGAGGCGCTGTTCCAGTCGCGCATCTCGCCGAAGCGGCTTGCCGGCCGCGTCCAGGGCGAGCGTGCGCTGTCGCTGGCAACGGCAATCAAGGCGGTGCTCAAGCGTGCGATCGCTGCCGGCGGTTCGTCGCTGCGCGACCATCGCCAGCCGAGCGGCGAGCTCGGGTATTTCCAGCACAGCTTCTGCGTCTATGATCGCGAAGGGCATCCATGCCCCGGCTGTACCTGCGATGTGGCGACGACCGGCGGAATCCGCCGCATCGTCCAGGGCGGCCGATCCACGTTCTATTGTCCACGACAGCAGCGCTGAGATCCGACATGGCCGATTCACGTCGTGAGCCCCGCCGCATGCGGCCGATCCTCGTGGCACTCGCCGCATTGGCGATGGCGTGTGCCGCAGTTGCACAACTCCGCGCCGAAGAGTTCCTGTCGGTGCTCGACGACATGCCGCTGATGCCCGGCCTCACCGAGCTGCGCGATCAGGCATCCGATTTCCAGACGCCCGAGGGTCGCATCATTGATGGCAGCGCCTCGGGCAGCGTCGATCCGCGTGCGGTGTCCTCGTTCTACGATCAGACGCTGCCGGCGCTGGGCTGGCGCCGCGAGGGGCCGGGACGCTTTCTGCGCGATCGTGAACGGCTGGTCATTGCCGTCGCGCCGGGCGCGACCAAGGGGGCCGTGACGGTGCGGTTCTCGGTCCGCCCGCAGTCCGCCGGGAACAGCCGCTGAAGCGCACAAAAGGCCGGTTTTCGTAAGTCGTGCCGCCTGGTTAACCGAACCCCGACGGGGCCGCACCGGAAGGCTCGGGGCGGCCATTGACGGGGTAGCCCGTGCCGTCTATAACCCGGCGCTCGCGCGGAAATCCCCGCGTCTCCATCCTTTTCGGATCACTGCCATGGCCAATATCGACTCCGCCAAGAAACGCGCCCGTCAGACGCCGAAGCGCACCGCCAAGAACCGCGCTCGCGTCACGCGCATCCGCACGCACGTGAAGGCGGTTGAGGAAGCGATCGCGGCGGGCAACAAGTCCGAGGCCACGGCCGCGTTGCGCGCCGCCCAGCCGGAGATGATGCGTGGCACGACTAAGGGCGTCCTGCACAAGCGCACCGTCTCGCGCAAGCTGTCGCGTCTCTCGGCGCGCATCAAGGCGCTGTCCTAGTCGCGACGTTCGCGACCGCGCGTTCTCGTTAAGACACGCACGCGAAATCGAGACGGAAGTGAACGCCGACGCATTGCGTCGGCGTTTTTATTTTTACGACCACTATACGTTGAGCAGCGATGCACACGTCGTCGTCCGGGTAAAAACACGCGCGTGCCGCGCATTCCGTCACGGGTGTCGCCGGAAAGTTTTTTCAATGAAAAAGCGCGACGCGATTCCATAAAAATTTCCGGGTCGCATTGTCGAGTCATGTTGCGCGCCCCAAACCGCACAGGTAACGTCTTCAGCACGCGGCCAACATCGACCGCTCTGCGGCTTCCGATCTGGTCGTCTTTTTCGACAACTGCATGCGCGCGTGACGATGTTGCTCTCGGAAGTTTCTCCGAATCGTCCCGCATGACGTGTCGATGGTTCTCCGGTGGGCTGACCGGCGAACCCTGAGGTTGGCGGAGATCGGGAAGACGATCGACGCCGGTGGTATTGGCGACGACGCGACACACGCGTCGTGAGGTATGGGGGGACTGGGGAATGACAGGCGGATCGGAGCGCACTCCGACCGAAAAGACCGTCACCCCCGGCGACGGTTACGCGGGAGACGTCGCGCCGAAGCAGGCGTGGCAGATTCTCTCCGACGAACCTGGCGCGGTTCTGGTCGACGTCCGCACGCAGCCCGAATGGGTCTTCGTCGGCGTGCCGGACCTGGGCCCGGTCGGCAAGCGTACCGCCTTCATTCCGTGGCAGGTCTATCCGAGCATGGCACAGAATCCGGAGTTCCTGCGGCAGATCGCTGCCGCCGGGGCGAAACCGGATCGGCCGGTGTTGTTCCTTTGCCGTTCGGGAGGTCGCTCCAGGGCGGCGGCGATTGCCGCTACCGCCCAGGGTTTCACCCGTGCGTACAACATTGCTGGGGGATTTGAGGGACCGCTTGATCAGGGGCATCATCGCGGGAACGCCGCCGGCTGGAAAGCCGACGGCCTGCCGTGGCTCCAGGATTGAGGGGCGTGGTGTCGATGCAGGGGGGGAACGGTTCTGTGCGGACCGGCCAATGGGAGAGGGTGCTCAGCGCCCTGAAGACCGAGCTTGGCGAGGCGGTATTCAAGAGCTGGCTTAAGCCGCTGGCTCTGACCCGCACTGACGGCCCGGAAGTCGTCATCGCGGCACCCACGCGCTTCATGCGCGACTGGGTCGAGCGACATTATCTCGACCGCATGAAGGCGCTGTGGATGGGCATCGACCCGACGGTGCGCACGCTCGAGGTGCGGGTCGTCCGCACGCCGGCGCCGCGCGTCAGCGTGCCGCGACCGCATGTGGTGTCGGGCGACGGCGCCGCGCCCGCGGCCAAACCCGCGATGGTGCCGACCGCCGAAGCGCCCGAGGAGCGGCTCGATATCGGCGCCGCGCTCGATCCGCGCTTCACCTTCGACAATTTCGTCATCGGCAAGTCGAACGAGTTTGCCTACGCCGCGGCGCGGCGCTGCGCCGAGGCGACGGTGGTGCCGTTCAATCCACTGTTCCTCTACGGTGGCGTCGGCCTCGGCAAGACCCACCTGATGCATGCGATCGCCTGGCACATCCGCGAGAAGCACCCCAATCGCAAGGTGCTCTATCTCTCGGCCGAGAAGTTCATGTACCAGTTCATCCGTGCGCTTCGGTTCCGCGACACCATGGCGTTCAAGGAGCAGTTCCGGAACGTCGACGTCCTGATGATCGACGACGTCCAGTTCATCTCCGGGCGCGATTCGACCCAGGAAGAATTCTTCCATACCTTCAATGCGCTGGTGGACCAGAACCGCCAGATCGTGATCTCCGCGGACAAGTCGCCGTCGGATCTTGAGGGCATGGAGGAGCGGATGCGCTCCCGCCTGGGCTGGGGCTTGGTGGCCGACATCCATCAGACCGACTACGAGCTCCGGCTGTCGATCCTGCAGGCTAAGGCCGAGCGGCTGAACGCCCAGGTGATGCCCAAGGTGCTCGAGTTCCTGGCCCACAAGATCACCTCGAACGTCCGCGAGCTCGAGGGCGCCCTCAACCGGGTGGTCGCTCACGCCCAGCTCGTCGGCCGCGAGATCTCGCTCGAGACGACGCAGGAGGTCCTCCACGACCTGCTGCGCGCCAACGACCGCCGGGTCACGATCGAGGAGATCCAGAAGCGGGTCGCCGAGCACTTCAACATCCGTATCGCCGACATGCACTCGGCCCGGCGCGCCCGCGCCGTCGCCCGTCCACGCCAGGTGGCGATGTATCTCGCCAAGCAGCTCACATCGCGGTCGCTGCCCGAGATCGGCCGCAAGTTCGGCGGCCGCGACCACACCACGGTGATGCACGCCGTGCGCAAGATCGAGGAGCTGCGGGCCAAGGACGCCTCGTTCGCTGAGGACGTCGATCTGCTGCGCCGGATGCTGGAAAGCTGACGCTTCAGGCGTCATTTCCAGCGCCCCGGCGAGCCCCCCGGGGCGGTTGCCGCAGGCTTGCGCGGACGGCCCCGAAAACCGCTGATTCCGGGCGGTTTTTCGGGCCTCGTTACGACCCTCCGGAAAGCGAAAAAACTACAGGTTTTGCCGAGGCTTGCTATACTCCGGAGACACCGGAGAGCCGGTCCGGAAGGCGGCTCGCCGCGCCGTCCCGGGAGGCTGCCCGCGGGTGGAGAATGTCCCAAACGGGGATCGACCTGAGCGCACGTACAGCGCACGAGACGTACAGCGCACAAGAGGCCCAAGCCCACGCACTGCCAGAGCTGACAAAATGAAAGTCACCATCGAGCGCGCCCAGCTCCTCAAGTCCCTCGGTCATGTCCAGAGCGTCGTCGAGCGCCGCAACACCATCCCGATCCTCGCCAACGTCCTGATCGACGCCAAGGAAGGTCGCCTCAGCCTCACCGCCACCGATATGGATCTGGCGCTTGCCGAAGCGGTCGAATGCGCGGTCGCGCAGGCGGGCGCGACGACGGCACCGGCGCACACGCTCTACGACATCGCGCGCAAGCTTCCCGAAGGCGCGCAGGTCGAACTCGCGACCAAGCCCGGGGCAACCGCGCTGACGGTTCGCTCGGGACGCTCGACGTTCACGCTCCAGGCGCTGCCCGAAGCCGATTTTCCGGCGACGTCGAAGGACAAGCTGCCGCACTCGTTCACGCTCGCGGCCGACTCGCTCAAGGCGTTGATCGATCACACCCGGTTCGCGATCTCGACCGAGGAGACGCGCTACTACCTCAACGGAATCTACCTGCACGCCGCGACCGAGTCGGGCGGGCTGCTGCGCGCGGTCGCCACCGACGGCCACCGCCTCGCCCGCTTCCAGGTGCCGCTGCCGAAGGGCGCCGGCAACATCCCGGGCGTCATCATCCCGCGCAAGGCGGTC
>DATJIG010000020.1:0-2074 GCA_035493495.1 Alphaproteobacteria bacterium
GAAGAAGAAGCCGCCCAATGCCGACAAGGGCATGGTGTTCCCCGGCGTGCAGAAGGCGACGTGGTCGTACGACAAGGTGGCGAAGGCCTGGTACTTCCACCGCTTCTACAAGTTCCAGCCCGACCTCAACACCTCGAACCCGCAGGTCCAGGCCGAGATCCTCAAGATCATGGGCTTCTGGATCCAGCTCGGCGTCTCGGGCTTCCGCATGGACGCGGTGCCGTTCGTGATCTCGAGCAAGGGGCCCAAGGTGCGCAAGCCCGAGGAGCAGTTCGACATGCTGCGCGAGTTCCGCGAGTTCCTGCAGTGGCGCCAGGGCGACGCGATCATTCTCGCCGAGGCCAACGTGCTGCCCGAGGACGACCTCAAGTACTTCGGCCGCGCCGGCGACCGCATGCACATGATGTTCAATTTCCAGGTCAACCAGAACCTTTTCTACGCGCTGGCCACCGCCGACACCGGGCCGCTGATCGAGGCGCTCGAGGCGACGCGGACCCGGCGCGAGACCGCGCAGTGGGGCATCTTCCTGCGCAACCACGACGAGCTCGATCTCGGCCGCCTCACCGACACGCAGCGCCAAAGGGTGTTCGCGGCGTTCGGCCCCACCCCCGACATGCAGCTCTACGACCGCGGCATCCGGCGCCGGCTCGCGCCGATGCTCGACGACGACCCGAGGCGGCTGCAGCTCGCCTACAGCCTGCTGTTCACGCTGCCGGGCACGCCGGTGCTGCGCTACGGCGACGAGATCGGCATGGGCGACGACCTGTCGCTGCCCGAGCGCAACTGCACGCGCACGCCGATGCAATGGTCGACCGAGCCCCAGGGCGGATTCACCAAGAGCGACAAGCCGGTGCTGCCGGTGATCAGCGAGGGCATCTACGACTACCAGCGCGTCAACGCCGCCGCGCAGCGGCGCGACCCCAACTCGCTGCTCAACTGGACCGAGCGCATCATCCGCATGCGCGGCGAGGTGCCGGAGATCGGCTGGGGCGAGTACACCGTGATCAACACGCGCAACCCGGCGGTGCTGGCGCTGCGCTACGACTGGCGCAACAACTCGGTGCTGTTCCTGCATAACTTCTTGGGGCGGCCGATCGAGGTGACGTTCGAGGTCGGCGTCGGCGAGAGCGGCAAGCGGCTCATCAACCTGCTCAACGATCTCCACAGCGAGGCCGACGAGCAGGGGCGGCATCACGTGCCGCTCGAGGGCTACGGCTATCGCTGGTACCGCGTCGGCGGCCTCGACTACCTGCTCAAGCGCTCGGAGATCTGAGCACGTTCGGCGGGGGCGCGCGCCCTGCGTGCTCCTCACCGGATCTTACGGAGGTGGACGGCCGCCACGGTGACGTCGTCGACGGCGTGGAGGATGTATTCGACGTCGCCGTTCGCATCGAGGATCGGCACGTTCACCGGGCTCCAGTGGCGCTCGACGAATTCGCCGCCAGGGTCGCGCACGTCGTAGCGCTGCCAGCTCATCTGGTCGCGGCGTTTGTGCGCGAGCACCCGCCCGAGCGACGCCGACAGGCTCGTCACGCCGTCGGCGGCGGGATTGTCGGGGTTGTCGGGAAAGACCTCGAACATGTGGCGGCCGACGACCGCGTCGCGGTCGGTCATGGTCAGCCGCGCATAGGTCGCGTTGATGTCGACGATCACCAGCGCCGGCGACAGCAGGAGATAGCCGTGCGGCGCGGCGTCGAACCAGCGGCGATCGCCGAGCCACGAGTCGCGGGGCGGCCCGCCGTTCGTGCGCTCGCCATCGTCCGGCGCAAGCGCCGCTTCGATTCGCTCGGCCTGCCGCTCGTGCTCCGCGGCCAGCGCGAGGTAGGCGCGCTCCACGGCGCCGGAGTGATCGGCCGCCGCCGCCCGCAGCGCGTGGGCGCGGCGCCGGAAATCCCGTGCAACCGCCCGTTCGTCGGATGTCGTCATGACCTCGATCGGCGCTTGGTTCCGCGCGTTCCCTTCGAGACCGTTCCTCAGGCTTCCCTGTATCCGATCCATAACGCCGATCGGGCGCGGTCTGCTCCCGGGCTCGTCGGACGCCGGCGTGACATACGCGTGAACGCGAAAAGCCCCG
>DATJIG010000021.1:0-12554 GCA_035493495.1 Alphaproteobacteria bacterium
CCGATCCATTCCTCGAGAGTCCGGAGCAGGGTCGCCTGGTGGATCGGCTTGGCGACGTGGGCGTTCATGCCTGCCGCCCGGCAGCGCGCGATCTCGGTGTCCATGGCGTTGGCCGAGAGCGCGACGATCGGGATCGTGCGCAGCCGACCGCCGAGCGCGCGGATCGCCCGGGTCGCGGTCGGGCCGTCCATCACCGGCATTTCCATATCCATCAGGATGAGGTCGAACGTGCCGTGGCGCACGGTTTCGACGGCCTCGCGGCCGTTGTTCACGATCGTGACCTGATGGCCGAATTTCTGCAGCAGGGCCTCGATCAGTACCTGGTTCATCGCCACGTCCTCGGCGACGAGGATGCGGGCGCTGCGCGTCGGCGCCGCCGAGCGCACCGACTGCGCGGCGCCGGGCGACGGAGCCGCGGCGAGCTGCGCCGTGAACCAGAAGGTGCTGCCCTGCTGCGGAACGCTTTCGACGCCGATGGCGCCGCCCATGGCTGCGGCCAGTCGCTTGCAGATCGCGAGCCCGAGCCCGGTGCCGCCGAACCGCCGCGTGATCGACCGGTCGCCCTGGGCGAAGCTCTGGAACAGTTGCGACAGTCGGTCGGCGGGAATGCCGATGCCGGTGTCGGTGACGTCGAAGCGCGTGAGGACATCGCCGGGCTCGCGCGAGACTTTCAGCATCACGCTGCCGCGTTCGGTGAACTTGATGGCGTTGCCCAGGAGATTGAGCAGGATCTGCCGCAGCCGCGTCGGATCGCCGGAAACCCAGGCGGGAAGGTCCGGCTGCAAGTCGGCCATCAGCTCGAGGTCCTTGCCCATCGCGGCGGGGCGAACGATCGCCAGCGCGCCCTCGACCAGTTCCTTCGGGCTGAACGACACCGATTCGAGCTCGATCTTGCCGGCTTCGATCTTCGACAGGTCGAGGATGTCGTTGATGATGGCGAGCAGCGACGTGCCCGCTTCCTTGAGCAGTGTCGCGTGGCGACGTTGCGTCTGGCCAAGATCGCTGTCGAGCAGGAGATCGGCAAATCCGAGGATGCCGTTCATCGGCGTCCGGATTTCGTGGCTCATGTTGGCGAGGAAGTCCGACTTCGCCCGCGTCGCTTCCTCGGCCTTGAGTTGCGCGAGGCGCGTCGCGACGGCCCAGTTCTCACGCTCGGAGACAAGTCGTACCAGCCACCAGCACATGCCGATGATCAGCGCGACAAGGGCGGTTGCGAGGATCACCGCGCGCAGCGTTTCGACCTTCCAGGCAGCGAGCACGATGTCGCGGCCGACGCCGACGGACACCACCATCGGGAAGCTCTGCACCTTGGAGTAGGCGATGATGCGCATATCCGGATTGCCGCGCCCGCTACCCCGGTAGAGTCCGTTGAAACCGTCGCCCGTCGCCTTCCGGAACCAGGGCTGATCCTTGTAGCTGTCCTTGCCGACGCGACCTTCCGGCTCCTCGATCAGCACGCGGCCGTCGGTCAGGACGAGGCGGACGCGGCGGTCGGGCTCGTTGTTGATCGAACGATAGAATTTCTGGAAGTAGTCGATCGGCAGACCGGCGTAGACGATGCCGGCGAAACGGCCCGTGTTCGTGCTCTCGTTGACACGGACGCTCAGGGGAATCTGACGCCCGGGTTCACCCGCGCGCTCGACCATCTGTCCGATGTAGAGACCGAGACCGGGGTTCCTGCCCTGCGCCGAGAAGAATTCCTGGTCGGCGACCGAGGCGGGCTGTGCCCCGGAGGCGTCGGAGCTCACGCTCGGATTGCCCTCCGAATCATAGATCGCGATGGTGTCGACGAACGCGGCACTCGCCGCGATGTCCTTGAGGCGCTGCTGGACCGCCGCGCGCTCGGCCTCGGTGAGGGTCGCGTGGCCGTTCACGTCGGCGGCGACGTGCTGCATGAACAGTTCGACGGCGGTGAAGATCTGCTCGGTGTGCTCGGCCAGCGCGAGTGCCGCGACCGACGAATCGTGCGCGGCATCCGCCAGCACCTGATTGCGGTCGCGCCAGCGATCGAACACGATCAGTCCGACGAGGATCAGCGCGAACGCTGTTCCCGCCGCGATGATCGTCAACCGCAGCCCTGTAAAACGCAGAGGGTTCATGTACTGCCGCCCAGCGAGCATTTTGTGAAACGATAGGCCGCGGTCGTTAAACGGGTGCTAAACGCTCTGGTGAATCCGTTCCCGTTCTCGTGATGGCCCGGAGCGTCAGATGCGGAAACTAGCAAGCAAATCAGTCAATTACATGATTTCGCTACCGTTAGCATACGTTCGTATGGGAGGGAGCCATCCTTAAGATCGGCGCACCGAGTCCGACCTGCTACACTCGGCGCCCTCAACCGACGTCGCCCCGCGACGTCCGTCGTTCGCGATAGACCCAGTGCATCCATCGAGCCGAATCTACGTCGCCGGACATCGCGGGCTGGTCGGGTCCGCCATCGTCCGCAAGCTCGGCGCCCTCGGGTACTCCGATCTGGTCGTCCGCCCGCGCTCCGAGCTCGATCTCACCCGCCAGTCTGCGGTCGAGGCGTTCTTCGCATCGGAGCGGCCCGAGGTCGTGTTCCTCGCCGCGGCGCGGGTCGGCGGCATCGTCGCCAACGACTCCCGACCGGCCGATTTCATCCGCGACAATCTGGCGATCCAGACCAACGTCATCGAGGCGGCGCGCCGCTCGGGCGCGCGCAAGCTCCTGTTCCTCGGCTCGTCGTGCATCTATCCGCGGCTCGCTCCGCAGCCGATCCGTGAAGAGAGCCTGCTGACCGGCCCGCTCGAGCCGACCAATGAGGCCTATGCGATCGCCAAGATCGCCGGGTATATGATGTGCCGCGCCTACTGGCGACAGCACGGGTTCAAGGCGATTTCGCTGATGCCGACCAATCTGTACGGACCGCACGACAACTTCGATCCGACCGGCTCCCACGTCGTGCCGGGCCTGATGCGCCGGTTCCACGAGGCCAAGCTCGCGGGCGCGCCCGAGGTCGCGGTGTGGGGATCGGGGACGCCCCGGCGCGAGCTCCTCCACGTCGACGATCTCGCCGATGCCGCCGTCATGCTGATGAACACTTATGATTCACCCGACATCATCAACGTCGGCACCGGCGAGGACGCGACCATCGCCGACATCGCCGCAGCGGTGAAGAACGCGGTCGGCTATCGCGGCCGCATCGTCTTCGACCGCTCGAAGCCCGACGGCACGCCGCGCAAGGTGCTCGACGTCTCGCGCATCACGGCGCTGGGCTGGCGGCCGAAGATCGCCTTCGCCGACGGGCTCGGTGAGACCTACCGCTGGTTCGTGGCGAACGTCGCCGACCGGGCCGCCTGACCGACATGGCCGCAAAGAAGACCAACCGCAGATCCGCCGGCGGACAGCGCACGCCCAGCGAGTTGGCGGCGTCGCTCGATCGCTTCGATCGCGCCAAGGTCGCCGTGATCGGCGACGTCATGCTCGATCGCTATTCCTACGGCGACGTCGGCCGCATCTCGCCCGAGGCGCCGATCCCGGTGTTCCGCCACCGCCGCACCGTCGCGATGCTGGGCGGCGCCGGCAACGTCGCGCGAAACATCGCGGCTCTGGGCGGTCGAGCCACCGTGGTCGGGCTGATCGGCGGCGACGATGCCGGGCGCGAGATCAGGGCGCTCATTGCCGGCGAACGCGGCGTCCGCGGCAAGCTGATTGCCAACCGCAATCACGCGACGACGGTGAAAACCCGCTTCGTCGCCGGCCACCAGCAGCTCCTGCGCTGCGACGACGAGAGCGATGGCGCGCCCGAGCGGGTGCTGACGCGCGGCGTATTGGCCGCGACGCGCTCGGCGGTGGCGCGCGCCGGCGCGGTGATCCTGTCGGATTACGGCAAGGGCGTCGTCCTCGCCGACGTGGCGGCCGCCGCGATCGCCGCCGCGCGCAAGCGCGGTGTTCCGGTGATCGTCGACCCCAAGGGCGCCGACTGGTCGCGCTACAAGGGTGCCTCGCTGGTGACGCCGAACCGCCCCGAGCTCGAGGAAGCCGCAGGCCGCGCGCTCTCGGGCGACGACGAGATCGTCGCCGCGGCGCGTGCGCTGATCCGTCGCTACAGCCTCGATGCCGTGCTCGTGACGCGCAGCGCCGAGGGCATGACGGCGGTCACCGCCACGACCGCCGACCACCTGCCGGCTCAGGCGCGCGAGGTGTTCGACGTCTCGGGTGCGGGCGACACCGTCGTTGCCGGGATCGCCGTCGGGCTCGCGAGTGGACTCACGCTGCGCGATGCGGCCGAGGTCGCCAACGCCGCCGCCGGCATCGTCGTCGGCAAGCTCGGCACTGCCGTCGCCTACCGTCCGGAGGTGTTCGCCGCGCTGCACGGCGCCGAAATCGCCGGCGCCGAGCGCAAGGTGGCGAACCTCGCATCGGCTGTCGATCGCGTCGCACTGTGGCGCCGCCAGGGTTTGAAGGTCGGCTTCACCAACGGCTGCTTCGACCTCCTGCATCCCGGCCACCTGCACCTGCTGCGCCAGGCGCGCGCCGCTTGCGACCGGCTGGTGGTCGGCCTCAACACCGATGCCAGCGTGCAGCGGCTGAAGGGTCCGACGCGGCCGGTGCAATCGGAGTCGGCGCGTGCCGCCGTCCTGAGCTCGCTGACCGACGTCGATCTCGTCGTGCCGTTCGACGACGACACGCCGATGAAGCTGATCCACGGGCTCAAGCCCGACGTGCTGGTGAAGGGCGCCGACTACACCATCAAGACCGTGGTCGGCGCGTCGTTCGTCCAGGGCTACGGCGGCCGCGTTGTGCTCGCCGACCTGAAGCCCGGCCATTCGACGACGGCGACCGTGGCGCGGATGGGCCGCAGCTAGCCCTCAGCCGCTTTCAGCAGGATTCCGCCGGCCGGCACAGCACCTCGGTGCCGCGGCGGTCCTCGCCGAGCATGATCCTGTCGGGCTTCTGGTAGACTCGCACGTAGTCGACCTCGAGCGCCTGCGGGAACGCGTCGCGGTCGATGCCGAATTTGCCCGCCCAGGCTCCGCCGACGGCGAGGTTCAGGAGCACGTGGGCGTATCCCGGCATCCCGCCGGGGTTGGTCCAGCGGTAGGCGCGCTTCTGGATCAGCTTGCCGTCGATGAAGAAGCTCACCGTGTCGTCGGTGTCCCACAGCGCGGCGAAGACGTGGAAGTCGTCGCTGAAGTTGAACGGCGCGCGCCAGTAGTACCACTGCTTGTTGAAGTCGCGATCGGCGTAGAGGAACTGGCCGCCCTGGCTGCCGTCATCGCCGACCACGATGTTGCTGTGCACCATGTTCGGCAGCTCTTCCTTGCCATTGTTCACGAATTCGAAGATGTCGATCTCCGGGGGCCAGATCAGCTTCTGCCCGGGCGCCTGCGACGGGTTCAGCCAGCCCGCCGGGAACACGCCCTTCGCCTTCGGCATTTTCACGCGCATCTCGAAGTAGCCGTACATCATCGTCGTCCGCGAGCGGATCATGCCGGATTCGAAGCCGGACCCCACCGCCCGCGCGACGAGGTTCAGGACGCCACCCTTCACTACGTGATTGCCGTTCTCGCGGTAGCGCTGCTGCTCGTCCTTGAGGAAGTCGAGCGTGCCGGGACCCTTGTCGCCGTCGTAGACGTAGCGCGTCCACCACTTCGTGGTGTCGAGGGCGGCGCCGTCGAACTCATCGCCGAAGACGTACTGGTAGCCGGGCGGGACGTAGGGACTCGGCCTGGGCGCGGTGACGGCGGGCTTCGGCGATTCCGCGCTCGCCGCCGCGCCGCCGGCGACGGCAAACCCGAAGACGATCGCACGGGCGAGGCCGCGCCAAGAGGCTCGGAGATTGCGCATCGTTTCGGGGGCTCTCAATGCGGCAGCGACACTTTGCCGATCGGCTCGAGCACCCTCGGCCGCCGGCGGCCGAGCCCATTCAGCCACTTCGCGAGCCGGCGGTGGTGCCGCTCGAACAGGTAGGCGAAGAGGATCGCGAACACGTTGCTCGCGACGATCGCCGAGACGAGCAGCATCGGATCCCAGCGCCGCTCCGGGAACCAGAACACGAACAGCGTCAGGATCGGCAGGTGGGTCAGGTACAGCGAGTAGCTGTAATTGGCCATCCAGGCGATCGACTTCTCGAACCAGGCCGGAACGTGTGCCGTGGCCAGCGCGAACAGGAGCCCGAACAGCGCGAGCGCGAGGAAGACTCCGAACTGCAGCTCGGACACGTAGGTGATCCGCACGAACCGAACCGCCATGCACAGCATCCCGAACAGCGCCAGCAGGAGGAACCCGCGGCTCCAGTGCTGCGCATTCATGGTCGGAACCGAGTTCATGATCCGGGGCAGGCGCAGGAAGAAGAGGCTCATGCCCATGCCGATGACCCACAGCACGCTCATGCACTCGTTGACGCCCCCGACGAAGTAATAGAACGGCTCGATGGCGGCGAACGCGACGAATCCCCAGACCGCCCATTTCGGCCGACTTCCGCGCAGGACGAGGAACAGCACGGAGCCGAAGACCATGTAGATCCACCACTCGATGGAAATGGTCCAGAACTGGCGCGCGCTGCCGAACGAGGAGATGAACGAGGTGCTGTCGACGCCGAAGCGGCGCAGCGCCTGAAACACCGGGAAGTCCTGCAGCATGAACAGATTGCCGATCCAGGTGCGCAGGTTGTATGTGGCGCCCCACGGATACTGAGGCGAATTCAGCATCACCATGTCGATGACGACGACGAACATCAGCGCCGGCAGGAAGCAGCTGTAGATCCGCGCGAAGCGGTCGATGAAGAAGCTGCGGAAGGTGTACTTCGGGTCCGCGCTCTTCTGGAACGCGCTGGTGCTGATGAGGAACCCCGAGATCAGGAAGAACGTGAGAACGCCCACCGCCTGGATGTTGCCGTTGTTGAAGCGCGCGCCCTCGAGGAAGTATTCCGCCGCATGTCCGAAAAGGACAAAAAACGCGGCGACAAAGCGGATGAAGTCGAGATAGCAACGCTGGGCCGGCGAGAGGCGAGCGACAGGGTTCATCCGCGCACCTGAGGTGAGGACTGGAGCGTTTCAATCGGAGCCGTAAGAAGCGCAGCATGCCGCGTCGTTTAGGGAGGCTTAAGCGGCAACCACATTGCGGTTTCATGAGAGGCTGGGGCATTCGGCTCACAGCCGTCGCCACCCCGGGTGGGCGCGCCGGCCGGGCTTCGGGGACCGGCGGCGATGCTGGTCGGCCCGATGCGTCGGAACGCCGCATTTCGTTACCGGATTGGCGCCCTTGGAATCGATTAGGCAATTTCGGCGGATGTGTCGGCGGACCGACATTGCGTCGAGGCGGCGCGCGACACGAGCAGCCGGCGCGCCGACCGGGCGGAGGCCGGAAGCGGTCGGTCGGCTGTGGCATCGCCGATCGCGTTCGCTCCCGGAGTGACCCACAGATAGCCAGACTCACAGCCACTGTTTGACACAAGCCCCGGGTCGACTCCGGTTCGGACCGGGCGTCGCGCGCGCCGCGCCCGGGCGCCGAAGGCGTCGCGCCGGGGGACGCGACGGGGGCGATGACCGGCGGTTTGTCGCGGAAAATCAGGGTTTTTGCGAAGCTATGGCGGCGGCTTGCCCGGTTGCTTCGCGCCGCTTACAGTCCGCGCCTCGCAAGCCCAGGAGCGTTTATGCCGTCCGCCGCCGATCAGGATTTCCTCTGGCTCACCGAAGCCGATGTGGTCTCGCTCATCAACCTCTCGGGCGTGATCGCTGCGCTTGAGCGCGCGCTCAAGCTCGAGCACGAGGGCAAGGCCAGGAACATGTACAAGGCGCAGACGGTGTGGGCCGCGGGCTCGACCAACGTCACCGGCGCGCAGTTCACCGGCGACGGCTTCTCCGGCGCCAAGGTCTGGACCAACGTCGGCGGTTCGTCGGAGCCGCTCACCATTGTTCATGGCGCCGACGACGGCAAGGTGCGGGCGATCATCGAATCGATCGCGCTCGGCACGATGCGGACGGCGGCGCTGGCCGGCGTCGCGACCAAATGGCTGGCGGCGCCAGGCGCCGACGACATGGCGCTGGTCGGCAGCGGCAAGCAGTCGATCACGCAGGTCGCCGCGGTCAACGCGGTGCGGCCGCTGAAGCGGCTGCGCGTCTGGAGCCCGCGAGCGGAGAACCGCGCCAAGTTCGTCGAGCTGGCCCGCTCGCGCTTCAAGTTCGAGGTCGTCGATGCGCCGACGCTCGAGGCCTGCGTCGAGAATGCGCCGATCGTCTCGACCGTCACGCGCGCCAAGGAGCCGTTCCTGTCGCCGCGCCACGTGGCGCCCGGCGCGCACCTCAACGCCGTCGGCGCCATCATCCCCGAGTTCGCCGAGATCGACCGCGACGTGGTTGCCGCGGCGGACCGCATCGTCGTCGACAACCTGGAGCAGGTTCGTGAGAACTCCCGCGAGCTGCGCTCCCATCTCGGCAATGACGACAAGGCGTGGGCGGGCGTGATGCCGCTCTCCGCCGTCGTCGCCGAAGGCAAGGGCCGTCCGGCTGGCGCCAAGCTGACGCTCTTCAAGTTCATGGGCGTCGGCCTCGGCGACCTCGCGGCCGGCATCGAGATCTATCGCCGCGCGCTCCAGCAGGGGAAGGGCCGCAAGCTGCCGCACGCCGTCCGCTTCCCCGTCGACCTCTCCTAGAGATCGCCGGACGACCCCCGGATGGTGCAGCTCACGCCGCTTGCCGCCGACGAGATCGACCGCGCGCTCGACGTATTCGCGGCGGGCATCGCCGAGGACGCATTGGCCGTGGCGGCGTTCGCCGCCATCCGCGCCACCAGGGCAGCGGCGGCGGATGAGCGCCGGCTGCTGGCCGCCGTCCACGACCTCTGTCGCCGCTTCGGCATCGCCATCCTCGACGAGGAGCCGGCGCGCGCCTTTAGTTGGGACGGTACCGTACTCAGGACGCGGTCCGAGCCCTGCGTCCTGTTCCACGAAATCGCCCACTGGCAGCTCGTCCCGGCGGCGCGCCGCCCGGTCCCCGATTTCGGCCTCGGCGCCGGACCCGAGACCGGCCGCAAGGCCGAGGCGGATGCGGTCCGGGTCGCCGACCTCGCCACCCAGATCGACGAGGAATGCGCGGCCTCGATCCTTGGCATCCTGTGGGAGGTCGCCGCCGGCGGCCCGGCGATCAAGGCCTTTCTCGAGCAAAACTGGCTCGAACGCTTCGATTCCCCCGGCACCCACCGCCTGTTCGCGGCCACCCTCCGGGGCCTCCGAGTCCGCGATCTGATCGACGACCGGGGCGCGCCGGTCGCCCCGTCCGAGCGCCTCCGGGCCGGCCCGCGCGCGGCGTTCACGACTCCGTGTTCGTACCCTGCGGCAGGCTGGACATTGCGCGAAATTTCCCTTTAGGTACCGGCGTATAGCCACCGGGGAGGGGCTCGTGGAGCAGACGTCGCGGCACGACATCGCGGCCTGGATTCTGACCGGCCTCGCGCTGCTGGCTGTCCTGCGGCTCGGCCTACTGCCGGCGCTGCTGTCCGGCCTTCTCGTCTACCAGCTCGTCCATGTCTTCGCCGACCGCCTGGTGCGCATCGGGCTGACCCATGGCGCGGGCCGTGTCGCCGCGGTGATCGTCGTGTCGTTCGTCACCGTAGCGCTGCTGTCCATCGCGATGCTGCGTATGTTCCACCTTCTCACCGGCAGCCCCGAGGACCTCGCGTCGCTGATGCAGAAGATGGCGGAGGCGATCGAGACCGCGAGCCAGCACTATCCCTCGTGGGCGCGCGACTACCTGCCGGCCACCGCCGACGAGCTCGAGGCCCAGGCCTCGGGCTGGCTGCGCGCCCACGCGAGCGAGCTGCGCACCGCGGGCGAGGTGTTCGCCCGCACGCTGGGCGGCATCTTCATCGGCATGATCATCGGCGGCCTCGCGTCCCTGAGCGAGGCGCACGACACCCGCGACCTGCGGCCGCTGTCGCGGGCGCTCCGCGACCGCGCGGCCTACCTCGGCCAGGCGTTCCGCCGCGTGGTGTTCGCGCAGATCCGCATTTCCGCGCTCAACACGCTGCTCACCAGCATCTACCTGGTGTTCATCCTGCCGGCGGTCCACGTCGAGATGCCGTTCGTGAAGACGATGATCGCGGTCACGTTCTTCGCCGGCCTGCTGCCGATCATCGGCAACCTGATCTCGAACACGGTGATCGTCGTCGTCAGCCTGAGCCTGTCGCTCTACGCGGCGATCGGCTCGCTGGCGTTCCTGATCTTCATCCACAAGCTCGAGTACTTCGTCAATGCGCGCATCATCGGCGGGCAGATCTTCGCCCGTGCGTGGGAGATCCTGCTCGCGATGCTGGTGATGGAGTCTGTGTTCGGCATTCCCGGCGTCATCGCGGCGCCGATCTACTATGCTTATTTGAAGCGCGAGCTGTCGGCCCGCAAGCTGATCTAGCGCGCCACCGCATTCGCAAAAGAGAACGCCCGCGGAGCGATCCGCGGGCGTTCTGGCTTTCGGGCGGCCGTGCCGTCGAGGGCCGCCGCGGTCGTCCCGCTCAGGCCCGACGGTCCTTGAGCAGGTTGCGGATATCCTCGAGCAGGACCTCGGTCTTGCTCGGCGGGGCCGGCGGCGGCGGAGCCGCCTCGGCCTTCTTCCAGAAGCGGTTGACCTGCTTCACCAGGATGAACACCGCGAACGAGACGATCAGGAAGTTGATCACCGCGTTCAGGAACAAGCCGATGTTGATGGTCGCCGCGCCCGCCTGCTGGGCCGCCGCCAGCGAGGCGTAGTGCTGGCCCGACATGTCGATGAAGATGCTCGAAAAATCGACGCCACCGGTGAGCAGGCCGATGGGCGGCATCAGGATGTCCTTGACCAGCGAGTTGACGATGGTCGTGAACGCCGCGCCGACAACGATACCAACCGCGAGGTCGATCACGTTGCCGCGGGCGATGAACTCGCGGAATTCCTTAAACATGGCCCCTCTGTACCCCCCTTGTCCGTGTCTGGGTCGCGTGTGTCTGGATCGTCCTCCGGCGGCGCTCCGGGGCGCCCCGACGCGTTGCCGGACGGTCTGATCTTGCGGCAGCGCCAGGGCGAACGCCACGCTTTTGCAGCGAGGCGGATGACAGGCTTTTGCAAGTGTCATGTCGGGGGGCGGCGGATCAAAAACGCGCCGGAATTTGACCGTTGCGCCACCGCTGGGCGCTGCCTAGACCTAGGCGGCAACACCGCACACATACTCACCTTTAAGCACTCACCAGAACCCCGAAGGGTTTTCGACGATGTGGGGCCGTAATAAAGCATCCGATTTAAGTCCAGGTATTGCACTTTCTCCCAGCCAGCCCCCCGCATCGGCACATGGCGATCACGTGTACCGCCTGCTGTTCGAGGGCGTCCGCGACGTCGGCATCGCCGTACTCGACCGCTTCGGGATGGTCGTGAGGTGGAACTCCGCGGCTGCGGAGATCACCGGGTGGGTCGCCGACGAAATGATCGGCGAATCGATCTCCCGCCTCCATTCCCCGGAGTCGATTGCCTCGCAATGGCCGCAGCACCAGTTGGTGACGGCGCGCCGCGACGGCCGCTTCGAGGACGGCGGCTGGCTGGTGCGCAAGGACGGCACCCGGATCTGGACCAACGTCCTGATCTCGCCGCTCTACGACGACTCGGGCGAGCTCTCCGGGTTCTCCCACATTTTCCGCGACATCAGCGAACGCCACGATCGCGAGACGGTCCTGCGCGAGAGCGAGGAGCGTTTCCGCCTGCTGGTCGAGAGCGTGAAGGAATACGCGATCTTCATGCTCGATCCCAACGGCAACATCGTGAGCTGGAACTCGGGCGCCGAGAAGATCAAGGGCTACAAGGCAGCCGAGATCGTTGGCCAGCACTTCTCGCGCTTCTACCCGCCGGCGGCGGTGGCGGCGGGCGTGCCGCGCCACAACCTGGCGATGGCGCGCGAGCGCGGCCGCTTCGAGGAGGAGGGTTGGCGCATCCGCAAGGATGGCACGATGTTCTGGGCCGACGTCGTCATCACTGCGATCTTCGACCGCTCCAACGTGCTCCGCGGCTTCGCCAAGGTCACGCGCGACCTCACCGACAAGAAGCGCCTGCAGAAGCTCGAGGAAGGCGAGCGGCACATGACCGAGTTCCTCGCGCTCCTGGCCCACGAGCTGCGCAACCCGCTGGCGCCGATCACCAACGCGGTCCGGCTGATGACGCCCGAGAGCTCGCGCGAGAAGGTGCATTGGTGCCGCGCAATGGTCGAGCGGCAGGCGACGCATCTCGCGCGGCTGGTCGACGACCTCCTCGACGTCAGTCGCGTGACCAGCGGCAAGATCGTGCTGCAGAGCGTTAGCGTCGATATGCGCGAGGCGGTGGATCGCGCGGTCGAGGCGGCGCGGCCGATGGCCGAAGAACGTCGCCACACGCTGACCGTGTCGATGCCCGAGACCCCGGTGGTGGTCACCGGCGATCCGGTGCGCCTGATCCAGTCGATTACCAATCTGCTCAACAACGCGGTGAAGTACACGCCGAGCGGCGGCGAGATCGAGTGCCGGCTCTACACCGAGGAGTCGAGCGCCGTCGTCAGCGTGAAGGACAACGGCATCGGCATCGCCGCCGACGTGTTGCCGCGCATCT
>DATJIG010000022.1:0-3880 GCA_035493495.1 Alphaproteobacteria bacterium
AGCACCGAATCCGGCAGCGGCTACGACCTCTACGCCCGCACGGTGGCGCGCTGGCTGCCGAACCACATCCCCGGGCGCCCCACGATCGTCGTCCAGAACATGCCGGGCGCGAGCGGGCTGCGCGCCAGCAACTTCCTCTACAACGTGGCGCCCAAGGACGGGCTCACCATCGGCCTCATCAACAACGGCAACCCATTCGCGCCGCTCTACGGCATGGCCCAGGCGCAGTTCGACCCGACCAAGTTCAACTGGCTCGGCAGCCCGACCAAGGAGGTCAGCGTCTTCCTGCTGTGGCATACGGTGCCGGTGAACTCGATCGCCGAGGCCAAGAGCCAAGGCCGCGAGCTCATCCTGGGTTCGGCGGGCGCCGCGACCGGCGGCGCGTTCTACTCGCGCATCCTGACCGAGGTCTTCGGCCTCAAGATCAAGACCGTGTCCGGCTACAAGGGCCTCGCGGAGGCGCTGCTCGCCATGGAGCGCGGCGAGAACGAGGGCTACGCATCGACATTCTGGTCGACCCTGCAATCGACCCGCGCCGACTGGATCCGCGACAAGAAGATCAAGTTCATGCTGCGTTACTCTGGCGATGCCCAACCCGGGCTCGAAGGCGTGCCGCTGGCGACCGATATCGCCAAAAACGACGACGACCGGCAGCTTCTCCGCATCATCGCCGCCCCCTTCGACCTCGGTCGTCCGATGCTGGCACCGCCGGCAATCCCCGCCGAGAACGCCAGGCTTCTCAAGGACGGCGTCTTTGCCACGACGCAGGATCCCGAGTTCCGCGCCGACTGCGCGCACCAGAACCTCGACTGCTCGAGCCCATCGAGCGGCGATCAGATCGCGACGATCATCGCCGATACCTACCGCGCGCCGGACGCGGTGAAGAAGCGCCTGCTCGCGCTCTACAAGGCGGAGTAGTAGGGCCAGATAAGCTGGGCGACCTCAATGACAAATGGACGCAACAAATACCAATCGCGGGAGAATCGCTCCCGAGTGCGCCACGTCCTCATGACGGAATGGGATCCGATTGGAGTTAACGGAATTCCAGAAGCTGCCGATGAGTACGACTCATATGTCGGCACCGTGTACGTGATGCTTATGGATCACCGAGCATCCGCCAAGACGCTGGCCGCGTATCTTTTCGACACAGCGACCAACTACATAGGCTTATCCGCCAGCAAGGAGCTGGCTGGGAGATGCCAGACCGCAGCCACCACTCTGGTTCGGTTGCGTCCGGAGTTCGAAACTCACTGAGGCTACTCCGCTGCCTGCTTCGGCGCCGACGGGCGCCAGCGCAGTACCGGCGTGCGCGCGGCACGGGTCTCGTCGAGGCGGCGGCGCGGGCTCATGGTGGGGGCGGAGTGGAACGGCTCGCCGTTGCTCTTGGCCCGCCGCGCGAGCGACAGCAGCGCGTCGGCGAACTGGTCGAGCGAGGCCTTCGACTCGGTCTCGGTCGGCTCCATCAGCATCGCGCCGTGGACCACCAGCGGGAAGTAGATCGTGGTCGGGTGGAAGCCTTCGTCGATCATCGCCTTGGCGAAATCGAGCGTGGAGACGCCGGTGCCGTCGAGGAACCTGTCGTCGAACAGCGCCTCATGCATGCAGATGCCGGGGAACGCCGGGCTGAGTTCGCCCTTGAGGCGCGCGAGCAGATAGTTGGCGTTGAGCACCGCGTCCTCGGCCACCTGCTTCAGGCCGTCGCGGCCATGGCTCAGCATGTAGGTGAGCGCGCGGACGAACATGCCCATCTGGCCGTGGAACGCCTTCATGCGGCCGATGCTGCGCGACGCCTCGCCGGTCGCGGTTTCGATGAGGTTGAAACCCTTGTCGCCGTGCACGACCCAGGGCAGCGGCGCAAACGGCGCCAGCGCCGCGGCGAGCGCCACCGGACCGGAGCCCGGACCGCCGCCGCCGTGGGGCGTCGAGAACGTCTTGTGCAGGTTCATGTGCATGACGTCGATGCCGAGATCGGCCGGGCGGACCTTGCCGACGATGGCGTTGAAGTTGGCGCCGTCGCAGTAGAAGTAGGCGCCCGCCGCGTGGGTCGCCTCGGCGATCGCGACGATCTCGTCCTCGAACAGCCCGCAGGTGTTCGGATTCGTCACCATGATCGCGGCGACGTCGGGTCCGAGCTTGGCCTTCAGCGCGGCGACGTCGACGCGGCCGCGCTCATTGGCCGGAATCGCCTCGACGTGATAGCCGAGCGCCGCGGCGGTCGCCGGATTGGTGCCGTGCGCGGATTCCGGGACCAGCACGCGCATGCGGTTCTGACCCGCGGCGGCGTGGGCCGCGCGGATCGTCGCCATGCCGCAGAATTCGCCGTGGGCGCCCGCGGCCGGCGCGAGCGCGATGGCCGGAAGGCCGGTCAGCGTCTTCAGCCAGTGAGCGAGCGTGTCCATCAGCTCGAGCGCGCCCTGCACCGTCGAGACCGGCTGCAGCGGGTGGATGTCTGCGAAGCCGGGCAGCCGCGCCACCTTCTCGTTGAGGCGCGGGTTGTGCTTCATGGTGCACGAGCCGAGCGGGAAGATGCCGGCGTCGATGGCGTAGTTCTTCTGCGACAGCCGTGTGAAATGGCGAATCACCTGCGGCTCCGACAGCCCGGGCAGGCCGAGCGGGGTCACGCGGGCGAGGCCGCCGAGGCGATGCTGGAACGGCGGCGGATCGGGAATGTCGACGCCGGTGCGGCCGGGCGAATCCTGCTCGAACAGCAGCGGCTCCTCGATCTGGAGCGCCTTGTTGCCGGTGAAGGTCGAGGGAACGGCGCTCGGCGCGGCGGGAGGATTGGTGCTCATCGCACGGCCTCCGTCAGCGCTTCGCAATACGTGACCATCTCCTCCTTGTGTGACGTCTCCGTCACGGCCACCACCAGCATGTTGTCGAGGCCCCTCGCCTCCGGCCACAGCCGCGTCGCCGGTACGCCGGCGAATATCTTCTTCGCCGCGAGAGTTTCGACCACCGCGGCCGCCGGCTTCGGCAGCGCCACGGTGAATTCATTGAAGAAGGTGTCGTTCAGGACCTTCACGCCCGGCACCTTCGACAACCGGTCGGCGAGCATCGTCGCCTTGTAGTGGTTGAGACGCGCGAGCCGCTTCAGACCCTCGGAGCCCAGCAGCGCCATATGGACCGTGAACGCCAGCGCGCACAGCCCCGAGTTGGTGCAGATGTTGCTGGTCGCCTTCTCGCGGCGGATGTGCTGCTCGCGGGTCGACAGCGTCAGCACGAAGCCGCGGCGACCGTCGGCATCGACGGTCTCGCCGCAGAGGCGGCCCGGCATCTGGCGTACGAAGCGCTCGCGGGTCGCGAACAGTCCGAGATACGGCCCGCCGAAGTTGAGGCCGTTGCCGATCGACTGGCCCTCGCAGACGACGATGTCGGCGCCCATCTCGCCCGGCGACTTGATGGCGCCCAACGACACCACTTCGGTCACGGCGACGACCAGCAGCGCGCCGGCGGCGTGGCAGCGCTCGGCCAGTCCCGAGACGTCGCGCAGGCGGCCGAACGCGTCGGGGTTCTGCACCACGACGCAGGCGGTGTCGGAATCGATGTGCGATTCCAGCACCTCGCCGCCGTTGGCCGCCGGCGCGCCCACGTCGAGCTTGCTGTCGGTGTAGCGCGTCGCGGTCGCCACCGCGTCGCGCCAGTGGGAATGCAGGTTGCCCGAAATCACCACCTTCGCCCGGCGGGTGATGCGGCGCGCCATCAGCACGGCCTCGGCACAGGCGGTCGCACCGTCGTACATCGAGGCGTTCGCCACCTCCATGCCGGTCAGCATCGCGACCTGGGTCTGGAACTCGAACAGGTACTGCAGCGTGCCCTGGGAGATCTCCGGCTGGTACGGCGTGTAGGACGTCAGGAACTCGCCGCGCTGGATGATGTGGTC
>DATJIG010000023.1:0-31687 GCA_035493495.1 Alphaproteobacteria bacterium
CAGCAGACCGTGCCGATGCTCTATCAGGCGATGCAGGCGGTCCGCGACATCGTTGCCCAGGGCGGCCGCGTGCTGTTCGTCGGCACCAAGCGCCAGGCCCAGGAGAAGGTCGCCGAGGCGGCCAGCAAGTGCGGCCAGTACTACGTCAATCACCGTTGGCTCGGCGGCATGCTGACCAACTGGAAGACCATCTCGGTCTCGATCAAGCGGCTGAAGGAGCTCGAGGAGCAGCTGTCGCAGGAGCAGACCGGCCTCACCAAGAAGGAAAACCTCCAGCTCACCCGTGAGCGCGACAACCTGCTGCGCGCACTCGGCGGCATCAAGGAGATGGGCGGTCTTCCCGACATCCTCTTCATCATCGACACCAACCGCGAAGCGATCGCCGTCAGCGAAGCGCGGAAGCTCGGCGTGCCGGTCGTCGCCGTCGTCGACTCGAACTCGGATCCGGACGGCATCACCTTTCCGATCCCGGGCAACGACGACGCCGTGCGCGCGATCGACCTTTACTGCAACCTGATGGCCGACGCCGTGCTGTCGGGCATCCAGGAAGAGATGATCAAGGCGGGCGTTGACATCGGCGAGTCCGAGGAGAGCCCGGCCGAGGCGCTGCCCGGCGAGGCCGCCGCGGAAGGCGCGGCCGCTCCTCCGGCCGCCGCCGAGGACAAGGACGCTCCGAAGGGCGCCCGCAAGGGCAAGGGCGCGCGTCCGGCGCCGTCGGTCGAGGTCAAGAAGACACGTCGTCCCAAGAGCAAGACCGAGTCGGCCGACACCGACGCCTAAGCCGGATCAAACCGTAACCCGATTGAACTGAAGGAAGAGCCATGGCGGAAATCAGCGCCCAGCTCGTAAAGGAGCTCCGCGACAAGTCCGGCGCGGGAATGATGGACTGCAAGAAGGCGCTCGCCGCCACCAACGGCGACCTCGAGGGCGCCGTCGACTGGCTGCGCAAGCAGGGTCTCGCCCAGGCGTCGAAGAAGGCCGGCCGCGTGGCGGCCGAGGGCCTGGTCGGCGTCGCCGTCCAGGGCGGCCGCGGCGTCATGGTCGAGGTCAACTCCGAGACCGACTTCGTCGCCCGCAACGACAAGTTCCAGGACTTCGTCGCCAAGGCGAGCGAGATCGGGCTCAAGACCGGCGACGACATCGAGGCCCTCAAGGCCGCGCCGTTCCCGGGCACGTCGAAGTCGGTCCAGGACTACCTGACCGAGCTCGTCGCCACCATCGGCGAGAACATCCAGATCCGCCGCGCCAAGGCGCTGTCGGTGCAGCCGGGCGTGGTCGCGAGCTACGTTCACTCGGCGATCGCTCCGGGCCGCGGCAAGATCGGCGTGCTGGTCGCGCTCGAGTCGAGCGGCGATGCGGCGAAGCTCACCGAGCTCGGCAAGCAGCTCGCCATGCATGTCGCCGCGGCGAACCCGCAGTCGGTCAGCGTCGCCACGCTCGATCCGGCGTCGGTCGCGCGCGAGCGGGCGATCCTGGTCGAGCAGGCGAAGCAGTCGGGCAAGCCCGATGCGGTCGTCGAGAAGATGGTCGAGGGCCGGCTCAAGAAGTTCTACGAGGAGTCTGTGCTGCTCGAGCAGGTGTTCGTCGTCGACGGCGAGAGTCGCGTCAGCAAGGTCGTCGCCGAGGCCGAGAAGAGTGTTGGCGCGCCGATCAAGGTGGTGGGCTTCGCCCGCTACGCGCTCGGCGAAGGCATCCAGAAGGCGCAGAGCGACTTCGCGGCCGAGGTGGCCGCCGCCGCTGGACACTGATACACTCCGCGGCGCGCCGTTCGCGGGGCGGCGCGCCGCAGAGCCCTCCGGCTGCGACAGCCGGGTGCAACCCAGGGACCCGCCGCGGGAGGGGATGACGACGACGCCATGACGGACGCCGGCCGCCCCGCTTATTCTCGCATCCTCCTCAAACTGTCCGGCGAAGCCCTGATGGGGCCGAGCGAATATGGCCTCCACGCGGAAACCGTGAACCGGCTCGCCGACGAGGTCTCGGCGGTCGTCAGGACCGGTATCCAGGTCTGCCTCGTCATCGGCGGCGGTAACATCTTCCGCGGCGTCGCGGGCGCGTCTGCCGGCATGGAGCGGGCGAGCGCCGACTACATGGGCATGCTGGCGACGGTCATCAATTCGCTGGCGGTCCAGAACGCGCTCGAGCAGCGCGACGTGCCGACCCGCGTCCTGTCGGCGATCCCGATGCAGACGGTGTGCGAGCCTTACATTCGCCGCCGCGCCATCCGCCACATGGAGCTCGGCCGGGTGGTGATCTGCGCGGCCGGCACCGGCAATCCGTACTTCACCACCGACACCGCGGCCGCCCTGCGCGCGGCCGAACTTGGCTGCGAGGCGCTGCTCAAGGCGACCCAGGTCGACGGCGTCTATTCGGCAGATCCCAAGAAGGTGAAGGGCGCCGAGCGCTATGACCGCCTGAGCTATCTCGACGTGCTGTCCCGCGACCTCAAGGTCATGGATGCGTCCGCTATCGCGCTCACCCGTGAAAACAATATCCCGATTCTGGTATTCTCGATCCACAACCCGGGCGCTTTGGCTGACGTCGTCGCCGGCAAAGGTCGCTACACGATCATCGCCGAAGACAGCGTCCCCGCCCGATAAAAGCCATAAGGTTAGCGACAATGCCTGATCCGGGGATGAACGAGTTCAAGAAGCGCATGGACGGCGCGCTCGGCGTGTTCAAGCAGGAGTTGCAGGGTCTTCGCACCGGCCGCGCATCGGCCTCGCTGCTCGAGCCGGTGCAGGTGCCGGCCTACGGCGGCGAGATGCCGCTCAACCAGGTCGCCTCGATCAGCGTGCCGGAGCCGCGGCTGATCGTCGTTAACGTATGGGACCGCGCGCTGGCGTCCGCGGTCGACAAGGCGATCCGCGACGCGAACCTCGGCGTCAATCCGCAGACTGAGGGGCAGACGATCCGCGTGCCGATTCCGGCGTTGACCCAAGAGCGCCGCACAGAACTGGTGAAGCTTGCGCACAAATACGCCGAGCAGGCGCGCGTCTCCATCCGCAACGTCCGCCGCGACGGGATGGACAAGCTCAAGAAGATGGAGAAGGACCGCGAGATATCCGAGGACGAGCATCGCTCGTGGTCGGAGAAGATCCAGGCGATGACCGACGGCCACATCAAGGACGTCGACGGGACTCTCGCGTCCAAGGAAAAAGACATCATGACGGTCTGAGTTCGGATGGCCCTCATCGATCCCGCCTCGCCGCCGACCGGCGTTCCGGTCCACGTGGCGATCATCATGGACGGCAACGGTCGCTGGGCGCGGTCCCGTGGCTTGCCGAGAACGGTGGGGCACCGCTACGGCGCGGAAGCCGTGCGTCGGGCGGTGAAGGGGGCTTCCGAGCTCGGGATCTCGTACCTGACGCTGTTCGGATTCTCGTCGGAGAACTGGAAACGTCCGCAGTCGGAGGTCAGCGACCTCATGGGCCTGCTCCGGCGCTATCTCCAGTCCGAGATCGCCGAGCTCCACAAGAACGGTGTGCGGCTGCGCATCATCGGCGAGCGCCAGGGCTTCAGTCAGGACATCGTCACGCTGATCGAGAACGCCGAGCGCTCGACGGCCGAGAACACCGGTCTCAAGCTCACGATCGCGCTCAACTACGGTGGCCGCCGCGAGATCGTGCTGGCAGCACGCGCGCTGGCGAAGGACGTCGCCGAGGGCAGGGTCGCGCCCGATGCGATCGACGAGACGACGTTCGCCTCCAGGCTCTCGACCGCCGACATGCCGGATCCCGATCTCCTGATCCGCACCAGCGGCGAGCAGCGCATCTCCAATTTCCTGCTGTGGCAGTCGGCCTACACCGAGCTGGTGTTCCTCGACCTGCTGTGGCCCGACTTCACCGAGCGCCATCTCGAGGATGCGGTGCGCGAGTTCAGCCGCCGCGACCGGCGCTATGGCGCGTCCAGTGGTTGATCGGTCGGTCGGGGTGTCCTTCAGCCCGTTGACGCTTCGCATCCTTTCGGCGGTGGCCCTCGGAATCCCGACGGTCGCCGCAATCGCCTGGGGTCGCCCCGCCCTCGAGGTGTGGCTCGCCGTGTTCGTCGTCCTGATGGCGCGCGAGTGGCACATGCTGTGCGGCGGGCGCGATTGGACCGGTTCCCGCCTTGCCCTTGCCGCATCCGCTGTCCTGGTGCTGGGACTATCGGTGTTCGACGCCTACGGCGCGGCGCTGGCGGTGATCGTCGTCGCCATCCCTGTCGTCTACATGCTGGCACGCCGTGAGACCGGCCTGCGCTGGGGCTGGACTGCCTCCGGCGTCCCCTACATCGGTCTGACGGCGCTGGCTCTGTCCTGGCTCCGGGCTGTCCCCGACGTCGGGCTGCTCAACCTCCTGTGGGTATTCGCTGTGGTCTGGGCGACCGATACCACCGCCTATGCCGCCGGACGGACCCTGGGCGGCCCCAAGCTCGCGCCCCCCATCAGCCCCAACAAGACCTGGTCCGGCGCCGTAGGGGGCCTGATCGGGGCAGGGATCGTGGGGGCGGTGCTGGGGGAGGTGGCCGGGACCGGGCCGGCGACCCCGGCGGTGGCCGGAATGGCGCTCTCGATCGTCGCCCAGGCCGGGGATTTGGCGGAATCGGCGGTAAAGCGGCGCTTCGGCGTTAAGGATTCAGGGTCTATTATTCCGGGGCACGGCGGCCTGTTCGACCGTGTCGACGCCTTGTTGGCGGCGGCACCGGCGGCCGCCCTTGCCTTAAGTGTCGTCGGAGCGGACCGCCTGTGGCAGTAACGGCAATCAGTCACGATCACGCCCGCAAGCGGATCACCATTCTGGGATCGACGGGCTCGGTCGGCTGTAACACGGTCGATATCGTCCGCCGGCGACCCGAGGGCTACGAGGTCGCCGCACTCACCGCCCATACCAATGTCGACCTGCTCATCCGCCAGGCGCTCGAGCTACGTCCCAAGCTCGCGGTCATCGCGGATCCCGCTCGCTACGCCGCCCTGAAGGCCGGTCTCGCCGGCACCAATGTCGCGGTCGCGGCCGGGGCCGAGGGGCTGATCGAGGCGGCTGAGGTTCCCGCCGACCGGGTCATCGCGGCGATCGTCGGCGCGGCGGGCCTCGCGCCCACGCTGACGGCGATCCGTCGCGGGGCCGTCATCGGCATCGCCAACAAGGAGTGCCTGGTCTGCGCCGGCGACCTCGTCACGGCGGCGGCGGCGACCTCGGGCGCGAAGCTGGTGCCGGTCGATTCCGAGCACAGCGCTATCTTCCAGGTGTTCGACTTCGAGAACGCAGACGCGGTCGAGAAGATCATCCTGACCGCCTCCGGCGGACCGTTCCTGCGCCGCGAACGGGCGAGCCTTTCGCGCGTGACGCCGGCCGAGGCCGTCGCCCATCCCAACTGGGACATGGGCGCGAAGATCTCGGTCGATTCGGCGACGATGATGAACAAGGGCCTCGAGCTGATTGAGGCCTGGCATCTGTTCCCGGTCGGCGAGGAGCAGATCGAGATCCTGATCCATCCGCAGTCGGTCGTGCACAGCATGGTCGCCTACACCGACGGGTCGGTGCTGGCGCAGATGGGCGCTCCCGACATGCGTACGCCGATCGCCTATGCGCTTGATTGGCCGCGCCGCGGCCCGTCGCCGGCGGCACGGCTCGACCTTGCGCGGGTCGGCACGCTGAACTTCGAGGCGCCCGACGAAACGCGGTTCCCGGCGCTGGCGCTGGCGCGCGCGGCGCTCAAGGAAGGGGGCGGCGCGCCCACCGTGCTGAACGCCGCCAACGAGATCGCGGTCGAGGGATTCCTCGCCGGGCGAATCGGATTCCTCGACATCACCGGCGTCGTCGAAACCGTGCTCACACGCGTCCCGCGCAATCGGGCGACGACGCTCGCCGGCACAGTGGCTCTCGACGCGGCGGCGCGTCGGGAGGCGGAGGCCGTAATCGCCGCGCTTGCCCGCACCACGCGGGCTGGGTAAGGAATAGGCATGTTGCGTGAACTGATCGACTTGCTGTGGGCGAACGGTTTGGCGTTCGTCTTCATCCTTTGCGTCGTCGTCTTCATCCATGAACTCGGCCATTATCTCGCCGCCAAGCGTGCCGGGGTTCGCGTCGAGGTGTTCTCGCTCGGCTTCGGCCCCGAGCTGTTCGGCTGGAACGACCGCAGCGGCACGCGCTGGCGGGTGAGCCTGCTGCCGCTCGGCGGCTACGTGAAGATGTTCGGCGAGAGCGTCGCCACCGAGGGCAGCTCCGAGGAGCGCGAGCGCGCCGCCCGGACGATGACCCCTGAAGAGCGCGACGTCGCTTTCATCCACAAATCGCTTCCGCGTCGCGCCGGCATCGTCGCCGCGGGACCGGTCGCAAACTTCGTGCTGGCGTGGGTTGTCCTCGCGGCGCTGTTTATCTCCGTCGGCCGGCCGTTCACCGCGCCGACCGTGGGCGATGTGGTGCCGGGCAGCGTCGCCGAACAGGTAGGTCTGCAGCCGGGCGACGTGTTCGTCCGGGCCGGCGGCCAGGCGGTGCACCGGTTCGAGGACGTGCAGCAGATCGTCGCCGCGAGCGCCGATCGTCCGCTGAAGCTGACGATCCGCCGCGGCGGCAACGACCTCAACCTCGAGGTGGTGCCGCGCCGCAACGTCATCACCGACAACTTCGGCAATCGCCGCGAGGTCGGTCAGCTCGGCGTCAGCCATGCCGGTCGCGAGTTCGAGAAGATGTCGCCGGGGGGCGCACTGTGGGCCGCCGGCGATGAGACCTATCAGGTCGCCGCCTCGACCCTGCAGGCGGTCTGGCAGATGATCACCGGGGCCCGGTCGGCCGACGATCTCGGCGGCCCGATCCGCATCGCGCAGATGTCGGGGCAGGCGGCGGAAGCCGGTCTTGCGACGGTGTTCTGGTTCCTGGCGATGCTGTCGATCAACCTCGGCCTGATCAACCTGTTTCCGGTGCCGATGCTGGACGGCGGCCATCTGATGTTCTATGTCGCCGAGGCGGTCCGGGGACGGCCGCTGTCGGAGCGGATGGTCGAGTACGGCTTCCGAGTCGGCCTCGGCCTTGTCGTCACCCTGTTCCTGTTCGTCACCTATCAGGACCTATCCCGGTTTCAGAAGGTTGTGGATTTCTTCCGTGCGCTGGTAAGCTAACTAGATGAAATTAAAAGACACACGGTCTTCGAGGGGGAAGACCAGGGGGCGGTGGCCGGCGTGTCTGGCCATCGTGTGCGTCGCAATCCTCATCGCCTTCGGCGGTATCGCGGCTCTGGCCCAGACGGGCCAGACCATCCGCGAGATCCGCGTCGAGGGCGTGCAGCGCATCGAGCCCGAAACCGTCCGCTCGTATCTCACGATCCACGCGGGCGAAGACTTTGACGCGTCGAAGGTCGACGAGTCGCTGAAAGCCCTGTTCGCAACCGGGCTCTTCGCCGACGTCTCGATCCGGCGGGAAGGCGACGTGGCCGTCGTCCAGGTGGTCGAAAATCCGATCATCAACCGTCTGGCGTTCGAGGGGAACAGCCGCATCCGCACCGAGGTGCTGGAGAACGAAGTCCAGCTCAAGCCGCGCATGGTGTACACCCGCACGCGCGTGCAGACCGACGTGCGCCGCATCCTCGACATCTACCGTCGCGAGGGCCGCTTCGCCGCGACTGTCGAGCCGAAGATCATTCAGCAGCCGGAGAACCGCGTCGATCTCGTGTTCGAGATCGACGAAGGGTCGCCGACGAAGATCTCCAACATCGCCTTCATCGGTAACCGGCGTTTCAGCGACGACAAGCTGCAGTCGATCATCCAGTCGCAGGAGACGCACTGGTACAGCTTCCTGACAGGCGACGACGTCTACGATCCGGACAAGCTCCAGTCCGACCGCGAGTTGCTGCGGCGCTTCTATCTGAAGAGCGGCTACGCCGACTTCCGCATCATCTCGGCCGTCGCCGAGCTGACGCCGGACCGCAAGGCCTTCCTCGTCACGTTCACGCTCGACGAAGGGCCGCGCTACAAGTTCGGCGACATCAAGGTCAACACCACCCTCCCGGACGTCGACACCCAGGCGTTGATGGACACTATCCGGACGGAGACGGGTGACTGGTACAACGCGGACCGGGTCGAAGAGACGGTCAACCGCATCACCGAGGCGGTGATCGCCCAGGGCCATCCGTTCGTCGACGTGCGCCCGAACGTCCAGCGTGATCGCGACAACCTCAAGATCAACGTCACGTACGACGTGGCGGAAGGCCAGCGCCTGTTCGTCGAGCGCATCGACATCCGCGGCAACACCCGCACCCAGGACAAGGTGATCCGCCGGCAGTTCAAGCTCGTCGAAGGCGATGCCTTTAACGCCGCGCGATTCAACCGCAGCCGACGCAACCTTCAGGAGCTCCAGTACTTCAAGAAGGTCGACATCAGCCGCACCGAGGGCTCGAGCCCCGACCAGACGGTGATTGACGTCAACGTCGAGGAGCAGCCTACGGGCTCGCTCAACATCGGCGCCGGCTATTCGACGTCGAACGGCATCATCACCATGGTGTCGATCGGCGAGCAGAACCTGTTCGGCCGTGGCCTGCAGGGCAGCATCAGCCTGATGCTCGGCACCGATCAGCAGCAGGCGTACCTGTCGCTGACCGACCCGGCGTTCCTCGATCGCAACATGTCGGGCGGCTTCGACATCGGCCAGACGCGCACCGACAGCACCAAGAACCTGATGTTCCAGGAAGAGAACTCGAACCTGACGCTGCGCACGGGGTTCAACTACAACGATCGCTTGTCGCAGGGCCTCCGCTACTTCGCGAAGGCCGACCGGATCAAATCGGTCGACGTCAGCGCTTCGCCGTTCATCCAGCAGGAAGTCGGCACGCGGACGTCGTCGGGCCTCGGCCAGTCGCTCACCTACGACGTGCGTGACAGCAAAATCGACCCGACGGACGGCTACGTCCTGTCGCTGTCGAACGACGTGTCGGGCCTGGGCGGGAACACCCGCACCTTCAAGACGAACATCACGGGCACCACCTATTACCCGGTGTTCGAGGAGTCGGTGGTCAGCTTCAACGGCCGCGTCGGCTATGTGAAGGGCCTCGGCCAGGACGTTCACCTGCAGGACCGGTTCTTCCTCGGCGGCGACAGCTTCAAGGGCTTCTCCCGCGGCGGTATCGGCCCGCGCGACATCGGGCCTTCCAATTCGGCCCTCGGCGGCAACGTGCTGTACACTGCGGGCACGGAGCTCTCGACTCCGCTCAGCGTCGCCAAGGAGTTCGGCTTGCGCGGCCTCGTGTGGGGTCAGGTCGGCTCGTTGTGGAAGGTCGATGTGTCGGGACCGACGGTCGCCGACGACAACACGCTGCGGGCCAGCATCGGCTTCGGCATCGCGCTCCGCACGCCTGTCGGCCCAGTCCGCGTCGATCTCGGCTTCCCGGTCAAGAAGAAGAGCTACGACGACGACGAAATCTTCTCCTTCAGCCTTGGCCAGAGGTTCTAGTTATGACGTTCCGAGTTTCACTGATGGCCGCCGCATTCGCGGCGGCGCTGGCCGTCGCTCCGGCGACGAGCCACGCGCAGCAACCGTTATCGATCGCCGTCGTCGATATTCCCGTGGTGATGCAGAACTCCGCCGCCGCGAAGGGCGTGCGCGCCCAGCTCGACAAGGAAGAGGCCGGCTACAAGGCCGACTTCTCCAAGCGCGAGGGTGAGTTCCGCAACCAGTACCAGCAGCTCCAGAGCGATTACGCCAAGCTCGGGCCCGATGCAGCGAGCGACCGCCGCATGTCGTTCGAGCGGAAGTACGCCGATTTCGAGCGCGAGGTCGAGTTCCGCAAGCAGGACTTCCAGGGCCGTGCCGACCGATCGATGAAGAAAGTCGAGGACGGCCTTCGCGCGGTGCTGCTCGATATCGCGAGCGAGAGGAAGCTCGATCTCATCCTGGTGAAGGGCGCGGTGCTCTACAACGATTCGTCACGCGACCTGACGCAGGAGGCGTTGAAGCGCCTCGACGCCAAGCTGCCGTCGGTGACCATCGACAAGCCCGCCGCGCTGCCCAAGGCGCCGGCGGCCCAGGCTCCAAAGCCGGCGGCCCCCAAAGGCCAGTAGGCCATGGCGGACCCGCGCTTTTTCTCCCGGCAGGGTCCGTTCTCGATCGGTGAATTGGCGCGTCTCGCGAGCGCCGAGATCGCCCCGGGCGAAGACCCGGGGCGAATGATCGCCGACGTCGCGGCGCTCGACGCCGCGGGACCCGACGAGATCAGCTTCCTCGACAATCCGCGCTACGCGGCGAGCTTCGCCGCGAGCCGTGCGGGCGCGTGCATCGTCCACCCGCGGTTCGCGCCGCGCGCGCCCGCGGGCATGACGCTGCTCACCACGCCCGCGCCCTACATGGCCTACGCCAAGGTGTCGCGAGCGTATTATCCGCCGCCGCGGCCGACCCCCGCCGTGGCGGCCACCGCCATCATCGACCCGAGCGCGACCATGGGCGATGGCTGCCGCATTGATGCCGGCTCGGTGATCGGCCCCCGTGTCGAGATCGGCGCCGGCACGTGGATCGCCGCCAACGCGGTGATCGGCGAGGGCGTCGTCATCGGCCGCGACTGTTCGATCGGCGCGTGCGCATCTGTGACGCATGCGGTCGTCGGCGACCGGGTGATGATCTACGCCGGCGCGCGGATCGGTCAGGACGGCTTCGGGTTCGCCTCCGACCGCACCGGACATCTGCGCGTCCCGCAGCTCGGGCGTGTCATGATCGGCGACGACGTCGAGGTCGGCGCCAACACCACAATCGACCGCGGAGCGGGGCCCGACACCGTGATAGGCGCGGGCTGTATGATTGATAATTTGGTGCAAATCGGGCACAACGTGCAGATGGGGCGCGGTTGTGTGATCGTGTCCCAGGTCGGAATCTCGGGTTCCACGCGTCTCGGCGATTTCGTGGTCATCGGAGGCCAGGCCGGGCTGGCCGGCCATCTGTCCATCGGCAGCGGCGTTCGCATCGCGGCGAAAAGCGGTCTGAACGGCGACGTTCCGCCGGGGACCGACGTCGGCGGCGCTCCGGCGGTTCCGGTGCGCGAATGGCGTCGGCAGATCGCGGCGGTGAAGCGTCTCGGTCGTCGCGGCAAGGCGGAAGGAGAACCCTCGCCGGAGGGCAGTTGAGCGATGGAAGCCAAAGTCGAAAACAAGGCTGGCGACAACACGTCGGGCGAAACCGCCGCAACGAGCGCTGTGGGCGTGACGATCGACATCCAGCGGATCATGCAGATGATCCCGCACCGCTATCCGTTCCTGATGATCGACCGGATCATCGAGGCGGTGCCCAACGTCGGCGCGGTTGGCGTCAAGAACGTCAGCATCAACGAGCCGTTCTTCCAGGGCCATTTCCCGAGCGAGCCGGTGATGCCTGGCGTGCTGATCATCGAGGCTATGGCGCAGACTGCCGCGGTTGTGGTGGTGTACACGCTCGGCGCCGCCTTCGAGGGCAAGCTCGTCTACTTCATGACCGTCGACAACGCCCGGTTCCGCAAGCCCGTGGTTCCGGGCGACACGCTCTACATCCACGTGAAGAAAGAGCGTAATCGCGGCAACGTGTGGAAATTCACCGCCGAAGCCAAGGTCAACGGGACCCTGTGCGCCGAGGCGACCTACGCAGCGATGATTCTGGACCGCTGATGGCTTCGATCCATCCGACCGCCGTCGTCGAGCCGGGCGCTCGGCTCGGCAGCGACGTGACGGTCGGACCGTACTGCTGCATTGGTGCCGACGTGTCCCTGGGCGACGGCGTGACGCTGTTTGCGCACGTGGTCGTTGGCGGTCGCACCACGATCGGGCCGCGGACGCGCATTTTTCCCTTCGCGAGCATCGGCCTGCAGCCGCAGGACCTGAAATACCATGGCGAGCCGTCGACGCTGACGATCGGCGCCGAGAACACGATCCGCGAGCATGTTACGATGAACCCCGGTACCGAGGGCGGCGGGATGCAGACCACGGTCGGCGACCGCTGTCTGTTCATGGTCGGCGCCCATGTCGCCCACGACTGCCGGGTCGGCAACCACGTCATCATGGCCAACAACGCGACCCTCGCCGGGCACGTCGATATCGGCGATTACGCGGTGCTCGGCGGCCTCTCGGCGGTGCACCAGTTCGTGCGCATCGGTCAGCATGCGATGATCGGCGGCATGTCGGGGGTCGAGCACGACGTAATCCCCTACGGCTCGGTGATGGGGGACCGTGCCCGGCTCGCCGGCCTCAACGTAGTCGGCCTCAAGCGTCGCAACTTCTCGCGCGAGGACATTCACGCGCTGCGCGCGGCCTACCGCATGATCTTCGCGGTCGAGGGCACCATGGCCGAGCGCATCGAGGACGCGGCCGAGATGTTCAAGGGCTCGACCGCGGTGATGGACGTGGTCGAGTTCATCCGCGCCGATTCGTCGCGCGCGATCTGCCAGCCGCGGACCAACGGTGAGCGCTAGGCTCGGAATCGTCGCCGGCAGCGGCGACCTCCCGAGGCGCCTGTTCGAAGCCTGCCGCGCCGGCGGCCGTGATCCCTTCATTCTCGCCCTCGAGGGCCACACCGATCCGGCGCTGGTGGAGCACGTTCCCCACGCCTGGATCCGTCTCGGCGCCGCCGCCGACGGCTTTGCCGCGCTGCGCGACGCCGGCGTGAACGAGGTCGTGTTCATCGGGCCGGTGCGCCGGCCGTCGCTGACCTCGCTGATGCCCGACGTGCGCGCCGCCAAGTTCCTCGCCCGGGTCGGAATGCGCGCGTTCGGCGACGACGGACTGCTGTCGGCCATCGTCAAGGAATTCGAGGCCGAGGGCTTCAAGGTCGTCGGCGCCGACGAAGTGCTGTCGGAGCTCGTCGCCCCCAATGGCGTGGTCGGCACGGTGCTGCCGGATGACGCGGCCAAGGCCGACATCGCCCGCGGCCTCGCCGTGGTGAAGGCGCTCGGCGCCCTCGACATCGGCCAGGGCGCCGTGGTCGAGGCGGGGGTCGTGCTCGGCGTCGAGGCGATCGAGGGCACCGACGCGCTGATCGAGCGCGCGGGCAAGCTGAAGCGCGAGGGCCCGCGTCGCGGCGTCCTCGTCAAGGCCAAGAAGCCGGGGCAGGAGCGTCGTGTCGACCTGCCGGCGGTGGGCGTTGCCACCGTCGAGCGCGTCGCCGCGGCGGGGCTCGCCGGGATCGCCATCGAGGCCGGTGCGGCGCTGATCGTCGATCGCGAGGAGGTGGCGCGCCGCGCCGACGCCGCCGGGATCTTCGTGATCGGCGTCGGGAGCGGAGAGCCCGCGTGAGCGAGCGGACGCCGCTCGTCTATCTCGTCGCCGGAGAACCGTCGGGGGATTTGCTGGGCGGGCGGCTGATGGCGGCCCTCAAGGCGTTGACCGGCGGCCGCATCCGGTTCGCCGGAATCGGCGGTGCGGCGATGGAGGCCGAAGGCCTCGCCAGCCAGTTCCCGATGTCCGAGCTCGCGGTGATGGGCATCGTCGAGGTCATCCCGCACGCGCCGCGCATCCTGCGCCGCGTCAACGAGACGGCGACGGCGGCGAAGTCGCTGCGGCCCGACGCCGTGGTGACGATCGACGCGCCGGCGTTCGCGTTCCGGGTCGGCAAGAAGCTCAAGGGCGCCGGCATTCCGCTGATCCACTACGTAGCGCCATCGGTGTGGGCGTGGCGGCCGCGCCGTGCCCACATGATCGCCCAGTTCCTCGATCACCTGCTGGTGTTCCTGCCGTTCGAGCCGCCGTATTTCCTCCGCGAGGGGCTTGCCGCGACGTTTGTCGGTCACCCGGCGGTCGAGGCGCCGAAGGGCGATGGCGCCGCGTTCCGCCGCCGCCACGCGATCCCTGAGGGTGCCCGCGTGCTCGCCATGCTGCCCGGCAGCCGCCGCGGCGAGATCGGCCGTCATCTGCCGATCTTCCGCGACACCGTCGCCATGCTCGCGCGCCGACTGCCGGGCCTTCATCTGGTGGTGCCGACGGTGCCGACGGTCGACGCCGAGGTCCGCGCCGCCGTCGCCGGCTTCGGCGTGCCGGCGACCGTGGTCGGCGCCGACGAAAAGTACGATGCCTTCGCCGCCGCCGACGTGGCGCTCGCGGCCTCCGGTACCGTCGTGCTGGAACTCGCCGCTGCCGGCCTGCCCATGGTCGTGACCTATCGCGTCACTGCGCTGTCGGCCTTCATCGCGCGACGCATGGTGAAGGTGTCCCAGGTCAGCCTGGTCAATCTGGTGCTCGGCCGTCCGGCGGTGTCGGAACTCATTCAGGAACAGTGTCGCCCGGACCTGCTGAGCACCGCGGTTGCGGAGCTGTTCGACAACGAGGGCGCCCGGACGCGCCAGAAGGCGGACCTTGCCGAGACCGTCCGCGCGCTGACGCCGGAGCACGGGCGGCCCAGCGAACGGGCGGCCGAAGTGGTGCTGGAGATCGCGCGCCGGTCGATGGCCCGAAAAGAAACGAGTGGGGAGGGATGATGGACAAGGTCGATGTCGCCAGGCTCGAGCTGGTGATCGCCAACCGCGTGCTGGCCAACGAGGGCGTGACCGACGCCTCGGGCCACGTCAGCGTGCGCCATCCGGTCCATTCTGACCGCTTCCTGCTGTCGCAGTCGCGCAGCCCGCAGCTCGTGGCCGAGGACGACATCACCGAGTTTGGCCTCGACGGTCAGCCGATCCGCAACGAGGGCCGCGCGCTTTACCACGAGCGGTTCATCCACGCCGCGGTCTACGCCGCACGCCCCGACGTCAACGCCGTGGTCCACGCCCATGCCGAGGACGTGCTGCCGTTCACGATCACCAACGTGCCGTTCCGGCCCGTCATCGGCTCGGCCAGCGCCATCGGCCATCGCGTGCCGGTGTGGGACATCCGCGATCGGTTCGGCGATCGAACCAACCTCTTGGTCACGTCGATCGACCACGGCCGCGACCTGGTGAAGACGCTGGCGGACGGCTCCGTGGTGCTGATGCGCGGCCACGGATTCACCGCTGCGCGCAAGACCCTGATTGCTGTCGTCCGCCTGTGCGTGTTCCTGCCGCGCAACGCCCGCGTGCTGCTGGCGGTCATGCAGCTCGGCGGCTCGATCAACGGGCTGTCGGCGGGCGAGGTCGACGCCAAGATTTCGGCCTACGAAAGCGACGATTCCGGCATGTGGCGGGGCTGGGAGTACTTCGCAGCCCGCGCCGGCTGCGCCGATCTCCTGTCGCGGGCGCAGGGCCGGTAACCGCTCCCGCCACTGGCTTTCCGCACCCGCGCCAATAGAATGGGCCGCGTTTCACGCCCGAGGCGCCGCCCTGTTCAACTCGCCGGGCCGCGGCCTCAACCCCTGAAGGATCGAGAATGAGCTTTACCGACAAGAAGGTGATCGCCGAGCTGACGGCCAAGATGCTGATCGAGGTGGAGGCGGTGCGCTTCAATACAGAAAAGCCGTTCATCTTCACCTCGGGCTGGGCCAGCCCGGTGTACACCGATTGCCGGCGCCTGATCTCGTTCCCTCGCGTCCGTCGTGCGCTGATGGAATTCGGCGAGCAGACGATCCTGCGCGACGCGGGCTTCGAGAAGTTCGACGTCGTCGCCGGCGGCGAGACCGCGGGCATTCCGTTCGCCGCCTGGATGGCCGACCGGCTGATGCTGCCGATGCAGTACGTGCGCAAGCAGCCGAAGGGCTTCGGCCGCAACGCCCAGATCGAGGGCTTCGTCGTCGACGGCCAGCGCACGCTGCTGGTCGAGGACATGACGACCGACGGCAAGAGCAAGATCAACTTCTGCAATGCGCTGCGCAAGGCGGGGGCCAAGGTCGAGCACATCTTCGTGCTGTTCTTCTACGACATCTTCCCCGAGGCGAAGGGCGTGTTCGCCGATATGGGAGTTCAGCTCCACACGCTGGCGACGTGGTGGGACGTGCTGGCGGTCGCGAAGGCCAACAGCTATCTGCCGAAGGCGGCGCTCGACGAGATCGAGAAGTTCATGCACGACCCGGCCGGCTGGTCGGTCGCCCACGGCGGAGCGGGCAAGGTCGGCGACTGATCGGGCCGCCGGCGGGGGACGGCGACAATGCGAGTCAGCTACTCACTGGTGCGGCCGATGCTGCGCCTGCTCGATCCCGAGGACGCGCATCGCGCCGCGATCTGGGGACTGAAGCTCGGACTCGGCGGTCGCGAGTCGGCGCCGGACGATCCGGTGCTGAAGACGCGGGTCTGGAATCTCGATTTTCCCAACCCGGTCGGCGTCGCCGCGGGATTCGACAAGGGTGCCGAGGTCGTCGACGCGCTGCTCGCGCTCGGATTCGGTTTCACCGAAGCAGGGACGGTGACGCCGTTGCCGCAGCCCGGCAATCCGCGCCCGCGGCTGTTCCGGCTCGACGAGGACGAGGGCGTCATCAACCGCCTGGGCTTCAACTCGGGCGGACTCGCGCCCTATCTCGAGCGCATATCGCGCCGTCAGCGACGCGGCATCTTCGGCGCCAACGTCGGCAAGAACCGCGAGGCGACCGACGCCTTTAAGGATTACGAGACCGGCATCGTCGCCGTCTGCCCGTACGCCGACTACCTCGTCGTGAACGTCTCGTCGCCCAATACACCCGGCCTACGCTCGCTCCAGGCGCGCGCCAGCATGGAAGAGCTGCTCACGCGGGTGCTGGTGGCGCGCAATCAGTCGGCACCCGATCCGCGTCGTCCGCCGCCCTTGCTCGCCAAGGTCGGGCCGGACCTCGATGAGGCGGCGATCGCCGACATCGCCGAGGTCGCGCTCTCCACCGGTGTCGACGGCCTGATCGTCGGCAACACCACAATCGAGCGGCCGAGCACGCTGCGCAGCCCGTACGCGAAGGAGACCGGCGGGTTGTCCGGTAAGCCGCTTCTGCCGCGGGCGAACAAATGCCTGTCGGACATGTACCGGCTGACCAAGGGTAAGGTGCCGCTGATCGGCTGCGGCGGAATCGCCAGCGGTGCCGATGCCTACGCCAAGATTCGGGCCGGCGCGTCTCTGGTTCAGCTCTATTCGATGCTGGTCTTCCACGGGCCGGAGCTGGCCGTCCGCATCAAGCGGGATCTCGCCGAGCGTCTGCGCGCCGACGGATTTGCTTCGGTGTGCGACGCGGTCGGCGCCGACTATCGCTAATCGGCACAAGCGAGCCTACACGCTGCTTCGTGTGAGAAATGTGCAGTTTGCCCATGTGCGCTGAGTCATTTCGATAATAATGAAATATTTGATGGAGCACGCCCCGTGAAGCCACGTTCCATCACCATTGTCGTGCCACAAGAAGCGGACCTCCGCTTCGCGACAATGGAGGGGTACCCGTGCCTGCAAACATCGACGAGCCGTCGTTCGAGCGGCCGCGCGATCTGGTCGCGATCACCTGGGACGGCAAGGAATTGCCGCACCGCCTCGTCTGCTTCGATCAGACGCCGGCATTCGACCTGCTGACGATCGACTACACCGGCGCCGCGCCGATGCCGACGCTGCCCATCGCGAATCACCACTTCCGCTCGCTCAAGACCGAAGGAAAGGGACAGACGTTTTCGATCGTCTTCGACTTCCTCGAACGCTCGGATCGTGTCTATCGCTATGTCGGTATCCTCGACGACGACATCGTCCTCAAGGTGTCCGATATCAACTATCTCCTGCACATCGCCGGCTGTTTCGATCTCGACTCGTTTGCGCCGTCGCTCGGCGAAGACGGATTCCACAGCCACCATCACACCCTCAACCAGGAGAGCCGGTTGCTCCATCCGGTGCCATGGGTCGAGGTGATGATGCCGTTCTACAAGGTCGAGCTCTTCAAGATGGCGGCGCCGTTCTTCCGGCACTCGATTTCGTCGTGGGGCATAGACAAGTACGTGGTGCCGTTGATGCAGAAGCTGTCGGACCGGCCGCGCACCGCGGTGATCGACGGCATCCTCGCAACCCACGTGCGCCCGATCCGGAGCTCCGGCAAGGTGCATTCGAACGGACTCACGCCGTTCCAGGAGATGAATATCGTCCGCGAACGCTGCATCGAATACGTCGAGGAGAGGCATCCCGAGCTGCTCGGCACGAAGTGGTTCCAGGAGACGTTCGACATCCTCGGGCCGACGGCGCGCCTACGCCGCAAGATCAAGTCGCTGCTGCGCCGCCGTGCGCCGTCATCTTGGCAATGGAAGATGCCGTAAGCGATTGGGTTACGACGACGTTCAGATCGCTTCCCGGATGTGATAGGGCGCGATGTCCGGCGGCGTATCGACGTACGTCTGGCGCTGGGCCGTCGTGGCGTCGTCGCTGGCGATGCTGAACAGATTCTCGCCCAGGAAGACGAAGTCGCGGTCCGCCTCCGCCAATCGGCGCAGCAGGTGCTGCGACCGCCGGCGTCTGGGAAGACGCCATTTCCGGAGCTCGACGATCAGGAGCGGAAACTCGTCAACCCATTCGCTGTTCCGGGAGAACAGCTCGTCCTCGAACTGATCGAGGGCAATCTTGATGATGAACGGCCACCCGCCGGACGCGCCGTGTTCGGCGACCAGGCTGTTGATCGACAGTTTGTGTACCGCTCCGTTCGCCGCGGCGGGTGCCGCACGATCGGTATGCTGGGCGCTCGACGTGTCGCGCTGGCATTCCGACCCGATCATCGCCTGACGGAGTTCGACATTGCCGGCGGTGCAGTTGGCCAATGCCCGCAGGAACGTTCGATGATCGGGCTCGACGCCGATGACGCGCGCGAACGGAAACGCGTCTGCGAAGTAGCGCGTCGACAGCCCTGAGCTGGTACCGCAATCGAGGATCAGCGGTGTGCCGCGAGAGGCGAGGATGCGGTCGTATGCCGCGAGCAGGTCGCCGCCGCGGGCGAGTCGATCGAGGCGATAGGCCTCATCCCCGAAAACGCGAGCCAGCGCCCCGTACTCGGCGGTATCCCGGATCGAGAAAGTCCGGGTCACTCGCGAGCGCCGATCGAGCACCTTCTGGCGCCGGGAAAAGGGCGGGCTGAGGAGAACGAAGTTGGAGTTCCAGGGGCGCACTGTGGCCAGGGCCAGCTTTGCGATCCAGTGAGCGTTAGCGGCGATGGAATGTCGGAGCCCGTCTGTTTCCGGACAATCGGTGCGAGACAGCATCGGTGCACCTCGAATCTGTGGGGGATCGGATGCGCGTCTATAAGCCGGGTTGATGGGAGAGCCAGCCGAAGGTTTCTGGCAGCTTGCGGAACACGAGCGCGATGGTGCCGGCCGAGACGCAGCATTTCGCGCATTCCCGGAGCTGCAGGTACGCCGTCGATTGGTCGCCGTCTCGCCAATGATTTTTGGCATGCCGCAGCGCGCGCAGCGCCGCCATGCACATGCCCTCGCGGTACAGCCGCTTGGCATAGGGACGAGGGAGGAGTCCGCAATAGGTGCGCAGGCAGCGTCGCTCCTCGCGCACGTTCTCGCCGGTGCGGATCATCTCCTCGGCTCCGTAGCTGCACTCGAGGCGATGGCAGCCGAGGAACTCAGGGTCGTAATAGACGCGATGGGTGAGGATGATCCGGTTCCACATGTCCCAGTCCGGGCAGTGCCGGAACATCTCGCGGAATCCGCCGAGCTCCTCATAGACCGAGCGCCGCACCAACGTGGTCACGAACTGTAGCCGCTGCGCCGTGAGCTGACGCTGGATGAAGTCCTCGGCGAGCATCCTGGGGCGATGGCTTTCCAGTTCCGACAGGCTGAGCCAGGCGCCGTCGCTGTCGATAAAGATGTGGCGCGCTGCGAAGGCATCGATCTCGGGATGGGCGACGATCGTGGCTCGCGCGTGCTCATAGAACCCGCCGCGAATCATGTCTTTCGCACGCACGACGTGGATCCAATGTCCGCGGGCGCGGCGGATGCAGTCGTTGAGGTTCTCGGCCGCGCCGACCGGCTTCGGCCGCGTCTGGAGTTGCACGCGATTCCGGCCGATCTCGCAAATCAGGTCTTCCGCCTGATCCGACATCGCTCCGTTGTCGATCACCGCAATCTCCATGACATCCGGACCGAGATCCTGGGCGAGCACGCTCTCCAGCGCCTCGCGGAGATGCTCCGTCGCGTCGAAGTTCGAGATCATCACCGAGAACAGAGGACGTGGCGCCGGAAGGGGGAGGACCGGATGGACCTCTGGACCTCGCGGCACCAGCACAGGATCGATACCGACGATGTATGGAGCGGGCACCGGTCGCGGGCGCAGCGGGTCGAGATGGCTGCGTGAGATGGCGTGGGCCATGGTCATCATCCTCGTTCGGCGGGCGAACTCGTGGCGGCTGTGACGTTTGACGCTGCAAGGACTCCGAAAAGACAAAGGCGCAGGCAGGCCTGAGGCAAAAGCTTAAGCATGAGTCCCATTCGTGCCATGCGCCATTGGGAGGCAAAATTCCGCCACGGCTGTCACAACGCCGTCGCACTTGCCCACAGGGAGCGTTCGCAAATGGGTGATTCGCCCGGAATGCAAATCGTCCTGCGCGGGATCGCGAGCGGAGCGTGAGCGCAAGTTACCGCTGCGTGTCGCAAACGGGATGGTTGGGGCATGTTTTGACCGCTTGAGAGGCCTGTTGCGGCAGAGCACGGTGCCCTGCGTCGCAGCTTTTCTATTTCGATATTTTTGAAGGACTGTCGGGTATGGCATCTGTCGCCGGGCGTTCTCTGGTTTGGACGGCCCTCGAGAGTGGAGGCCTGTTTCTTCTCTCCTTCGGCGTTCTCATCATCCTCGCGCGGACGTTGGGGCCGGCTGAGCTCGGCACCGCGGCACTCGCGGTTGGCACGGTTCAGTTGTTCGCGATGGCGATCGACACTCTCGTGCACGATGCGATCGTGCAGCGCGCGAATTTGACGGACGACCATCTCCACAGTGGCTTTTGGGCCTCGATCGGCTTCGGGATCGTCTGCTCGATCGTGTGCTGGTTCGGTGCGCCGGCCATGGGCCGGATCTTCGGCAGCGACGAACTGGTGTCGCTGCTCGTCGTCGGCAGCCTGACACTTCCGCTCACCGGGGCGACGACGGTGCCGATCGCCATTCTTCGCCGTCATTTCCAGTTCAAAGCACTGGCGCTTAGGTCGCTGTACGGACGGCTGGCAGGGGGCGTCGTCGCCGTCATCTTGGTCGCTCTCGGGGTCGGAATCTGGGCGTTGCTCGCGCAGCACATCGTCCAGGCGGTGGTCAACGCCGCGTCGGTGTGGCGCGCCACGGACTGGCGGCCCCGTTTCGCGTTTCGCCGGAAGCTCCTGATGGAGCTCGTTTCCTTCGGGATTCTCAGCGTCGGAACGCGCATGTCATGGGTCGCGGGCGCGCGCATCTTCACGATGCTCGTCGGCTATTTTCTGGGACTTGCCGCAGTCGGCTACATCAACGTCGCGCAGCGGGTCGTCGACACGATCAACGACGTGCTGACCGGCGCCGCCTACAACCTTGCGCTGCCGATCTTCTCGCGCCGGCAGGGCGACCGCCGGGACCTGGCACGGGTCTATTCGCGGGCCGTCGAGTACGCTGCGCTCATCGTGCAGCCGGTGTTCGCCGGCATCGGCGTGTGCGCGCCCGCCATCGTGCGGCTGTTCTTCGGCGACAACTGGGCGCCGGCGATCCCGCTGGTGGAGATCGTCGCCGTCGGCACGATGTTCCAGTTCATCCTCCTGTTCGGGGAGGCGGCGCTGATGGCGGTGGGGCGGCCGAGCTACGCGTTCCTGTTCGCCTTCATCAGCTTCCTCTCGGTGATGGCGTGGTTCGCGGTGGTGCCGCCGGGCAGTGAGACCGACGCGGCGGTGATCTGGAGCGCGCGCTCGATCGTCGCCGGTCCGTTCCTGCTGGTCATCGTCCACCGCGTCCTCGGCGGATCGGCGACGAGCGGGTTTCTCAAGGCGACCGTCGGGCCGATGCTTGCCATCGTTGCGATGATCGCCGCGGTGCTGGCGGTCGAATGGCACCTGCCGGCGGGATATCCGCCGGCGCCGACGCTGCTGATCCAGGTACCCGTTGGTGCCCTGGTCTACGTCAGCGTCATGCTGCTGCTGAAGCGCGACCTGGTGTTCGGCCTGATCGGCCTGGTTCTGGCGGGCCGTCGCGCCAAGCCGGTGGCGGCATCGGGGACGGAGTCGCAGGCGACGCCGTAGCGTCTTGGGTTCGCTCGCGGGCCGGTTCGCGGCGCGCTAAACTCCGCCGAAACGGAGGCGCTGATGACCGACACCGGGACCACCACTGGGACCACCACCGACAGGCGCGCCGGAGCGGCCCTCGGCAGGCCGCGCCTGCTGCACACCATGCTGCGGGTGCGCGATCTCGACCGCTCGATCGATTTCTATACCCGGCTGCTGGGGATGAAGCTGCTGCGCCGCAAGGACTATCCGAGCGGTGAATTCACGCTGGCGTTCGTCGGCTACGGCGACGAGACCGACTCGAGTGTCATCGAGCTGACCTACAACTGGCCGCGCCAGGAGCCGTATGTGCTCGGGGACGCCTTCGGCCATCTCGCCGTCGGCGTTGCCGATGTTGCGGCGACGTGCGAGGTCCTGGCGCGCGAAGGCGTCAGGATCCCGCGGCCCGCCGGGCCGATGAAGCACGGCGGCAGCGTCATCGCCTTCATCGAGGATCCGGACGGCTACAAGATCGAGCTGATCGAGCGCCCGTAGCCGTCGCGCGATCCTAGGCGCGGCGATACGCGCCGAAGCCCATCAGGGCCACGCCGATGACGATGGCGCCGATCGCTGCCGCCTGCGGCACGACGAACGTATCGTGGTCTTTGGCCGTCAATCTGACATCGCCGACCTTGGCGACTTCCTCGGTATGGCTTGTCGTGAACACGGGCACCAGCAAGCCAAGCACGCCGAGCGCCCCGACGATCAAGCCGATCAGCACCAATCGATTCATGGCATCGCCTCGTTGTAGCCGGTCCTGGGGAGAAAACGCCCGGCGGGCAGCGCGGTTCATCGGTTACCGCAAGGGTTCGACGCGTTGCCACAGGCGCGCCATCGGCAGCTAAAAGTTAATGCGACGTCGTTTGGCACGAATTGGAGCAGTCGGCGTTACCGCGACGGCATTTGACGTATTTTTATCCACAGGGGTGTGGACAATCTGACTCTCGACCGCTGCTGCCGCTGTTCGCGTTCCGCGCCATAGGCATCGCGAAGAGCCCCGATTTTCCGCGACATCTGCGGCTTCTCACGGCTGTCACCGCGCGGACGTGATGCTGACCCGAAAGCGCGGCACAACGGTTGCAGTGAGGTCCTTGTGGCATGACGCCACAACAATGCTGCGGGTCGGACGTGGCGTAGCCGTACACACTTTGAGGCGAAAAAGGGATCGGGGCGAAAAAAGGATCGGGGTGGAGAGCATGCGAGTCCTATTTGCCTCATCGGAAATCTTTCCGTTGGCCAAGACCGGGGGTCTCGCCGACGTCAGTTCCGGACTTCCAGCAGCGCTCGGTGGTTACGGGGTGGATATCCGCCTCGTCATGCCCGGTTACCCGGAAGCGATCGACCACGCGGAGGGCAGGGGCAAGCGCATCCCGCTCGGCAACCTGCTTGGCACCGGCGAAGTTTCTCTGATCCCCGCGCGCGCACCCGACACCGGCGTGCCGCTCTGGCTCGTTGATTGCCCGGCGCTGTTCTGGCGCAATGGCGGCCTCTACGCGGATGAGAACGGCCGTGAGTGGTCGGACAACGCCGATCGCTTCGCGGCCGTGTGCCACGCGGCGGCCCGGATCGCGCTCGGCCAGGCAGTGAACTGGCGCGCCGACGTCGTCCACGCCAACGACTGGCACATGGGCCTGGTCCCGGCGCTGATCGCGTTCAGCAAGCAGCCGCGGCCGGCAACCGTGTTCACGATCCACAATCTCGCGTTCCAGGGTCTGTTCCCGGCCGAGGTGTTCCCGCGCTTGGGTGTGCTGCCCGAAACCTTCTCGGCGGACGGCATGGAATTCTGGGGCCAGGTGTCGTTCCTCAAGGCCGGCATCCGCTACGCCGACCGCATCTCGACGGTCAGCCCGCGCTATGCGCGGGAGATCCTGACCCAGGAGTTCGGCTGCGGCATGGACGGCGTGCTGCGGTCGCGCTCCGCCGACCTGGTCGGCATCCTCAACGGCGTCGATTACAGCAACTGGGATCCGAGCGACGCGGAAAGCCTGCCCCGCGCCTACAGTGCCGACGACATGAGCGGCAAGGATGCGTGCAAGATCTCGCTCCGCACCGAACTCAATCTCGACGGCAATAACACGGGGCCGCTGTTCCTGTTCATGAGCCGCATCACCGAGCAGAAAATGGCCGACGTCCTGCCGGACGTCGTGCCGTCGATCGTCGAGCGCGGCGGCCAGGTGGCCGTGTGCGGCCGGGGCGAGGCGAAGCTCGAGGCCGCGCTGCATTCGCTGTCGGAGCGGCACGCGGGCCGGGTCGCGGTTCACATCGGCTACAACGAGCAACTGGCGAAGCGCGCGCTCGCCGGAGCGGACGTGGTGCTGGCGCCGGCACGGTTCGAGCCGTGCGGCCTGACGCAACTCTACGCGATGCGCTACGGCGCGCTGCCGGTGAGCCGGCGCGTGGGCGGCCTCGCCGACACCGTGGCCGACAGCGACGATGCGGCGACGGGCTTCCTGTTCGACCAGGCGACCGCCAGCGACTTCCGCGGCGCGATCCACCGCGCCTGCCAGACCTACGCCGACAGGACCTCGTGGACGCGCATGCAGAAGTACGCGATGGCCCAGGACTTCGGCTGGCGCCGGTCGGCGGAGCGGTATCTCGAGCTCTATGGCGATCTGCCGACGGGCGGCGGATTGCGGCGCGGCGACTCGGCGGTGGGAACCGACGTCCTCGACGCGCTCATCGCGCGCAGGGCAACCTCCGGCGCCCTGGCCGCACAGCTCTAGCGCCCGCTCACCTCCGACACTCCCGACCGCGGCGATCAGTGAGGTTGCGGGACGATGCGGATGTAGGGCTTCGGCGACTTCCATCCGTTCGGATAGATCTTCTTCGCGTCGTCGTCGGACACCGAGCCGGCGATGATCACGTCCTCGCCCTTCTTCCAGTTTACCGGAGTCGCGACCTTATGCTTCGCCGTGAGCTGCAGCGAGTCGATCACCCGCAGCACCTCGTCGAAGTTGCGCCCCGTCGTCATCGGATAGACGAGAATTAGCTTGATCTTCTTGTCGGGTCCGATGACGAACACGTTGCGGACGGTCTGGTTGTCCGCGGGCGTGCGCTGCGATGCATCGCCGCTCGCGGCTGCCGGCAGCATGCCCCACATCTTCGCGATCTTGAGATCGGTGTCGCCGATCATCGGGTAGTTGGGGGCGTAGCCCTGGGTTTCCTTGATGTCGTTGCCCCAGCGCGCGTGGTTCTCGACCGGATCGACCGAGAGGCCGATGATCTTGACTCCGCGCTTGTCGAACTCCGGCTTGATCTTCGCCATATAGCCGAGCTCGGTGGTGCAGATCGGCGTGAAGTCCTTGGGGTGGGAGAACAGGACCGCCCAGGAATCGCCGACCCAGTCGTGGAAGCGGATGCGCCCTTCGGTGGTATCCGCCTCGAAATCCGGTGCCGTATCGCCAATCGACAGAGCCATATGCGCCTCCCCAATGGGCTCGCCCCGGCGATCCGCCACGGGCGGGCGTGGTTGCACGGTTGCACTCGGAACTGGTGCGTACGCAACGAACTAGTGCTTGCGCGCGGCGATGTCTCGTGGCTTTTCGGCGGCCCCGGGGCGCGGGGCGGGCGGCTAGAACAGCGCCGCGATGCCGAGCGCCGCAACGGTGGTCAGCAGCACGACCCGGGCGAGGATGATCCCGAGCGGCGCGCGGTTGTCATTGGCGGCGCGTCGCAGCCGGAGCGCCGGGCGGAACGCCCGCCACCGGCGCGGCTGGGCCGCCGTGCCGGTCGCGTCGGTAAGCCGTTCCTTGAAACGCCTGAGAACCGACTGCTGCTGCGGCATCGGAGTACTCCGAGTGATGTCGGACGGGACGGCGCCTGACTGCGTTTTACTTGCGCTGATCGAGCGGGACGTACTTGCGCGCGGGAGCGCCGGTGTAGAGCTGGCGCGGACGGCCGATCTTCTGCTGCGGGTCGGCGATGTGCTCGTTCCACTGCGAGATCCAGCCGACGGTGCGGGCGACCGCGAACAGCACGGTGAACATGCTGACCGGGAAGCCCATCGCCTTGAGGATGATGCCCGAGTAGAAGTCGACGTTCGGGTACAGCTTGCGGCTGACGAAGTAGTCGTCCTGAAGCGCGATCTTCTCGAGGTCCATGGCGAGGTCGAGCAGCGGCTCGTCCTTGATGCCGAGTTCGCCGAGCACCTCGTGGCAGGCCTCGCGCATGACCTGCGCGCGCGGGTCGTAGTTCTTGTAGACCCGGTGGCCGAAGCCCATGAGCATCGTGTGCTCGCTCTTGTCCTTCACCCGCTTGATGAAATCGGGGATGTTCTTGCGGTCGCCGATCTTGGCGAGCATCGCGAGCACGGCCTCGTTGGCGCCGCCGTGGGCCGGACCCCACAGCGAGGCGATGCCGGCGGCGATGCAGGCGAACGGGTTGGCGCCGGTCGAGCCGGCGAGGCGGACCGTCGAGGTCGAGGCGTTCTGCTCGTGGTCGGCGTGGAGGATGAAGATCTTGTCCATCGCCCGCGACAGGATGGGATTGATCTTGTACGGCTCGCACGGCACGCCGAACATCATCTGCAGGAAGTTCTCGGCGTACTTCAGATCGTTGCGTGGGTACATGAACGGCTGGCCGATCGAGTACTTGTAGGCCATCGCGGCGATCGTCGGCATCTTGGCGACGAGCCGGTGCGAGGCGATCATGCGCTGCTGCGGATCGTTGATGTCGAGCGAGTCGTGGTAGAACGACGACAGCGCGCCGACCACACCGCACATCACCGCCATCGGATGGGCGTCGCGGCGGAAGCCGCGGAAAAACAGGTTCAGCTGGTCGTGAACCATGGTGTGGCGGGTGATGGTGTACTCGAACTCCGCCTTCTGCTTGCGGTTCGGCAGCTCACCGCGCAGCAGGAGGTAGCACACCTCCATGTAGTCGCTCTTCTCGGCCAGATCCTTGATGTCGTAGCCGCGGTGGCGGAGGATTCCGACGTCGCCGTCGATGTAGGTAATCTTCGACTCGGTCGAGCCGGTCGAGGTGTAGCCCGGGTCGAACGTGAAGTAGCCCGTCTTGGCGTAAAGTGACCGGATATCGATGCACTTCGGCCCCTCGGTCGGGGCGAGGAGCGGGAAGTCGGCCTTCTTGCCGGTGGTGTTGTCGATGAGGGTGACGGTCTCGTTCGAAGAATTCTTCTCGGGCGTCGTTGTCATGCGCGGATTCCTTGGGCTGGGATCGCCATAGGGGCCACCCCGGCCGGGTGAGCAACCATGCAGGTGGGAAAGGCACCGGAGGATAACGGCTTTCCCGCCACTCCGCAATTCGCGGGCAGGGCCGGAACGGCCGTATTTTCAAGCCGATCCGCGCATCTCCGAGATGCGCCGCCGCAGCGCAGGGAAACCGTCGGAGCGCCGTTGAAAACCTATTTCGCTGCCGCTTCCGTCAACCGTTTCAGGGTTTCCTCGCGCCCCAGGGCGGCCATGACATCGAAGATCGGCGGCGAAACCGTCGAATAGGTCAGAGCCGCGCGCGCCGGCTGGGCGACGTCGCCGAGTTTCTTTCCCGAGGTCTCGGCGTACTGGCGCGTCGCCTCCTCGAGTGCCGGGCCCTCCCAGGCCGACGCGCGGGTCAGCGTCTCGGCGAGACCGGTCAGCACGGTGCGGGCGTCGCCGCCGAGCGTCTTCGCCGCCTTGTCGGTGAGCGGAAGCGGCGCCGGCGTCACCAGGAAGACTGCGCTGTCCGCGAGCTCGATCAATGTTCGGGCCCGCTCCTTGAGGCCGGGCAGCATATGCCGGACGCGGGCCTCGGCGGCGGCAGTGAGTGGACCGTTGATCTTCTGCTCCAGCATCGGCCGGATCAGCGCGAACAGCCGCGTGTCGTCGGCCTGGCGCATGTAGTGGGCGTTGAGGTTGGTGAGTTTCGCCATGTCGAAGCGCGCGGGCGAGCGGCCGACGTCGGACAGATCGAACAGCTCGATCGCGCGCTCGCGCGGCACGATCTCCTCGTCGCCGTGGCCCCAGCCGAGGCGGAGGAGGTAGTTGCACATCGCCTCCGGCAGGAAGCCCATGTCGCGGTAGGCCTCGACACCGAGTGCGCCATGGCGCTTCGAGAGCTTGGCGCCGTCGGGGCCGTGGATCAGCGGGATGTGGGCGAACTCCGGGGGCGTCCAGCCGCACGCCTCGTAGAGCTGGCGCTGGCGGAAGGTGTTGGTCATGTGATCCTGGCCGCGGATCACGTGGCTGATGTTCATGTCGTGGTCGTCGACGACCACCGACAGCATGTAGGTCGGCGTGCCGTCGGACCGCAGCAGCACCATGTCGTCGAGTTGCTCGTTGGCGACGCGGATCTCGCCCTGGACGAGATCGCGGACGATGGTCTCGCCCGTGGTCGGCGCCTTGAGCCGCACCACCGGCTTCGCGCCCGTCGGCGCCTCCTTGGGATCGCGGTCGCGCCAGCGGCCGTCGTAGCGCATCGGCTTGCCTTCGGCCTTCTGGCGCTCGCGCATCTCGGTGAGCTCCTCGGGCGTGGCAAAGCAGTGGTACGCCTTGCCCTCGGCGAGCAGCTTGTTCGCCACCTCGGCGTGACGGTTCATGCGCGCGAACTGGAACACCTCGGGCTCGTCCGAGGTCAGCTCGAGCCACTTCAGGCCCTCGAAGATCTTGTCGATCGCATCCTTGGTCGAGCGCGCGCGGTCGGTGTCCTCGATGCGCAGCAGGAACGTGCCGCCGTTGTGGCGCGCGAACAGCCAGTTGTAGAGCGCGGTGCGGGCGCCGCCGATGTGGAGGTAGCCGGTGGGCGAGGGAGCGAAGCGGACGCGAATGTTCGGGTTTGGCGTGGTCATAACAGGTTGCTCTGACAGGGGAATTTCGGGCCGCTGGCGGACCGCGCGGCGGGCGCTAATCTAGCGGCAAATGGCCTTTGGGTCAGGCGCGGTTTAGCACGGCCGCGAATTCCCCGCTTCCCTCTATTTCCGTCATTCCGCACACGCGTTTTCAGCTCCCCGCCGCTCCGGAGCCCCTGGATACTCGCGTGAACACTCGCGTCGCTCCCTTCCGCAACGATCCGCTGGCGTGGTTTCAGGCCGCCGTGGTGGCCGCGCTCGCCATGCTGGGCCGCAATCTCGCGGCCGAGGGTGAGCGCGGATGGCTGTGGCTGGTCGGAGCACTGGGCGCCGGGATCGCCGTCTACTTCGCGCTGCCGTTCGAGCCGTCGCGGATCGTTGCCTGTCTCGGCGCGGGCGTAGCGTCGATCTCGTGGCTCGCGCTGCGGCGGCGCGACACTGTCGCCGGCACGTGCGCGCTGTTTGCGACCGCGTTTGCGATCGGCCTCGCCGCGGCGACACTGCGCGCCGCGGCCATCGACGCACCGGTGCTGGCCGAGCGCATCGGCGGCGCCAGCATCGAGGGCCGCGTGGTGCAGGTCGAGCCGGGCGCGCCGCGCGATGGTCGCAAGCTCGGTCCGCGCGTCGTGCTCGATGGGTTGACCATCGCCGGTCTGTCGCAGGCACCCGACCGCATCCGGCTGCGGCTGCGCCCGTCGGCCGAGGGCACGCTGATGCCCGGCCAGCGCATCGCCTTGCGCGCCAACCTGATGCCGCCGCCGTCGCCGGCGGCGCCCGGCTCCTACGACTTCGGGCGGCAGGCGTACTTCCAGGGCATCGGCGGCGTCGGCTTTGCGCTTGGCAACGTGCGGGCGATCGCGCCGGCACCGACGCGTGACGGCCTGTTCGGCCGAATCGCGCTGTGGATCGAGTCGCTGCACGCGGCGCTCGATGTCCGGATTCGCGCCGCCGTGACGGGCCCGGCGGGCGCGATGGCGTCGGCGCTCTTGACCGGCGAGCACGGCGCGATCCCGTCCGACATCAACGACGACATGCGCGACTCGGGGCTCGCGCACCTGCTGGCGATCTCGGGGATGAATCTGTCGCTGGTGATCGGTTTCCTGTTCGTCGGCACGCGGGCGGCACTCGCCGCGATTCCATGGATCGCGCTGCGCTATCCGATCAAGAAGTGGGCCGTGGTCCCGGCGCTGATCGGCGGGGCGTTCTATCTCCTCGTCACGGGCGCCACGGTGCCGACCCAGCGCGCCTTCGTGATGGCGACGTTCGTGTTGCTGGCCGTCGCCCTCGATCGCACCGCGATCTCGATGCGGCTCGTCGCCATCGCCGCGGCGGCCGTTCTGCTGCTCGCGCCCGAGAGCCTGCTCGGCCCGTCGTTCCAGATGTCGTTCGCCGCCGTGGTCGCGCTGCTCGCCGCCTACGAGGCGTGGGGCGGAGCGTTCGCGCGTTGGCGTCGCGAGGGCGGTGTCGCGCGCACCATCGCGTACTACCTGGGGAACGTGCTCGGCGCGACGACGATCGCCGGTTTCGCGACGGCGCCGATCGCGATCTACCACTTCAACCGGTTCGCGCTCTTGTCGGTGCCGGCCAACATGATGGCCGAGCCGCTCACCAGCCTCTGGATCATGCCGTGGGGCACGCTCGCCTATCTGCTGATGCCGCTCGGTCTCGAACAGCTCGCGCTGATCCCGATGGGCTGGGGCCTCGACGCGATGGCGTGGATCGCGCACTTCTTCGCCTCCCTGCCGGGCGCGGTCAGCGTCGTGCCGACGATGCCGACGTGGGGTCTCGCGGTCGCGGCGGTCGGCGGACTGTGGATCGCGTTCTGGACCGGGCGCTGGCGCGTGTGGGGATTCGCGGGCCTCGCCGTCGCGCTGATCTCGGTCGCGGTCGAGCGGCTGCCCGACATCCTCATCGCGCCCGATGGCGATCTCGTCGGCGTGCGAGGCATCGACGGCGGGCTCGCGGTCGCGGGCTCGGGCAAGCGCGGATTCATCGCCGATACCTGGGCGCGGCGCCTCGGCGAGGAGGGGCCCGTCCTTGGTAAGGACGGGATCGAGGGGCTGAGCTGCGTCGGCCAGGACTGCGTGCTGCGCACGCGCGGCGTCACGATCGCGCTGCCGCGGAGTTACCCGGCGCTGTTCCAGGCCTGCCGCTACGCCAACGCTGTGGTCACGCCGCTCCGGCTCGGGCGTACCCGCTGCCCGGCGAGCGTGGTGATCGGCCGCGAGGACCTGCGCGCCCGCGGCGCATGGGCGATCTGGATGACGTCGGGCGGCCTCGTCGCGCACTCGGTGCGCGACTGGCAGGGCGAGCGGCCGTGGTCGGTCGGCATGGGAACCGTCGCGCGAGCGCGGGACGAGGGGCGATAGGTTCGTGTCGCTGATCATCGAGTCTTCTAGATCATCCTCATTCAGAGGGCACCGGGTGCAACCGGTCCTCTTTCAAGACCGGACGGGGTGCAACCGGTCCGTTGGCGCACCGAAGCCCTCCCGCCTTTCTTAAGGGCGGGAGGGCTGGTGAGGGGCCGAGTGCGCCAACTTTGCCAGGCGGACGCACTCCGTCGTCGGCGGCCTCGGCAGAAGCCGCCTTTGTCGTCCCCGGTGAGGGTCTGTAAGGTGCCACGCTGCGTTGAAAGCGTGGCCGAGCCTACCGATGCTGCCTCGGTCGCGCGTCGCGACGCTTGGTTATGTCGGTACCGAAAAGGAAGGTGCGTCGCGACCCGAAGGGGAAGCGCCGTTGCCTCTCAATCATCCGCCGCGCCGGTGTCCCGGTTGTCGGGGGCCTCTCGCGGTTTCATCGCTTCACTCGACGGGGCGCTAGGCCTAATAGCTCCCGGCCGCTTGTCGCGACGCGCGCACCATGCGCGCCCGCAAAACCCTGCGCAAGGGGGCTGTG
>DATJIG010000024.1:5000-27422 GCA_035493495.1 Alphaproteobacteria bacterium
GGGAAGCGGCCCCGACGCCACCACCGGTGGTTCTCGGACCGGAGGCGCTACGCTGCCGAGTCCACCAACTCCAGGAGCGGGGCGGGGAGCGGGGCCACCGAAATTATAGGCAGCGCCGACCTCTCCCTCAATCGACCCGCGATCTATCGGGGCTGCCGGCCACCATCGTGCAAAGACGGCCGTTCTCCTTTCGTCATGCCCGCGCCCCTCTTTGAAGAACGAACGGGGTGCGACCCGTCCGTAGAGGCGCGTTGTCTTTCAACGCTCTCACTCGTTCGTCATTCCCGCGCCCATCTTTTAAGAACGAACGAGGTGCGACCCGTCCGTAGAGGCGCGGCGATTCAATGCCCTTTCGTCATGGCCGGGTCGGCGCGCCCGGGATGTAGCGCGGCATGTACCTGGCGAGCACCCGACCGCCGAGGTCGTAATCGCCGGCCGTTGGTTGCCGATGATCAGGCGGATCTGCTTGCCCTTGTAGACGTCGTCGCCGCTCTGGGCGAAGGCGGACGCGAGCGTGAGCCCGCGCCGGAGAGAAATCCACGTTCGACGAGGCGTCTTGTCCGCGCCATGGCTGTTACTCCGCCGGCAGGCCGTGCTTGACGCGCATCGCGGTCGTGAACTTCATCGCCTCGTCGCTGGTCGAGGCAAGCTGCTTCACCACATGGGTCAGGCCTTCCGCCCACATCGGCTCGAAGTCCTCGCCGAACTCACGCTTGGCGCGCTCCTGGAACCTGGGATCGGCCATGATGTTGCGGTAGGCGCTGCGGTAGATTTCGGCGACTTCCGGCTGGGTCTTCGGCGGTAGGGCGAACCACTTGCCGACCTGGTTGCTGTAGAGCCAGCTCTCGAACGCCTCCCTGGCGACGCCGTCGACCTTGGGCAGCACCATGTCCGGGAACACCGGGATGTCGGGGAACGTCGTGCGGCCGACGAATTTGCCGTCCTCGTAATCGCCCGCCTGGACGAACCCCGTCAGCTTGTTGTTGTCGAGCAGCCGCTGGATCTGACGCATGCTGCTGGTGCCGGTCATGTCGATCTCGCCCTGCTGGATCGCCATCATCAGCGCCGAGGTGCCGGAGTAGCCGATCACCCACTTGACGTTCCAGCCGAGGTACTCGGCCCCCCACACCGCCATCGAGAGACCGGTGCGGGTCGCGTCGACCGCCCCGACCACGACCGGCTGGCCACCCTTGTCCATCAGCCGCGCCTTGGCGTCGGCCTTGATCACCATCACGGTGCCGCCGGCGGTGACGCCGCCGATCATCGCGAATTCGCGCGGGTCGTATTTCACGACCTCGGTGCGCTTGAGCGTCGTCGGCTCGAGGCTGACGCTGCTCGCGGACAGCACACTGGTGCCGTCCGCCTTGACGCGCGTGGCGAAGTGATTGATCGCCTTGATGCCCGAGCTGCCCGGAATGTTGGAGTAGATCACCTGCGGCTTGCCCGGCAGGTGCTCGCCGAGGAAAGCGCCGAGGAGGCGTCCCTGACCGTCGGTCCCGCCGCCGGCCTTGGAGCCGATGATCACCGTCACCTGCTTGCCGGCGAAGCTGATCTCCGCGTGTGCGGAGGGCACAATTGAAAAGGCCAGCGCTGTTGCGAGCAGGGCGCTCGCGCCGATCGTGCCCATGATGTTGCTCATGGCAGCCTCCTGTCGGGACGCTCCGTTTCGATCGGGCGCCTAGTTATAGAGGAAGGGTAGCAGCAGCGGCTCCGGCCATACTACCCCGTTCATGTAATCGAAGATGAACCACAGCAGGGCCTCGCCGCAGATCGCGGTCGTAAGCCCGCGTTTCCAACCCGGCCCGTACACCTGGGTGTAGGCGAGCGGGAACAGGAAAAAGGCGATGTGGAACCCAACCAGCGCGATGACGATCACCATGCCGATGATCCAGGCCGCGAACTCGAACTCGCGGCGGATTTCGACCGGTGCGTATGGGACCGGCGCTTCCACGACTCCGGCGGCGATCTGCCGCTTGGTCACCATGTCGCGGCCGATCTGGATCGCTGAGACGAGAATGCCGATGCAGGCAATGAAGTAGACCGAGATCGAGGCGCGCAGCGGCCACTGGGTCGCGGCGATGACCATGTAGGCGAACATCGCGATCAAGAGGCCGCACATGACGATGCTGCCGGTCTCGGTCGGTCTCCGGACCTCGGACATGATGTCCATGTCCATGGTCTCGCGCTTGTCACGGCGATTGCGGTACATCGGCCACAGCACGGTGGCGAGCAGGAACCCGCCGAGCAGGAGCACGTCCCAATGGACCAGCCATTCGAGGCCGTAGCGATCCGTCGACAGCCATAGGTACTGCTGCACCTGCGGTCCGAGCACCACCGCCACCATCAGCGGCGCGCGCGGCCAGCCGTTGCGCTTCATGAACACGCCGACGACCGAGAAGATCAGGAACGCGAGCAGGTCGTCCAGGTCGTAGGTGACGCTGAACACGCCGATGATGCAGAACAGCAGCACCGCCGGGATCAGGTCGTAGTAGGGGACGAGGCAGGCCTTCGAGAACGGCTTGGCGAAAGCCATCGCCAGCGCCGTCGCCATCAGGTTGGCGATGACCAGCGTCCACAGCATCGAGAACATCAGCGGCCGCTGGGTCGTTAGCATCGACGCGCCCGGCTGCACGCCGACGGCGATCAGGCCGATCAGGATGATGGCCATCGAACTCGATCCCGGGATGCCGAACAGCAGCGTCGGGATGAGATCGCCGCCTTCCTTGGCGTTGTTCGAGGTCTCGGATGCGAGAACACCGCGCACGTCGCCCTTGCCGAAGGTCTCGGGGTTCTTTTCGGTCTGCACCGCGTGGGCGTAGGCGAACCAGTCGGCGACGGCGCTGCCGAGGCCAGGCAGGATGCCGACCCAGACGCCGACGGCGCTGGAGCGGATTACCAGCCACCAGTGGCGGAACACATCCTTGCAGCCCTCCCACAGCCCGCTGCCGAGCTCGAGCGTGTCGGTGATGCGGGTGCGCTTCACGGCGAGCTCGAACAATTCGGGGATCGCGAACACGCCCATTGAGACGATGACGATCGAGAGTCCGTTCCAGAGGTAGGTACCGTCGAAGGTGAAGCGCTCGATGCCGGTGCGGGCGTCGGTGCCGATCAGGGCGATCGCGAGGCCGAAGGCCGCGGCGGCGAGGCCCTTCACCGGCTCCTTGCCGCCGAGCACCGCGACCGCGCTCAGGCCCCACAGCACGAGAACGAAGAAATCGGGCGACCCGAGACTCAGGACGAGCGGCCCAAGGATCGGTAAGGAAGCGACGAACACCAGCGCGCCGAAGATCGCGCCCACCGCGGATCCGAGGAACGCGGCGCCGAACGCGCGATTGGCCTCGCCGCGTTTGGCCATCGGGTAGCCGTCGAGGATTGTCGCTTGCGAGCCCACTCCGCCCGGCACGCCGACCAGCACCGAGGTGAAGGTCGTCGCGGTGTTGCCGACGGTTGCCGCGCCGATGATCAGCGCGATGAACTCGTAGGGCTTGAGCGTGACGGCATACGGCATCAGCAGCGAGAGCAGCAGAATCCCGCCGATCCCCGGCGCCGCCGCGAAGAAGCTGGCGATGACGACGCCGAACGTCATCAACATAAGAGACTTGAGAGAGAGAACGCCGATAAGCCCTTCGAGAACGCCTTCGAACATTGCCGGCCCTGTACGTTGATTTGTTTTTGTGCGCAGACGAACGCAGCGACAGGGCAGGCGCGGATCGTGGCGCCCCGCCGTCGGCGTTCGCTGTGTGCGGTTCCAGCCTCCCCGATCCGGTCCGGGCACCGCATCGCCCGGCCGAATTTCAGAAATCAAAACTCATGTCGAGTTTTGATAATTGATCCTCGATTCCGGCGCCTTTGTCCATTACCGTTTAGGTAACAATACGGGTGCGCTCGATCGCCCGGAAAGACAGTGGGGACACCCCGCGGGAGGCTTCGATGAGGGTATTTTTTCGTACCGCGTGCGCGGCGGCGGCGCTGGGGCTCGCCTGGCTGCCCGCCGCTCGATCGGCGGACGTGACGTTCACCAAGCCGGTCCAGGTTCTGCTCGGCACCACCGCCGGCGGCGGCACCGACCTCGAGGCGCGACTCGTCGGCCAGCACATCGCCAAGTACCTGCCGGGCTCGCCACAGATCGTCTACCGCAACCTGCCGGGCGGCAACGGCATCAAGGCGATCACCTACTTCGTGAAGCAGGTGAAGCCCGACGGTCAGACGGTGTTGTTCGCGTCGAACTCGCGCCTCAATCCGCTCAACGTGCGCAAGACAGAGGCCGACCTCGATCCCAGGCGCTTCATGATGGTCGGCGGCAGCGCATCCGACGGCACCATCGTGCTCGCGCGCAAGGACTCGCTCGCACGCATCACCGACCGGAACGCCCAGCCGGCGGTGATGGGATCGGTCGACGGCGGCAAGAGCGGCATCCAGATGATGGTGTGGGGCGCCGAGCTCCTCGGCTGGAACCTGCGCTGGGTGGTCGGCTACTCGGGGACCACGGCGACGATGATGGCGCTGCGCGCGGGCGAGATCGACCTCGCCTCGACCGGCAGCCTGTTTCAGATCAAGCCGCTGCTCGAGTCGGGACAGTTCGTCGCCTTCGCCCAGCTCGGCGACCGTGACGAGAGCGGAGCGATCGTTCCGCGGCCGCCGTTCGACGACGTGCCGCTGTTCCCGAAGATGATCGACGGCAAGCTCGACGCCAGGGCCGAGCAGGCGTTCCGCGCCTGGATGAACGCGCTGCAGGTGAACAAGTGGTTCGCGCTGCCGCCGAACACGCCCGAACCGATGGTGCAGGCGTGGCGCCTCGCTTATCAGAAGGCGGTGCAGGACCCCGGGTTCATCGCCGAGGTGCAGCGGCAGATCGACACCGACTGGCAGCCGATGAAGGGTGAGATCATCCAGGCGATTGCCAAGGAGCTGTCGGAAACGCCCAACGACGTGCTTCAGCTCATGGTCGACTACCGCAAGAAGCACGGCCTTCCGACCGACGAGCTGCGTTCGGTGGACGTCGCCGACGCGGGAAAAGATGCCAAGGCGGCAGGAAAGACCGAAAAGGTCACCATCGAGGCGGTCGAGGACGGCGGTCGGATTCTGAAGTTCCCGGTCTCGGGCAAGAGCGAGAGCGTCAAGGTCTCGAGCGGCCGCACCGTCATCATGGTGGCCGGCAAGGAGGGGCAACGCGGCGATCTTAAGGCCGGGCTCACGTGCGAGGTTACCTACGAGAAGAGCGGCGGCGACGCGGCCAAAGTCGATTGCCGATGAGGGATTCGACCATGCGCACGCCGCTTTGTGCGGTTGCCGTCGTCGCGATGCTTGCGACCGGCACCGCCCACGCCCAACCGGTTTCGTTTCAGGGCAAGACGCTCAGCCTCATCATCAACTCGAAGGCGGGCGGCGGCACCGACGCGGCGGCTCGCATGGCGGGGCAGGCGATGGCGAAGCATCTGCCCGGCAATCCGCAGATCGTGTTCCGCAACATCGCCGGCGGCGGCGGACTTCAGGCCAACAACTACTTCACGAATCAGGTGAAGCCCGACGGACTCACGATCATCGCCGGCTCCCGCACCCAGATCAGCCCGACCAAACTGCGGTCGACGGGCGTCAAATACGACCCGTCGAAGTACGAGTTCATCGGCGGCGATGCCAATCTCGGAACGGTGATGATGGTCCGTAACGAGGCGCTGCCGCGCCTCACCGATCCCAAGGCGCCGCCGATCGTCTACGGCGACATCGACGGCACGCGCTCGGGACTCCTCGTCAGTATGTGGGCGCGCGAATACCTCGGCTGGAATCTCCGCTGGGTGATCGGCTACTCGGGAACGCCCGCGATGCTGATGGCGCTGCAGAGCGGCGAGATCGACATGACCGCCAACCAGAACGCATTCCGCATCATGCCGATCCTCAAGAGCGGCAAGGTGAAAGGCGTCGCCCAGCTCGGCGTGCGCAACGACACGGGCGTGATCGAGTCCCGCGACGGGCTCGAGGACGTGCCGCTCTTGTCCGATCTGCTGAAGCCGAAGCTCGACGACAAGGCGCGTGACGCCTTCGAGCGCATCCAGGCCGACTTCCTCGTCAACAAGTGGTTCGCGCTGCCGCCGAAGACGCCCGCGCCGATGGTGCGGGCATGGCGCGCCGCCTACGCCGAGGCGATCAAGGATCCCGAGTATCTGCGGATCGCGGAGGCCGAGCTCGGAGACGACTTCCAGCCGATCAGCGGCGAGCGGCTGGCCGAGATCGTCAATCAGCTCGTCGCGACCACCGACGAGGACCTCGCCTTCGTCGCCGATCTGCGCCGCAAGTACGACCTGCCGGTCCAGTAGTCACGCGGCCGGCCGGCGCTTCACCGACTTGGCGACGATCGCCGCGATCAGCAGCGCGAAGCCCGCGATCCTGAGCGCGTAGAACCAGCTCTGGTGCTCGCTCGGAACCCCGGACAGCGCGACCAATGCCTGGTTCGCCGCGAACAGCCAGAACGCCACGCCGAAGGCGATGAACAGGCGATCCCGGGTGCGCTGCCAGAAGCGCAGGAAGAACAGGCCGGAGACGAGGAATCCCATCGTCACCGTGCCGCTGATGAAGAGTTGCGCTTGCATCAGTCGACCTCCCAGATGAAGCCGTAGAGCAGGGTTATGACGCCGGCGAGTGACGTGAGCAGCCGAAGCAGCGTCAGATCGATGCTGGTCGGCAGGACGAGGATGTCGATCACCACGGCAAGATTGTTGAGCGCGAGGAACACGAAACATGCCGCGCTCCAGAGCAGCAGCCGCACGCGGTTGCGCCGGTAGCTTCGTATCAGCAGCCAGGCGCACACCGCGCTGGTGGCAAGGCAGAGGAGATAGATGACTGGTGGTGCCCAACCCCACATTGTCTTAATCCTTGAGTCGGAACGAGTTGGCGAAGATTTTGAGCTTGGCGTTCGGCGCCGTCAGGATGGCGCGGATCACCCAGGCCGGACGCACGACGTAGACCTCGAGCGTTCGCTGGGCGAGCTCGGCGACCGTGTCGGATGCCGCGTGAAATCGGACTACGTCATGTTCCGATACGGCGAGTCCCGCGGCCTCGAGAGCGGCGATCGCGGACCCGATCGCCGCTTCGCTGCCCCGCAGCTCTGAGATCAGGTCGGTCGCGCGCCACGCGCGCGCGCGCTCCCGGTGGAGAAGCCGGAGGACTTCGAGCGCCCAGACGGAGGGAAACGCGCCCTGTACGTAGGCGAAGATATCCTCGTCTGTCGGTGCCGCCATCAAGCTCGCTCAGCCAATTGAATCGCAGCCAACCTTAAGCATCGCGGAACACGCGGGGCAACCGACAAAATGTCCCCCGCGCTTCCGCTCGGTACGCCAGCGCCCACGAAATGTTGATTGGTCGCGCTGCGCTTGCGGACAGGTTGACTCTTAAGACCACGGCGGCGAGTCGCTAAGACAACCGCACATGGATATTGCCGTCAGCTTCCGGCGCCGCATTTCGAAAACGCGGCGCGTCCTCACTCTTTTCGCACTCCTAGTAACGTCGTGTGGCGGCGGAGGTCAACCCGTCGCGTTCGACACCGACGGCGGCGACGCCTGGACCTTCGAGAAACTGGTGGAGGGAACGGCAGACGCGAGCTGCGACGCGGTCATCGTCTCCACCACCGGCATCGCCATCACCGCTCAGCGCGAGGGCGACCGGTTCACCGCGCGCGTGCCGCTGTCCGAAGGCGACAACACGCTCTCGGCGGAATGTCGCCAGGGCGGCGTGGCGAGAGGCCGGACCGCGAACCAGCAATGGCATGTCCGCCTCAGGGATGTTCCCGCGGCCCATGTGCGCGCGCTGGTGCGGAGCACCGCGGTCACGCTGGACGGCGGTGCGACCGCGCGTTCGCCGGCCAAAGCGGCACCAATCGTTTCCTACGAGTGGCGCGCCCGCGAGGGAAATCCGGCGCCGCTCGCGAACCTTCCCAAGTCGGGCAAGCGCATCTCGTTCGCCGCGCCGGCGGTGCCGGGCGACTACTACGTCACCCTTCGCGTGACCGACGCGGCGGGACGCACCGACGAGAGCACGGCCATGTTCCGGGTGCGGGGCGGCAAGGCGATGGCGGTCGATCTTGCGCGCGATCACGCGGCGTGGATCGACAACGCCGTGGTCTACGGCATCGCGCCGTTCTTCTTCGGATCGCACGGCTTCGACGATGTCACGCAGCGGCTCGATGATCTCGCCAGTCTCGGCGTCACCGTGCTCTGGCTGTCACCGGTCACCGCGGCGGCCCGCGACGACTATGGCTATGCCGTCGTCGATCACTTCCGACTCAGGAGCGATTTCGGTGACGAGGCTGCGTTCCGGCATCTGATCTCCGAGGCGCACGCGCGCGGCATGCGGGTGATCGCCGACTTCGTCACCAATCATCTGTCCGACCGGCATCCATATTACATCGATGCGGACGCGCGCGGCAGGGCATCGCCTTATTACGACTTTTTCGCGCGCACCGCCGACAGCGGCGCCGCCAACTACTTCGACTGGAGCAATCTGAAGAACCTCAATTTCGACAATCCCGAGGTTCAGCGGATGATGATCGAGGCGAGCGTCCACTGGATCCGCGATTTCGACGTCGACGGTTTCCGCGTCGATGCCGCCTGGGGACCCCGGCGCCGCGCGCCCGAGTTCTGGCAGCGCTGGCGCGCCGAGCTCAAGCGCGTGAAGCCGGACCTGTTCCTGCTCGCCGAGGCAACGGCGCAGAACACCTATTATTTCCAGAATGGCTTCGACGCCGCCTACGACTGGAACGACCAGCTCGGCCACTGGGCATGGCAGGCGGCATTCGACGATCCCGCGCACACGGCCGAGTTCCTGCGCGAGGCGATCGCGGACGATCCGCAGCCCGCGCGGGTGCTGCGCTTCATCGCCAACAACGACACCGGCCCGCGTTTCATCACCCGCTACGGCCTCGACCGCACGCGCGTTGCCGCCGCCATGCTGCTGACGTTGCCGGGCATCCCGGCGCTGTTCATGGGCGACGAGGTGGGGGCCGAGTTCGAGCCCTACCGCGAGCGCGTGCCGATCGACTGGCGCGACCCGCACGGTTTACGGCCGTGGTACCAGCGCCTGCTGGAGCTTCGCCGCGAATTGCCCGGCCTGCGCGGCCAGACCGTCCGCTGGATTGACACCGGCGGGGCCGACGGCGCCGACGTGCTCGCCTATATCCGGCCCGGATCGGCTCGCGACGGCGACCTCGTCGTTCTGCTGAACTACGGTGCGGAGTCGGCCAAGGTGCAGATCCCTGCCGAGTTCGCGCGCAAGGCGGCCGGGCGGCTGACGGACCAGATCGACTGCAGCGCGGCCGATCTGGCGAGCGACGGGACGCTGGAGTTGCCCGCCTACGGCGCCCGCATTCTCCGCCCGGGCGACCGCTGCGTCGGCCCCGACCGCGTCTCGGGTGCGGGGCCCGACGGACGAGAGGGTTAAGCCCGGCCGCGCGCGGGTGTAAACTCGACATCGGATCATCCGCCGGGGCGCACCGTCATGAAGCCTGTCGTCGCCGTCCTGACGCTTCTCGTTCTTCTCTGCGGCGGCGCCGCGTGGGGCGCGGACTCCTCCGCTGCTCCCGAGCGCCCGTCATGGATGTCGCTGTTCGGGGAGGTGCAGGCCGCCCTTGCACCACGTCCGCGCGACATCCCGCGCGATCTGAAGGACGCGCTTCCGGGCGATGGTCGCCCGGTGATCATCTTCCCGGCCTTCTTCGCCGGCGATTGGCAGACCGAGCCGCTGCGCGATTTTCTCACCGGCAAGGGTTATGCCGTCTACGGCTGGGATCTCGGTACCAACCTCGGGCCGACGGCGTTCACGCTGCGCGGCATGGTCCGCCGTCTCGACGAGGTCAGCGCCGCGAACCGCGGCGCCAGGGTGACGCTGATCGGCCACAGCCTCGGCGGCGTGCTGGCGCGCGAGCTGGCGAAGCTGCGGCCCGAGGCCGTGCGCCAGGTCATCGTGCTCGCGAGCCCGATCCACAAGCCGACGGCGAGCGTGCTCGAGCCGCTGTACGAGGCGCTGTCGATCCTGCACGGCGGTGACGCCGAGCAGCTTTCGGAGCATCTGAACGATCCGCCGACGGTGCCGGTGACGGCGATCTACACGCGGACCGACGGCGTCATCGCCTGGGAAAGTGCGCTCGAAACACCGGGGCCGCGCCGCGAGAACGTCGAAGTGGTCGGTCCGCACATGACGATGGCGCGCAACTTCGACGCGTGGCGCGTCATCGTCGACCGCCTGCGCCTCGGCGACGCATGGCGGCCCTACGGTCGCGCGGTCGAGCTGAAGCGCGTCGGGCTCTGACGGCGCGCTACGGCGTGCGCTTGAGCGCGCTCTTGGCGCGTTCGATCACCTCCGGCTTGTAAGCGAAGGTCTGCTTCAGCAGCGACGTGACCTCATCGGCGCCGACGAGATCGATGTCGGCCTGGACCTTCGCCGCGTCGGCGAGGAAGTCCCGGTCGGCGAGCGTCTTGGCAAAGGCGGTACGCAGTGCCTGGGCGCGATCGGCGGGCAGCGCCGGCGGCGCGAGGAACGGCCGCCCCAGAGTCTCGCGCGCGAGCAGGAGATCGAGCGCCTCGCGGTCGATCTCGCTCTTCGCGTAGTCGCGGATCTTGGGCACGTTCGGCAGGTCGGACGGGTTCTTCGTGCCGGTGTGATAGATGACGTTGAGCTTGCGGTCGCGCACCCAGTCGGGGTGCGACGACTTGACCCCGGTCCACGCCCAGTAGGCGATGCCGTCGAGCTCGCCGCGCTCCATCGACAGCGCCGCGTTGGCGATGCCGGGGTAGCCGGGGATCACCTTGAACCTGGTGCCGACCAGCGTGTTGAGCGCGACCGGGATGATCTCGGAATCGGCGCCGGCGCCGGTGCCCGGCGAGATCATCTCGCGCGCCTTGACGTCGTCGACGGTCTTGAACGGCTGGGTGTGCCACGACACGCCGACCGAGACGTTGCGCGCCATGCTGCCGAGCCAGGTGAACTTCAGCGGATCAAACTCGACCTTCGATCCGCCGAGCAGCGGCTCGAAGGCGTTGCCGGGCGAGATCTCGCCGAACACGCTGCCGTCCTTGGGCGCGATGCCGTAGAGGTATTCGGTCGCCTTGAGTCCGCCGGCGCCGATCATGTTCTGCGGAACGAGCGTCGGGTTGCCGGGAATGAACCGGCCCATGTGGCGCGTGAGGAGGCGGGCGTAGACGTCGTAGGTCGTGCCCGGTCCCTGGAAGATGATCACGTTGACCGACCTGCCCTGATAGAACCTGGCGAGCGCGTCGGATTGCGCCTGGGCCGTCGCCGGATGGAGAAGGGCGAGCACGCCGCCGCACGCGGCCAGAGCCGTCGTCAAAAACCTCGTCACCGATGCCTCCCGAGCCCAGGTTTTTGTTGAAGCGGCAGGACGCAGGGGCGGTTCTACGCCTGCCGTCGACGCGAACGCGTGCTCAGTCGGTCTCTTCCGCCTTCACCTTGACGCGGTCGGGACGGATTTCGTCGAAACCGTTGACCGAAAGGTCGAAGTTGTTGCCGTCGGGATCGATGCAGCGGTACTCGGCGTAGTGACGATCGCCGGGCCGCTTCTTCGGCTTGCGGTAGCCGTGCTGCTCGAACTTCGCCGCGACCTCGTCGTTGTCGTCGACGAGGAAGCCGAAGTGGTTGAAGCCGCTCGGCTTGCCGTCGATCTTGTTGGTGTGGATCGACAGGTTCATGTAGCCGTCGGTCAGAGAGATGCCGCCGTTCGACGCGCGGTGCACGACTGTAAGACCCATCACGTCGACGTAGAACTTCGCCAGCCGTTCGGGATCGGTGGTGTTGAAGACGATGTGGCGGATCTTCGCCATGACATCCTCCCTAAACCTGTGTCGTGCCGAAGCGCCGACGCCTCATAGATAGTCGACCAGCGGCGCGCGCACGTACTCGGGCGCGATCAGCACGTCGAGCAGGTAGCGCTTGCCCTGCTTCACCGCGGCGAACGCCTTGTCGAGCGCGGCCGGCAGCCTCGCGAGGTCGGTGATCGGGCCTTCACCCTCCCAGCCCTGGGCGCGGGCGATCGCCGCGAGGTCGGGCGGCGGCATCTCGATGCGCTGTCCGACCGGCGCGTTCTCGACCGGACGGCCGCGGTGCTCGGCGATGTGCTTCTGGTGCTCCTCGTCGTTGTAGTAGGAGCGGTTGTTGGCGATCACCAGCAGCAGCGGGATGTCCATGTTGGCGGCCGTCCACAGCGCGTTGCAGCCCATCATGTAGTCGCCGTCGCCCAGGATCGCGACGGGGATGCGGCCGGGATGGTGATCGCGCAGCGCCAGCGCCGCGCCGACGGCGATGCCCGGGCCCGCGCCGAGCCCGCCGCCGCCCGCCGCGCCGAAGAAGTCGAGCGGGTGGGTGATGACGTTGGCGTTGGGCGGCCAGCCCAGCGGGCGGCTGATGATGCTGAGCGGCTGGCCTTCCGCCCTGTTGGCGAACACCCGCGCCATATCGGTGATGTTGATGGTGCCGGACGTCGCCGTCGGCGGCGCGATCTTCGGGATCGCCTTCTGCGGCACCGGGCGCTTCGGCGCCTTGGCGCGCTCGAGTCCTTCGAGCAGCGACGTCACCGCCGACTCCGGCGTCGTCGCCATCCAGATGTCGACCGGCGGCAAACCCTGGTAGTCCATCACCCAGCCTTTGTGGAGCTGGTAGTCCATCGAGGCGTTGATGACCTTCGGTCCGCCGGAGCCGACCGGGAACGCCTGATGGATGCTGCCGGCCGGGTCGAACCAGTCGAGGCACAGCACGGCGTCGACGCCCTTCAGCCACTCGACCAGCTTGGGACGGAACTTCCAGCCGCTCTCGGTGAGGTAGAGCGGATGGTCGGTGGGGAAGCCCGCCGGCTCCTTGATGTGGGTGAGCACGCGCGCGCCGGTCCACTCGGCGAGCCTCACGCGCTGCTTCCAGCTTTCCTCGGTGCGCGACACGCGTCCGCACAGGATCAGCGGCCGCTTGGCGTTCCTGAGGACCTCCACCGCCTGATCGACGGTCTCGCGCGACGGAACGGTGGCGGGCGGCGGCTGATAGCGCGTCACCGGCTCGAACTTCGGGTCACCCTCGATGTGAGACTCCTGCATCGCGACGTCGAGGTTGACGTACACCGGCCCGCATGGCTTGGTGCGCGCGATCAGGCTCGCGCGGCGGATCGCTTCGACCGCGGCGCCAGCCGAGGCCGGCTGGTCGTCCCACTTGGTGTAGTCGCGCACCAGCGCGCCCTGGTCGGCGGTGGTGTGGATCCAGTCGATCCACGGCCGGCGCTTCATCGCGTCGACCGGTCCGGTCGCGCCGATGACGAGCACCGGCACGCGGCCGCACCACGCGTTGAAGATCGCCATCGTCGCGTGCATCAGGCCGACGTTGCTGTGGACGACGGCGGCCAGCGATTTCTCGGTGACGAGCGCATAGCCATGACAGATCGCGATCGCGTGCTCTTCGTGCATGCACACGACCATCTTCGGCGACTCGTTGCCGAGATAGTTGACGATGCTGTCGTGCAGGCCGCGATAGCTCGCGCCCGGGTTGAGGCAGATGTAGGGGATGTTCTGCTCGCGCAGCGCGTCGGCGACGAGATCGCTGCCCCAGGCGGCCCGTGCCTGGTTGCCGGTGACGTGCGCGGGCTTGTGATTGTCGTCCATGAGACTCCCCTGATGAAAAGCTTCTTATTTGGTCACAAACGTATTCCCGGCGCTTGTGGCCGTCCACTGCGACGCAATATGGGCGCGTGGCCGTCCATGGAGATCGTGGCTTTTACGCGGTTGGGCCATTTTGCCCGGTCGCAACGGGTGGCCCCCGATGCTAGGATTTTCAAAACAAGAAAATGCGGGCTGGACCGGTTGCGCCTGTTCCCTCATCCATCAGGAGGCATCATGAGTCTCATCAAGACGCGAATCGAGGTGAATAACGCGGTCTTTTCGCTGCCCTATCACGTGGCGATGGAGCGCGGCATCTTCAAAGAGGAAGGCCTGGATGTCACCCTCGTTCCGGCAGGATCGGGTCGCGATCGCGACAAGGAGGTCCCCGACAAGCCGATCGAAGATCACACTCAGGTCAAATCGTACGGATGGCACGAAGGCATCGAGACGGGTGAATTCTCGATGTACCGCGCGTGCGAATGGGGACAGATCCGGCGCACGCAGGACAGCTGTCAGGGCGCGCGCGTGGTCACCAAGCGAGCCGCTGTTGCGACGCAGGCAATTATCGTCGCCGGCAACTCGCCGCATAACATCCCGGGCGATCTGCGCAACGTGCTGGTCGGCGTCAACATGCACGCCGGCTCGCATTATTCCGCGTTGGGTCTGCTCGGGGGCTTCATGACCCGCAAGAGCGACGTGCGCGTCGGCCACGTCGGCGGGCCGAAGCAGCGCTTGCGCTTGCTGGAGGAAGGAAAGATCGGCGCCGCGGCCTTGATGGAACCGTGGATCACGGTCGCCGTGAAGCGCGGGCACAAGATCATCTGTGAGGGTTTCTATGACGGAGCGGAGGTGGCGGTGCCCTCCCTCGCGCCCGACACCTACGCCCGGATCGACCGTAGCGTGCGCAAGGCGGTCGACGTCATCAATCAGGACATGCGTCCGTTCCTGAAATACATGATCCGCGAGGTTCCGGCGGACATCTGCAAGCTGACAGAAGGCGACTTCTATCTCGGCCGCTTCCGCTATCTCTATCCGCGGCCTTATTCCCGCGAGGAGTATGAGCACATCTACGACTGGATGGTCGGTTGGGGGCTGCTCGCGGCGGAAAGTACGTTCGACAAGATCGTCGACCGGGCGTTCGTCGCAGCAACTGACAACGCCTGAGCGGCGCCGTAGCGAAGGGGGACAGCACAATGGCCAAGATCAAGCACCTGGCGATCGTCGCCATGGATCCGGAGGCGCTGGCGCAATTCTACTGCGATGTCTTCGAGATGGAGATCATCGACCGCAGTCCGACGGGCGGCGTGTTCCTGTCGGACGGCTACTTCAACGTCGCGCTGTTGCCCAACCGCGTCGAGGGCAAGGTCAACGGCCTCAATCACTTCGGCTTCCAGGTCGACGACGCGGACGCGGTCGCCGAGCGCCTGAAGAAATACAAGATCAGGGGGCCGATGCAGCGCCCCGACAACCGCTATTACGCCGAGCAGCGCGCGACCGATCCGGAAGGCAACGCCTTCGACATCTCCGAGCATGGTTTCCAGAAGATGGAGCTCGGCGCCGAACGGCGCGCGCGCAAGGCCGCCAAAGTCGAATCGTAACGCGCCGCCGCAAGAAGCGGCGCCGGCAGGGAGACGTGACGATGAGGGTGTGGTGGACCGCTGCCGTCGCGGCAACGATGGTGCTCGGGTTGGCGCTCGACGGAGCGCACGGCGAGGACTTCTACAGGGGCAAGCAGATCCGGCTGATCGTCGGCACGGCATCGGGCCAGGATTACGACGCGTGGGGCCGGCTGATCGGCCGCCACATCACCCGGCACATTCCCGGGAACCCGACGTTCATCACCGAGAACATGCCGGGCGCCGGGCACATCATCGCGACGAACTATCTCTACGGCGTCGCGGCCCAGGACGGCACCATCGTCGGCATGGTGACGCGCAACATCACCGACGCCGCGCTGCTCAATTTCCAGAACGTCCGCTTCGATCCCGCGAAGTTCAACTGGATCGGCAGCCCCGAGGTCAACCACCGCGCGTTCTTCGCCTCGCCGAAGGCGGGCCTGACCAAAGCGAGCGAGCTGTTCGAGAAGGAGATCATCGTCGGTGTCACCGGCCCGGGGCAGGGCGTGACGACCGCGCCGATCCTGCTCAAGAAGACGCTCGACATGAAGATCCGTGTCGTCAGCGGCTACAAGGCGCCGCAGGACATCGTGCTCGCGCTGCAGAAGGGTGAGGTCGGCGGCTTCGTCGACACCATCGGCGGACCGAACGACGCCCGCGCGCAGTGGGTCAAGTCGGGGCAGCTCATCCCGTTGCTAACGATGGAGGAGGAGCCGGTCGCGTGGCTCAAGGTGCCGACGGTGTTCGAGTTCACCAAGACCGAGGAGCAGCGCGATATCTTCTCGCTGTTCGCGGCGAACCTTCTACTGGGCCGGCCGATGCTCGCGCCGCCCAACGTGCCGGCGGATCGCGTGAACATCCTCCGCCGCGCCTACGATGCGACGATGAAGGACCCGGCGTTCCTCAAGGAGGCGCAGGCGATGGGCTTCGAGATCAACGCCCAGACCGGCGAGAAGATCGAGGCGCTGGTCAAGCAGACGATGGCGACGCCTAGGGAGATCGTCGAGAAGGCCGAGGCGATGTCGAAGCTGTGAGCCTCGCTCAGCGCCCCTCGTCGACGAACGCGCGGACCTTGGCGATGATTTCGGGCGGCGTCGTCAGGATACTGCTGACGATCTTCGCCACCGTTTCGCCGTCCTGGGGATCGAGGTCGAGGTTCATCTTCTCGGCCTCGGCGATCAGGGCCTTGTCCTTGACCGCCTGATCGAACGCCTTGCGCCAGGTCGCCAGCGCCTCGGCGGGAATGCCCGGCGGCGCGGCGTAAGGGCGCTCGATCGCGGCGACCGAGCTCACGAACGTGAACAGGACGCGCTCCTCGTCGTTCTCGGCGAGGTCGATCATGCGCGGAACGTTCGCGAGGTCCGGGTCCTTCTTCAAGCCCACCTGCACCAGCGCGAGGATGCGGCCTTCGCGCACCCAGTCCGGGCGCGTCGCCTTCCACGTCGTCCACGGCGTCGAGCCGACGCCTTGCACCTCGTCCTTCTCGATCGCGAGATAGACCGCGGCGCTGCCGGCGTAGCCGGTGATGATCTTGAACTTGGTGCCGATCATCGAGTTGAGGAGGGCGGGGTAGAGCGTCATCGTGCCGCCGGAGTCGGCGCCGATGATGACCTCTTTCTTCTTCACGTCCTCGATCGTCTTCACGCCGGCGCGGTTCGACACGTTGATGGTGTCGGGCGCCTGGCTCATCGCGCCGATCCAGCCGAACTCCTGCGCCTTGAAGCGCACGCCCTTCTGGCCGATCGCCTGGTAGAACGGCTCCGACTTGTTGAAGGTGCCGATCACCGTGCCGTCGCGCGGCGCGACCTCGTACAGCCAGTTCGTGCCGGTGATGCCCGAGGCGCCCGCCATGTTGTTGACGACGATGTTGGGCCGCCCCGGCAGGTAGTCGCGCATGTGGCGGGCGACGAGGCGCCCATAGGCGTCGTAGCCGCCGCCCGGCGGCGTCGCCACCATCATCTTGAGCTGCTTTCCGCCGAGGAAGTCCTGCGCGTTCGCGGCTCCGCTCGCGAGCATGGCAGTGGAAATGACGGAGGCGGCGACGGCGAAGGTGAAATTGCGCATGCGAGAGTCCCTGTCGAAGTCCCGGGCCCGGCGATCGCTTCGGCCGGTTGCCGGAGAGGCGGTATTCTCTCGGCCGGCGCCGCCGCGGCAACAAAAATCCGGCGCGCTGTGGAGAGTGGCCAATATCCGGCCGATACCCTCATAATGCGCCATACGCGCCCAACCCCTATTTTGAATTTCGCTTTTCTGAATTTCGCAATCCGTCCCAACCCGAGAGATCACGATGACCAAGAGCTCGCTTCCGCCCGACATCTACGAAGACTCGGGTTGCCGGGTGCCGCTGCCGAAGCGTGAGGAGCTGGATGAGGCGGGCCGCAAGGTCTACGACCACCACCAGGATCCCAAGGGCGGCTCGCTCGCCGGACTGAACGGCCCGGGCGGCATCCGGCTGCACAGCCCCAAGCTGTCGACGCTGCAGTCGGCGCCGAGCCGCTATCTGCGCTTCGAGGCGGGATTTCCCGGCCACATCCGCGAGCTGATCATCCTCGTGACGGCGCGCGAGATGGACAGCGAGTTCGAGTGGTTCCAGCACGAGCGCGAGGCCCTCAAGGAGGGGCTTCCCCGGGCAATCGTCGATGTGGTCAAGCACCGCAAGGGCCTGGCCGGAGTGCCGGAACCGGAGGCAATCATCATCGAGCTCGGGCGTCAGCTCATCCGCACCCACCGCCTCGATTCGGCGACCTATGCCCGCGCCGAAAAGGCATTCGGCCGCCGCGGGCTGGTCGACCTGGTGTCGCTGATGGGAAATTACGCCTCGACGGCACTGCTGCTGGCGGCATTCGACGCCCAGCTCCCCGAGGGCGAGCAGCCCCAACTCGCGAAATAGCTCAACGTGGCTCGTTGACAGATTCGGGCCGGCCGCGAAGAATCCCGGCGTCCGGCCCGGCCCACGGCCCGGCTGCTGACGCGGAGGTACGGCTTTGGATCTCGATCCTCTCCTTTTATCCCGTTTGCAGTTTGTCTGGGTCATTGCCTGGCACATCCTGCTGCCGGCATTCACGGTCGGACTGGCCAGCTACATCGCCTTCCTGGAAGGTCTGTACTTTTTCACCGGCAAGCCGGTCTACCAGCGGATCTCCTTTTTCTGGATTCGCATCTTCGCGATCTCGTTCGGCATGGGCGTCGTCTCCGGCATCGTCATGCCGTTCCAGTTCGGCACCAACTGGAGCCGGTTCACCGACGCCGCGGCCGATGTCATTTCGCCGCTTCTGGCCTACGAGGGGCTGACGGCGTTCTTCCTCGAGGCGACGTTCCTCGGCGTGCTGCTGTTCGGGCGGAAGCGCGTGCCGCCCGGCATGCACTTCTTCGCCGCGATCATGGTCGCGGCGGGAACCCTGTTCTCGTCGTTCTGGATTCTCGCCACCAACAGCTGGATGCAGACGCCGACAGGGCACGTGGTTGTCGATGGCCGCTTCCTGCCGCAGAGCTGGACCGCGATCATCTTCAGCCCGTCGTTTCCGTACCGGCTGGTCCACACGGTGTCGGGATTCTACGTGACCACGGCATTCGTCGTCGCCGGGGTCGCGGCGTTTCTTCTGCTCCGCCGCCGCACGGTCGATGACGCGCGCACGATGCTGTCGATGGCGATGTGGTTCCTCACCATCATGGTGCCGGTGCAGATCGTCGCCGGCGACCTTCACGGCTTGAACACCCTCGAGTATCAGCCGGCCAAGCTCGCTGCCATCGAGGCGAGGTGGGACACCGCCTCGCGCGTCCCGCTGACGCTGTTCGCGATACCGGATGAGCGCGCCGAGACCAATCGTTACACGATCGACGTGCCGGTGCTCGGAAGTCTGATCCTGACGCACGAGGTGAACGGCACGATACGAGGTCTCAAGGAATGGCCCCGCGAGGACCGGCCTCCCGTCGCGATCCCGTTCTTCGCGTTCCGCGCGATGGTCGGGCTCGGGCTGCTCATGCTCGCGCTCGTCATCTGGAGCTGGTGGCTGCGCTGGAGCGGCTGGATCTACGAATCCCCGACCTTCCTGCGGGCGTGCGAGATCATGGCACCGTCGGGTTTTCTCGCGGTGCTTGCGGGTTGGACGACGACCGAAGTCGGCCGGCAGCCGTGGACGGTCTATGGCCTGATGCGCACCGCCGACTCGGTCACACCGTCTCTGACCGGAACCGACGTGCTGCTGTCGTTCCTCGGCTACATGGCTGTCTATCTGGTGATTTTCCCGACTGGCCTCGCGTTCATGGGCCGCATCGTCCGCGCGGGCCCGGCGCAGCCGGATGTCCAGGAGGAGACGATCGAGAGTGGCCGGTCGAGTCGGCCCGTGACGGCGCTGCCGGGATCGGAGGAGCTATGACCGAGATGCTGGACTTCGTGCCGTTGTGGACCGGGATTCTCGGTCTCGGCGTCTTCTTTTACGTGATGCTCGACGGCTTCGACCTCGGCGTCGGCATCCTCTATGCCTTCGCGCCCGATCGCCCGTCGCGGATCCTCGTCATGAACTCGATCGCCCCGGTCTGGGACGGCAACGAAACCTGGCTGATCCTCGGCGGCGTCGGCCTGCTGGCGGCGTTCCCGCTCGCGTTCGCGATCATCATCCCGGCGGTGTATTTCCCGATCCTGCTCATGTTGATGGCGCTGATTTTCCGCGGCGTCGCCTTCGAATTCCACTATCGCCATGCGCGACACATGACGTTCTGGGACTACGGATTCTGCGGCGGATCGGCGCTCGCAACCTTCGCCCAGGGAATGGTGCTCGGCGCCTTCATTCAGGGCTTCGAGGTCGACGGTCGGCACTTCACCGGAAGCTCGTTCGACTTCCTGTCGCCGTTCTCGATCTTCACCGGACTCGCGCTGATCTGCGGCTACGCACTGCTGGGCGCGGGCTGGCTGATCCTCAAGACCGAGGGCGACTTGCAGGCGTGGGCGCGCTCGATGGGTCGGCGCTTCTTCATCGCCGTGCTGATCGCGGTCGCCATCGTCAGCATCTGGACGCCCATCATGGACGCCGACATCGCCCGGCGCTGGTTCTCGTGGCCGAACATCGCATACCTGTCGCCGGTGCCGGTGATCACCGCGGTGCTCGCGTTTCTCGAGTGGCGCGCGCTCACCAATCCCAGGTCGGAGGCGATGCCGTTCGTCCTCGCCATCGCCCTGTTCACGATGTCCTATATCGGTATCGCCATCAGTCTGTGGCCGATGATCGTGCCGCACAAATACACGCTGTGGGAGGCGGCATCGTCGCCGAGCACGCAGGCGTTCCTGCTGGTCGGCACGCTGTTCCTGCTGCCGATCATCCTGGTCTACGTCGCGTGGTCCTACTGGGTGTTCCGCGGCAAGGTGCGCGCCGACGTCGGTTACCACTAGGGGCCACCATTCGCCCTAGCGGGACGCTTCGATGTTCTCCGCCGAGAGCTCGAGGTGCCGCAGGGTCACCTCACGCAGATGCTCGGCGAGCCAGTCGGCCATTGCCCGTTCCTCGTGAAGCGAGGGGCGCAGAAAGCCGATGCAGCTCATCTGCTTCGCCGCTTCCGCCATGGCCAGCAGCGACTCGTACGATGCGATCTCGAAGTGCTCGAAGGCATAGCTCGCGAGCACGTTCCTGACGATCGCATCGCCCGCCAGCGATTGGAACGGGGCGGTCGAGTTGCCGGCGAGCGGCATTGCCGGGTCCTTCAGCGCCGAGCGGCTTTCGCCGACGACATTGAGTGCCTCGTCGAGACGGCGGATCTGCTCGGCGGTCTCCTGCAGATGGGTGCGCAGGCGATCCTCGACCCGAGGATAGTGCCGTAGCCGGCTGATCTGCCGCTCGAGCATCTCCTGGGCCTGACACTCCATCGCGTGGGCGTCGCGGAGCCCGGCGATGAACAGCGTCTTGGCGTGACCGACGATATTATTGTTTGCCATGGCGAACTCCGTACTCACGTCCTCGCGCCGGGGCGCTCACGCGGCTCGGCACGTAACGAACGCAGGGCCGGCGGAACGGGTTCCGAAGCGGAACCGGAGTTTATGCCGGAGTTTATGAATGTCGGAACCAGCGGAAGAAGCGCGCGTTTCGGCTCGCCGCCGACTCCGGGTACAACACCGGCCTGCTCGCGCGCTATGTCGACATCAAGGCGAACCAGATGTTCTCGGTCTCCGGCGGCATGGCGTCGATGGCTTGCGGGGTTCCGTACGCGATCGCCGCGGCGCTGGCGTATCCGGGACGACAGGTCATTGCGTTCGTGGGCGACGGCGGCCTGGCGATGCTGCTGGGCGAGCTCGCGACCATCACGCGCTACAAGCTGAAGAACAACGAGCTCGGGCAGATCAAGTGGGAGCAGATGATGTTCCTCGGCAATCCCGAGTACGAGTGCCGGTTGCAGCCAATCGACTTCGTGACGGTGGCCGAGGCGATGGGATCAAGGGGCATCGCGTCGATGACCCGAACGATTGCGCCGGCATTCTCGATCGGGCGCTCGCCGAGCCCGGCGCGGCGCTGATCGAGGCGGTGGTCGATCCCAACGAGCCGTTCCTGCCGCCGAAGCGCAACGAGCAATACGTGCGCAAGCTGGAGGTGGCGTTGAGGAAGGGGACGCCCGGGCGGCGCGAGATCGAGCACGCGCTCCACGAGGAGCCGTCGCGCGTATTGCTCGAAGACTGAAGCGTCGTTCGGTCGCGGAACTCAGGGCGATTTAACACATAGAGGCGCCCGGCGCCGCCGTCGTCGGTCGCGCGATGCGCGCGATAAGGAAGGGGCGCCCGAAGGCGCCCCTGTTCATCGAGTGCGTATCACCGAGCGCCGCCGCTACTATGTTGACCGCCTTTGCGACCGGCTTCCGATGCGCGCTCCGGGTTGTTGGCGAAGTTGCCGCCACTGGCTTGCCCGCCCTTGCGACCTGCTTCGGCCGCGCGTTGCGGGTTATGAGCGAAGTTACCTCCGCTCGCCTGGCCGCCTTTACGGCCCGCCGCTGCGGCGAGCTCACGATCCTGCGAAAAGCTGCGCTTCTCATCAGGGACGCTCGCGCCGCCTTTGGACGCGATTTCTCGCTGCTTCGCGGGATCCATCGAGGCGAACCCCCGGTTCGAGGTCCTTGTCTCGCGTTCCTGAGCCATCCGAGGTGTCTCCTTGCCTGCTCTCTGGTGTTCGGACATACGGTTAACCGCGTCT
>DATJIG010000025.1:0-2148 GCA_035493495.1 Alphaproteobacteria bacterium
ACCATCGACGTCGTGTCGAACGTTCGCGCAATCGATCCCTCCGTCGTGCGCAGCCAGCTCAAGCTGAGCGCCGGCAGCGTCTACAACGCCGACCTCGTTCAGAAGAGCGTCGAGGCGATGACGATCGAGGCCTCGCGCCGCGGTTATGCCTTCGCCAATGTGCGGCCGCGCGGCGACCGCAACGTCCAGACCCACACCATCAACCTCAGCTTCATCGTGGAGGAGGGCGCGCGCGCCTACATCGAGCGCATCAACGTCCGCGGCAACATTCGCACGCGCGACTACGTCATCCGCCGCGAATTCGATATCGGCGAGGGCGACGCCTATAATCGCGCGCTCATCGATCGCGCCGAGCGCCGACTGAAGAACCTCGGCTTCTTCAAGACCGTGAAGATCACCAACGAGCCCGGCTCCGCGCCCGACCGTGTCGTCGTGAATGTGGACGTGGAAGAGCAGCCCACCGGACAGTTCTCGATTGCCGGCGGCTACTCGACCGCTGACGGGTTCATCTCCGAAGTCAGCATCGCCGACCGCAACCTGATGGGCCGCGGCCAGTACGCCAAGGCGTCCGTGAGCTACGGCCAGTATTCGCGGGGCGTCGAATTGAACTTCGTTGAGCCTTATCTGCTCGGGTACCGCATGGCCGGCGGCGTCGACCTGTTCTGGCGGCAGAACCTCGCCAACAACTATTCGTCTTACGGCACCAAGACGGTCGGCACGAACCTCCGGCTCGGCTTCGGCCTGACGGAAGAGCTGTCCTTCGCGCCGCGCTATTCGATCTATCGGCAGGAGATCTCGCTGATCGATCAGTACAACAACTGCGTCAGCACATCCGACGCGGCGGCTTTCCGTAACGGCACTGGCCCGGGCGTGCAGCCCGGAAACTCCTGCTATAGCGACGGCGAGGCCTCGTTGCCGGTGCGCATGGAGCTTGCCAACGGCCCGGTCACCGTGTCGATGGTCGGCTATACGCTGGCCTACAACACGCTCGACAACGTCAAGTCGCCGACCAGCGGCCTCTATGCCGAGTTTAAGCAGGATCTCGCCGGCGTTGGCGGCGACGTGAACTTCCTCCGTACGCAAGGCGAAGTCCGCAATTACTACGAGGTCCTCCCGGACGTCGTGAGCGTCTTGAAGCTGACCGGCGGCCATATCGCAGGCTGGGGCGGCAAGGACCTGCGCATGCTGGATCACTTCCAGATGGGCCCAAACCTCGTGCGTGGCTTCGCGCCGAACGGTATCGGCCCGCGTGACCTGACCAATGGCACGTTCAACGACGCGCTGGGCGGCACGATGTTCTGGGGTGCGAGCCTTGAAGCGCAGACGCCGCTCTACTTCCTGCCGAAGGAGATCGGTATCAAGCTCGCCACCTTCGTCGATGCCGGTTCGCTGTGGGGCTATAAGGGCCCGGCGACGTGGAACATGACGGGCGAGACTGTCCAGGTTGGCCTCGACAAGTTCAGCGACATTCGCTCGTCCGCGGGTATCGGCCTGCTCTGGGATTCGCCGCTCGGACCGCTGCGGTTCGATTTCGCCTATCCTCTCACCAAGTACTGCGAGACCGGGATCGGCGGAAACCAGGTGTGCGACAAGACGCAGGTCTTCCGGTTCAGCGGCGGCACCAGGTTCTGATCCTGGCCGCGGCTGGCGACGGGTCGGACAATGGGCCAAGCGGTGGGCGATGAGCGAGCCGGTCTTCCTGCGGCAATCGCGCGGTCTCACGGTGGCCGAGATCGCGGAGCTGACCGGCGCCGAGGCGCCGTCGGCGGCGCTCGCCTCGCGCCGCCTGAGCGGCATTGCCGCGCTCGATCGGGCCTCTCCGGCTGACCTCGGATTTCTCGAGAGTCGCAACTTCGCGGACGCGGCGCGCGGGAGCCGCGCGGGCGCCTGTCTGACGACGAAGGCTCTGGCCGCGGGATTGCCGGCCGACACCGCGCCCTTGATCGTCGCGGCGCCCTATCGCGCCTTCGTGGCCGTGGCGCGGGCCATGTTCCCGAACGCGCTGCGGCCGTCCTCGCTTGCGCCTGCGGCTTCGGTCGCCGGCGCACACGTCGACAAGACCGCGCGCCTCGAGCCCGACGTCACCATCGAGCCCGGTGCGGTGATCGGCCCGCGCGCCGAGATTGGCAGCGGCACTCTCATCGGCGC
>DATJIG010000026.1:0-2982 GCA_035493495.1 Alphaproteobacteria bacterium
ATCACCACGATCGGGCGGCCCTTGCCGCGCCGCTCCACCTCGATCTTCATTCCGAAAAGGGTGACGAATGAGGCGGTCTTCTTCACCGGCGCCGGGGCTTTCCCGTTGCCGGATTTCGCCGCGACCTTGCGGGCGGCGGTCTTGACGACTTTCTTCGTCGCGGATTTTGCCGGCTTGCGCTTCGCCGGCTTCGACTTCGTGCGGGCCATGATGAACCTTGTTGTTGCGACCGCTGTCCGTCGAGGGACAGCGTGTTCCGGACACCGACGGCGATTGCGCGTCGGATGCCACTCCCTGTCTCGACGGTAGAGCGTTCGTCGTTCCGGTGCGAGTGGCCGGACGGAACGCTCGCTTTTGACCATGAATTTTTTACGGGCTTTGCCGCGCGGGCGCAACGGCGCCGTACAAAAAACGCCGGAAATTATTATGAAATATCTGACTCCCCTGCTTGGGCTTATCGTCCGTTGCGGACGAGCCTTCGTCCGGTGTCAGTGCACGCTCTGCATGGCCTCGCGGCAGGCCCGCTCACAGCGCCGGCATTCCTCGCCGCAGATGCGGCAGTGCTCGTGTTCCTTGGCGTGGTGCTCGCAGACGTCGCCGCAGTAGCGGCAGGCGGCGGCGCAGGCCTCCAGCATCTGTCGGACGACGTTGCGGTCCGAGCCGGTGCGGCGGGACACCACCCTGCCGGTGGCGAGGCAGACATCGGCGCAGTCGAGGCAGCGCCGGATGCATTCCTTGAGCCGGTCGATCTTCGGCTCGGCGAGGCAGGCGTCGGCGCACGAGGTGCAGGTCTGGCCGCAGCCAAAGCACTCCTCGATGCAGCGGATCAGGACGTCGCTGACGTTGCCTTGGACGTCCGGGTGGGCGGAGATGATCTCGCGCGCGAGCATGGGGGCCCCTCCGATCTTGTGTTGGCGACACTTCGGGTTGTACGAATTCCCAACGACTCGAATCACGAAAGGTTCCGCTTCGCCCGGGCGAGGCCCGCTAGTCGGCGGTCGGGATCGGCTCCTGGCCGACGAGCTGAATGCCGTAGCCGTTGAGGCCGACAATGGTCCGCCGGCTGTTCGACAGCAGGACCATGTTCTTCACGCCGAGATCGAGCAGGATCTGGGCGCCGAGGCCGTACTGGCGGAGCTCGGCGATCGGCTTGCGCATGGCGAGCCCATCGCGCTCCTTGAGGTAGCGGCTGATGGTGGTCGGCGTCGGCTCGCGGATGATGACGATGATGCCGCGCCCGCGCTTGGCGATGAGGCGCATCGACGCCTCGAGCTCGCCGCCGCGGGCGCGCGAATCGCCGCCGAAGAACTGGCCCGGCGTCACGTCGCCGAGCGCATCCGCCAGCAGGTTCACCTGATGCATGCGCACCAGCACCGGCGCGTCGCCGGAGACGTCGCCGTACACCAGCGCGATGTGCTCGGCGTACGACACCTTGTTGGCGTAGACCTTGATCTTGAATTCGCCGCCGTAGCGGCTTTGCAGCTTGGATTCAGCGACCACCTCGATCAGCCGCTCGTTGCGGCGGCGGTAGGCGATGAGGTCGGAGATCGTCGCGACCTTGAGGCCATGGCGCTGGGCGAAGGCGACGAGATCGGGCAGACGGGCCATCGTGCCGTCGTCATTCATGATCTCGCAGATCACGCCGGACGCGTTGAGGCCGGCGAGGCGCGCAATGTCGACCGCGGCCTCGGTGTGGCCGGCGCGCATCAGTACGCCGCCCGGCTGGGCGACCAGCGGGAAGACGTGCCCCGGGGTGACGATGTCGGCGGCGCCCTTGCCGGGGTCGATCGCGACGGCGATGGTCTGGGCGCGGTCGGCGGCCGAGATGCCGGTGGTGACGCCCTCCTTGGCCTCGATCGAGACGGTGAACGCGGTCTGATGGCGCGATTCGTTGCGCGGCGCCATCGGGGACAGCCCGAGCGCGTCGGCGCGCTCCTTGGTCACGGACAGGCAGATCAGGCCACGCCCGTGCTTGGCCATGAAGTTGATCTGATCCGCGGTCGCCTTTTCGGCGGGGATCACGAGATCGCCTTCGTTCTCGCGGTTCTCGTCGTCGACGAGGATGAACATGCGCCCCTTGCGGGCGTCGTCGAGCACGTCCTCGATAGAGGCCAGCGCGGGCAGCGTCGTCTGGTTCACGAAATGATGTCCTGGGTACCCCGCCGGAACGGCCGGACGGTGACGGACAGTACCGTTGTCGGTTGCGGTGAATCAAGGCCGCCGAGGCCGCTTTTCCGGCCTCGCGACGGCGTCGCGGTTTGACCGGTGCCGCGGCGGAATGCTACCAAGTCGGCCCAGCTTGCCTCAGTTTCCGGGCTCCTCCGTCGTCCCCTGACGCGCGAGCTGCGCCCTCGCCACCCGGCGTCGGCGACACTCTCAATCAGCGAGTGAACTCATGCCGAAGAAGCCCTCCGCGCGCGCTCCCAAGAAGACGACGCTCCCCGACCGGCCGGCCAAGCTCAAGGCCAAACGCAACCGGCCCGAATACGGTTCCGACGCGATGGCCGAGGTGCTGCGCGGCCTCGGCTACAAGTACGCGTTCCTCAACCCGGGCTCGAGCTACCGCGGTCTTCACGACTCGCTCATCAACTACAACGGCAACGAAGGTCCGCTCGCGGTCCTCTGCAACCACGAGGACATCGCGGTCGGCATGGGCCACGGCTACGCCAACGCGACCGGGCGCTCGTCGCTGGTCATCCTCCACGACCTCGTCGGCCTGATGCACGGCGTGATGGGCGTCTACAACGCCTGGTGCGCGCGCGCGCCCGTCGTGGTGCTCGGCGGTTCCGGTCCATCGGACCCGAAGCTCCGTCGCGCCATCGACTATCTCCACTCCGCCAACGTCCAGGGCGAACTGATCCGTCCGTTCGTGAAGTGGGACGACGAGGCGACGACCGTCGAGGGCGTACTCGAGTCGATCGTCCGTGCCAACAAGATCGCCCAGACCAACCCGCAGGGTCCGGTCTACGTCTCGGTCGACGC
>DATJIG010000027.1:0-5505 GCA_035493495.1 Alphaproteobacteria bacterium
GAACATGCGCATCAGCGTGGTCGGCAAGCCGCATCCGGGCGTCACCGCGAAGGACTTCATCCTCGCGATCATCGGCAAGATCGGCACCGCCGGCGGCACCGGCCACGTCATCGAGTTCGCGGGCGACGCGATCCAGGCGCTGTCGATGGAAGGCCGCATGACGGTCTGCAACATGGCGATCGAAGGCGGTGCTCGCGCCGGCCTGATCGCTCCCGACGAGACCACGTTCGCCTACATCAAGGGCCGGCCGATGGCGCCGAAGGCCGACCAGTGGGACAAGGCCGTCGCCTACTGGAAGACGCTGCCGTCGGATCCGGGTGCGACCTACGACAAGGAAGTGACGCTGCACGCCGACGAGATCGTGCCGCAGGTGACGTGGGGCACCAGCCCGCAGGACGTGCTGCCGATCACCGGCGCCGTGCCGAACCCTGCCGACATCGCCGACGCGAATCGCCGCCGCGCGATGGAGCGGGCGCTCGAGTACATGGGCCTCAAGCCCGGCACCAAGCTCGCCGAGATCCCGATCGAGACCGCGTTCATCGGCTCGTGCACCAACGGCCGCATCGAGGACCTCCGCGCCGCGGCGGCGATCGCCAAGGGCCGCAAGGTGGCCAACGGCGTCCGCGCGCTGGTCGTGCCGGGCTCGGGTCTGGTCAAGGAGCAGGCCGAGAAGGAAGGCCTCGACAAGATCTTCCTCGCCGCCGGCTTCGAGTGGCGCGAGGCGGGATGCTCGATGTGCCTCGCGATGAACCCCGACAAGCTGCGGCCGGGCGAGCGCTCGGCCTCGACGTCCAACCGCAACTTCGAGGGCCGCCAGGGCCCCGGCGGTCGCACCCACCTGATGAGCCCGCAGATGGTCGCCGCCGCGGCCATCAAGGGCCACCTCGCCGACGTGCGCGACTTCATCTGAGCGCCGGACTAAGGGAACAGAGACGATGGACAAGTTCACCAAGCTCACCGGCATCGCAGCCCCTCTGCCGATGATCAACGTCGACACCGACAAGATCATTCCGGCGAAGTGGCTGAAGACCATCAAGCGCACGGGCCTCGGCCCGGCGCTGTTCGAGGCGATCCGCTACAAGAAGGACGGCTCGGAGGATCCCGGTTTCGTCCTCAACAAGCCCGCCTACCGCAAGGCGCAGATCCTCGTCACCGGCGAGAACTTCGGCTGCGGCTCGTCGCGCGAGCACGCGGTGTGGGCGCTGCTCGATTTCGGCATCCGCTGCGTCATCGCGCCGGACTTCGCCGACATCTTCCACAACAACGCGCCGAAGAACGGCATCCTCTGCATCAAGCTGCCGCAGAAGACGGTCGACGAGCTGATGAAGGACGCTGAGAACGGATCGAACGCCCGCCTCACCATCGACCTCGAGGCGCAGGAGATCACCCGCCCGAACGGCGAGAAGGTGGCGTTCAAGATCGACGCGTTCGTGCGCCACTGCCTGCTCAACGGCCTCGACGACATCGGCCTCACCCTCGAGAAGGCTCCGGCCATCAAGAGTTTCGAGGACGGTCAGAAGTCCAAGACGCCCTGGCTCTACGCGTAACCGCATCGCATCACTGTCGTCATTCCTGCAAAAGTAGGAATTCAGGGCCACTGGACTCCCACCCTTGGACCGCTTGCACGCGGTCCTTTAAAAAGAGGGGCGCGGGAGTGACGCGATGGTGATGTAGCGCGATTTCCTTCTCACCGCTCACCTTCCAACCCATCCGCGCAGTGCGCGCCCTCAACGGAGACGCCGACCCATGGCCGCCAACAAGAAACTCCTCATGCTCCCCGGCGACGGGATCGGTCCCGAGGTGATGGGCGAGGTGAAGCGGGTCATCGGCTGGATGGACAAGCGGCGTCACGTGTCGTTCGACATCGAGCAGGGCCTGATCGGCGGCTGCGCCTACGACGCCGAGGGCACGCCGCTCTCCGACAAGACGATGGCGAAGGCGCTGCAGTCGGACGCGGTGCTGCTCGGCGCCGTCGGCGGCCCGAAGTGGGAGAAGATTCCGTTCGAGGTCCAGCCCGAACGCGGCCTCCTGCGGATCCGCAAGGACATGGAGCTGTTCGCCAACCTGCGCCCGGCGCTGGTGTTCGACGCGCTCGCCGAGGCCTCGACGCTGAAGACCGATCTCGTGCGCGGCCTCGACATCATGATCGTCCGCGAGCTGACGGGCGGCGTCTACTTCGGCCAGCCGCGCGGCATCGAGACGCTCGCCGACGGCAGCCGCCGCGGCGTCAACACCCAGGTCTACACGACCGCCGAGATCGTCCGCATCGGCCGCATCGCCTTCGAGCTCGCGCGCAAGCGGGGCAAGCGCGTGACCTCGGTCGAGAAGGCCAACGTCATGGAGTCGGGCCTGCTGTGGCGCCAGGAGATCACCAAGCTCCACGAAGCCGAGTACAAGGACGTCCAGCTCTCGCACATGTACGCCGACAACTGCGCGATGCAGCTCGTGCGTCAGCCCAAGCAGTTCGACGTCATCGTCACCGACAACCTGTTCGGCGATCTGCTGTCGGACTGCGCGGCGATGCTGACGGGCTCCCTCGGCATGCTGCCGTCGGCGTCGCTGGGGGCGGCCGATTCGTCGGGCCACCGCAAGGCGCTGTACGAGCCGGTGCACGGCTCGGCTCCCGACATCGCCGGCCAGAACAAGGCCAACCCGCTGGCGACGATCCTCTCGTTCGCGATGATGCTGCGCTACTCGTTCGACATGGGCGAGGATGCGGATCTGGTTGAGAAGGCGGTTTCCAACGTGCTCAACGCGGGGCTGCGCACCGGCGACATCATGCAGCCGGGCAAGACGCTCATCTCGACCACGGCGATGGGCGAGGCGTTGACCAGGGAACTCGACAAGCTCGCGGCCTGAGGTCATCGGTACGTCGGCTGTGGCATTGCGGGTGCTGTCGCTGTAGCAACATCGCGGCATTCGACGCGACGCGGCCCACGCCCGACTCTTGTAAATCGTCCCCTGCGGTCGATCATCGGCGCGCGTGCAACGACGCGAGTCGCCGATGCTGAACGAATCATCCGAACAGATATCCCACGCTCCGGGCGCGAAGCCGCCCGACGCGAGGTCGATCCGCATCATCGGTCCCGGACTCATCACCGGCGCGTCGGATGACGATCCGAGCGGCATCGCCACCTACTCTCAGGTCGGCGCCCAGTTCGGGTTCGGGCTCGGCTGGATCATGGTCTTCATCTATCCGCTGATGGCCGCGACCCAGGAGATCAGCGCGCGCATCGGACGTGTCACCGGCCAGGGCATCGCCGGCAACATCCGCGCCCACTATCCGCCGCTGCTGCTGCGCGCGATCGTCACGCTGCTGGTGTTCGCGAACGTCATCAACATCGGCGCCGACCTCGGCGCCATGGCCGATGCCCTGCGTCTCGTCATCGGCGGCCCGGCACAGGTCTATGCCGTGATCTTCGCGCTGGCATGCGCAGGCCTCGAGATCTTCTCGACCTACGAGCGCTACGTCTCGATCCTGAAGTGGCTGTGCCTCTCGCTGTTCGCGTACGTCGCGGTGGCGCTCACCGTCGGCATTCCCTGGGGGCAGGTCCTCTCGGAGACGCTCGTCCCGAAGATCACCCTCGATCATGACTACGTGACCGCCGTCGTTGCCGTCCTTGGCACCACGATCAGTCCATACCTGTTCTTCTGGCAGTCGTCGGAGGAGGCGGAGGAGGAGCGCACGGATCCCGACGCGGCGCCGCTCCTGTACGAGCCGACACGAGCCGACGGTGAGCTCCGCCGCATCCGGATCGACACGTATCTCGGCATGGGTATTTCGAACCTCATCGGGTTTTCGATGATCCTCACCACGGCGGCGACGCTGCACGCCCAGGGCGTCACCAACATCGAAAGCTCGACCCAGGCGGCCGAGGCGCTGCGCCCGATCGCCGGCAACTTTGCATTCGAGGTGTTCGCGCTGGGCATCATCGGCACCGGGCTCCTCGCCGTGCCCGTGCTCGCGGGCTCGGCGGCCTACGCCCTCGGCGAGGCTCTGCGGTGGCCGACCGGTCTCGGACGCCGGCCCCGGGACGCAAAGCGCTTCTACGGCGCGATCGCCGTCGCCACGCTGCTCGGCGTCGGCATCAATTTCGTCGACATCGACCCGATCTCGGCCCTCGTCTGGGCCGCGGTCATCAACGGCGTCGTCGCGGTTCCGGTCATGGCGGTGATGATGCTGATGGCCGGCAGCCGAAAGGTGATGGGGCCGCTGGTGGTGTCGCACGGCCTGAGGGTTGTCGGCTGGCTGTCGTGCGCGGCGATGGGCGTCGCCGTTATCGCAATGTTTACAAGCTGGCTCTAGAACGCCAAGGTCCCGGCCTTGAAAACCCGACCGGGAGCCGTTAAGTCACTGGCCTTTCCGGCCGGAACGGCCAGTCTGGGGCGGGAGCCCCGAAGGAACAGGTGTCATGGGCTACAGGGTCGCGGTGGTGGGTGCCACCGGCAACGTCGGACGGGAAATGCTGACGACGCTTTCCGAACGTTCGTTTCCGGCGGATGAGGTGGCGGCGGTCGCGTCGTCGCGCTCGGTCGGCAAACGTGTCTCGTTCGGCGACACCAAGACCCTGGTGGTGAAGGATCTCGCGACCTTCGACTTCACCGGCTACGACATCGCGCTGTTCTCGGCCGGCGGCGAGACGTCCAAGGTTCACGCGCCGCGCGCCGCGCAGGCCGGTTGCGTCGTCATCGACAACTCGTCGTACTGGCGCATGAACGCCGAGGTTCCGCTCGTCGTCCCCGAGGTCAACCCGGAGGCGATCCGCCAGTTCGAAAAGCGCCGCATCATCGCGAACCCGAACTGCTCGACCATCCAGATGGTCGCTGCGCTGAAGCCGCTGCACGACACGTATCGCATCAAGCGCATCGTCGTCTCGACCTACCAGTCGACCTCGGGCGCCGGCAAGGCGGGCATGGACGAGCTGTTCACGCAGACCCGCGGCATCTACGTCAACGAGCCGGTCGAGTCGCACCGCAAGAAATTCACCAAGCAGATCGCCTTCAACGTCATTCCGCACATCGATGTCTTCATGCCGGACGGCGAGACGAAGGAAGAGTGGAAGATGGTCGAGGAGACCAAGAAGATCCTCGATCCCAGGATCAAGGTGATCGCCACCTGCGTGCGCGTGCCGACGTTCATCGGCCACGGCGAGGCGGTGGTGATCGAGTGCGAGAAGCCGATCGACGAGAATGCGGCGCGCGAGCTGCTGCGCGAGGCGCCGGGCGTTTCCGTCGTCGACCATCGCGCCGACGAAGGCTACGTCACGCCGGTCGAGTGTGCCGGCGAGGACGCGGTCTACGTCTCGCGCATCCGCAAGGATCCGACCGTCGACAACGGCCTCGCGATGTGGATCGTCGCCGACAACCTGCGCAAGGGTGCCGCGCTCAACGCGGTGCAGATCGCCGAGGTGCTGGCGCAGAATTACCTGCGCAAGGCCGCCTAGGCCCGAGAGGATCGAGCACGGCGAACGGCGGGAGGGAACTCCCGCCGTTTTCGTTTCGGTG
>DATJIG010000028.1:0-15391 GCA_035493495.1 Alphaproteobacteria bacterium
CTGGTCAACATGGAAGCGCGCCTGCGCGAGCGCGTTATCGGCCAAGACGCCGCTCTGGAGCGCGTTTCGAACGCTATTCGCCGCTCACGCGCAGGGCTGAGCGATCCGCGTCGTCCGATCGGCTCGTTCATCTTCCTCGGCCCGACCGGCGTCGGCAAAACCGAGCTGGCCCGGGCGCTGGCCGAGTGCCTGTTCGACGACGAGCGGGCGATGGTGCGCATCGACATGTCGGAGTACCAGGAGCGGCACGCCGTGGCCCGGCTGATCGGGGCGCCGCCCGGCTACGTCGGCTACGAGGAGGGCGGGCAGTTGACCGAGGCGGTGCGCCGCCGGCCGTACCAGGTCATCCTGTTCGACGAGGTGGAAAAAGCGCATCCGGATGTGTTCAACATTCTGCTTCAGGTGCTCGATGACGGACGCCTGACGGACGGGCAGGGCCACACGGTCGACTTCCGCAACACGCTGATCGTGCTGACCTCGAATCTCGGCAGCGAGTATCTAGCGAGCCTCGGGGCCGGCCAGTCGGTGAGCGAGGTGCGCGAGCAGGTGATGGCGGTGGTGCGGGCGAACTTCCGGCCGGAATTCCTCAACCGCGTGGATGAGGTGATCCTGTTCGACGAGATCGAGAAGGCCCATCCCGACGTCTTTAACGTGCTGCTGCAGGTGCTCGACGACGGCAGGCTGACTGACGGCCAGGGCCGCACCGTCGACTTCCGCAACACGCTGATCGTGCTCACCTCGAACCTCGGCAGCGACATCCTCGCCGGGCTGTCGGAAAAGGCCGACGTCGAGAAGGTGCGCGACAAGGTGATGGACGTCGTCCGCGGCGCGTTCCGCCCGGAGTTCCTCAACCGACTCGACGAGATCATCCTGTTCCGGCGCCTGTCGCGCCCGGACATGACGCGGATCGTCGACATCCAGCTTCAGCGTCTCGAGAAGCTGCTCGAGAGCCGTCACATCCATCTGCAGCTCGATGCGGCGGCCAAGGAGTGGCTCGCCGATACCGGCTACGATCCGGTGTACGGCGCGCGGCCGCTGAAGCGCGCCATCCAGCGCTACCTCCAGAATCCGCTCGCGGGCATGATCCTCGAGGGCCGGGTGAAGGACGGGGATACGGTGCGGGTGACTGCCTCGAAGAGCGGTCTCGTCATCAACGGCGAAAAGGCCGCGGCGGCCTAAGCCTCGGGCAATATACGCTCGCCCGCCGTCACTGGCTGGCGAGCGTCGTCCGCGGCATCGCGACCAGCTTCTCCTCGAGCGCCTTCTTCGCGCGCTCGAACGCCTGGAGATCGGCGCCGCGCAGCTTCTGTCCCGAGATCAGCTTCACGCCCAGCGGGTTAACCTGGACGTTGTTGACCAGCACCTCGTAGTGCAGGTGCGGACCGGTCGCGAGTCCGGTCATGCCGACGAAGCCGATGGTCTGGCCCTGGCTGACGCGGGCGCCCCTGGTGATGCCGCGGCCGATGCGGCTCATGTGCGCGTACATCGTCGAATACGTCGGGTTGTGGCGGAGCCGGACGTAATTGCCGTAGCCTGAGTTGAATCCCGTCTCGACCACGACGCCGGAACCCGCCGCCATGATCGGCGTCCCTTGAGGCACGCCGAAATCGACGCCCTTGTGGGCGCGGGTGAAGCCGAGGAGCGGGTGCATCCGGGCGGAGGTGAACTTGGATGTGATCCGCGCGCCGTCCACGGGGGTCCGAAGCAGGGCCTTGCGCACGCTCTCGCCGTTGTTGTTGAAATAGTCGATGGTGCCGTCGCGCGGCAGATAGCGGTAGATCTTGAGATCCTTGTTGCCCGTCGCCAGCCGCGCGTAGATCAGGTCGCCGACGCGCGCGGTCTGGCCGTCTTCGGTCGCGTAGCGCTCGAACGCCACCTCGAAGGTGGCGCCGGGCTGCAACTCGCGCTGGAAGTCGATGTCGAAGGAGAAGGCGCGGATCGCTTCGATGATGACCGGGGCGGGAATGCCGGCGCTGCGCGCGTCGGCGAAGAGGCTCGAATCGATCGTTCCGACGCTCTTCAATAGCTCCTTGGCGAGCGGCCGCCGCGTGTCGGTGCCCTGGAACTTTCCGTCGTCGCCGCGCACCACCGCGATTTCGCGGTCGACCGCGGGCTCGAACCAGAAGCCCATGAACGTCGTCGGGTCGTCGGCGGTCTCGCCGGGCTTGAACGTGAGCTCGATCTCCTGGCCCGGCTTCAGGTCCCTGGGATTGAAGACCTTGCGCAGCGCGTCGACGGCGGCGAAGGCATCGGCGCGCGGCACCTGCGCCTTCGCCAGCACCTTGGCGAGCGTGTCGCCGCGCTCGATGCTGGCGGTCAGCGTGATCGGCGAGGGCGGACCCTGTTCTTCCTCAGTATCCTGCTGTGCGTAGTAGAGCGGATCGTTGGGGCGATTGAGATCGCGGATCGCGAGGCCGCCGTCGCGGATGAACAGATTGATGGCGACGAGGACGGCGAGAACGGCGATGACACGGGCGGCGGGAGCGTAGGGCTCCGGAGACCCAATTCGCCACAATCTCCACATCGCTCGCCGGTTCCGTGATGTTGCGTTTCGGTGGGGGCCAAATTTGCCCGATGGACCCGCAATGTCAAACGTTTACGCACATCACGGCCGCGCACGTTCACGCGAGTGCGGCTTCTACCTGCTCGCAGATGTAGTGATAAATGCAGAGGTGCGCTTCCTGGATGCGCGGCGTCTCACCACACGGCACGTCGATCAGGATGTCGGCGATATCCTTGAGTTTTCCGCCGCCTTCGCCGGTGATCGCGATGGTGTACATGCAGAGGTGCTTCGCCATCGCGCACGCCTTCACGACATTGGGAGAATTCCCCGACGTCGACAGCGCGATGAAGATGCCGCCAGTCTCGGCGAGCGCCTCGACCTGCCGCGAGAACACGTGCTCGTAGCCGTAATCGTTGCCGAGTGCCGTCAGCACCACGGGATCGGCCGACAGCGCGATCGCCTTCAGCGCGCGCCGGTTCTTGAGATAGCGCCCGACAAGTTCGCCGGCGATGTGCATCGCGTCGGAAGCCGAGCCTCCGTTGCCGCACACCAGCACGCAGCGATCGCCCTTGAGCGCCGCCGTGATCTGCCGGATCGCGTCGTCGACGCGCGGCGCCAAATTGCCCTTGGCGCAGGATTGCAGCAGCGCCGCGGTCTCGGTGAAATACTCGTTGATGCCCATAGGTCCTCGCAAAACGTGGGCCGGAGTGTGCCCGAGCCCGGCGGGCCCGTAAAGGGATCGGGCGTCTGAAGCCGAGCCGCCGGTCCGTCGCGCACTTTCACGGGGGCGGCCTCTGGGCTATGACAGTGGGCCCAGCTTCGGAGAACCACGTGAAGATCAACGGCCGCTCGTTCCGCACCATCTGGCCGACCGCCGATGGCGCCGCGGTCGAGATCATCGACCAGACGCGGCTGCCCCACGACTTCGTCACCCGCCGGCTCGACACCGTCGAGCAGGTCGCGGAGGCCATTCGGGTGATGCGGGTGCGCGGCGCGCCGTTGATCGGCGTCACCGCGGCCTACGGCGTGGCGCTCGCGATGGCGCGCGACCCGAGCGACGCGTCGCTCGACAATGCGCTCAAGCTTCTCGGCGCGACGCGGCCGACCGCGATCAATCTGCGTTGGGCGCTCGACCGCATCGCCACGGCGGTACGGCGCGTGACCCTCGACAAGGTTGCCGGGACGGCCTTCGCCGAGGCCGCGCGCATGGCCGACGAGGATGCGGCGACCAACGCCGCGATCGGCGACCACGGTCTGGTGCTGATTCGCGCCGTCCACGGTCGGAAGCCGAGAGACCCCGTCAACATCCTCACGCACTGCAACGCCGGCTGGCTCGCCTGCGTCGACTGGGGCACAGCGCTCGCGCCGATCTACAAGGCGCACAACGAAGGCATTGCCGTCCATGTCTGGGTCGACGAGACTCGTCCGCGCATCCAGGGCGCGCTCACCGCGTGGGAGCTGAAGTCGCACGGCGTGCCGCACACCGTCATCGTCGACAACGCGGGCGGCCACCTGATGCAGCACGGACTCGTCGACCTTTGCATCGTCGGCACCGACCGCACGACGCGCGACGGCGATGTCGCCAACAAGATCGGCACCTATCTCAAGGCGCTCGCCGCCTCCGACAACGACGTGCCGTTCTACGTCGGCCTGCCGGGCTCGACCGTCGACTGGTCGATCCGCAGCGGCCGCGAGATTCCGATCGAGGAGCGTGCCCCGGAAGAGGTGACGGTGATCGCCGGACGCGCGGGCGAACGCTCCGCCTCGGTCGAGATCTTTCCGCCGGGCACGCGTGCCGCCAACTACGCCTTCGACGTGACCCCGGCGCGGCTCGTTACCGGGCTCATCACCGAGCGGGGCGTGTGCGCGGCGAGCGAAGCCGGCCTTCTCTCGCTGTTCCCCGAGCGCAGCAATGGCTGAGCCGGGCGACGCGACCATCGGATTTGTGAAACGGCTTCCCGGCTGGACACCGGCCGCCGGTGCGCGTTAGGCTAAATGTAGCTTCAGCTACACTTTAACGCCCCACCTAACTCCGACATGTCCGCCGACAAGCCGTACGAGCGCCGGTCGCTCAGCCTCGCCGACGTGCACGCGAGCATCGCCGTGCCGGCGCGGGGTTTCCTGCGCCGTCTGCTCGCCTTCGTCGGCCCGGGCTATCTCGTCGCCGTCGGCTACATGGACCCGGGCAACTGGGCGACGTCGGTCGCCGGCGGGTCGGCGTTCGGCTACGCGCTGCTCTCGGCCGTCCTGATCTCGAGCGTCATGGCGATCCTGCTCCAGGCGCTGGCGGTGCGGCTCGGCATCGCGACCGGGCGCGACCTCGCCCAGCTCTGCCGCGAGCGCTTCCCGCCGGCCATCTCGCTGGCGCTGTGGCTCCTGGCCGAGATCGCGATCTGCGCCACCGACCTCGCCGAGCTGATCGGCACCGCGATTGCGCTCCAGCTTCTGTTCGGCATCCCGCTGCTGCTCGGCGTGGTGCTGACCGCGCTCGATGCGCTGCTGATCCTCTGGCTTCAGCACAAGGGCATGCGCTGGCTCGAGGCGCTGATCATCGCCCTGATCGTGCTGGTGACGTCGTGCTTCGTCGTCGAGATCGCGCTGTCGCAGCCGGTGCTCGCCCACGTGCTGGCGGGCTACGTGCCGACCACCGAGATCGTGCGCAATCCGGAGATGCTGTATCTGGCGATCGGCATCCTCGGCGCCACGGTGATGCCGCACAACCTCTATCTGCACACGTCGGTGGTTCAGAGCCGCCGCATCGGCGACGGCGACGGCGAGAAGCGCGAGGCCATCCGGTTCGCGACCGTCGATTCGACCGTGGCACTCGTGCTCGCGCTGTTCGTCAACTCGGCGATCCTCATCCTGTCGGCGGCGGTGTTCCACATCGGCGGCGAAACCGAAGTGGCCGAGCTTCAGGAGGCCTATCGCCTGCTGGCGCCGATGGTCGGCATCGGGCTCGCCTCGACCCTGTTCGCGGTGGCGCTGTTCGCCTCGGGCGTCAACGCCACGGTGACGGCGACGCTCTCGGGCCAGGTGGTGATGGAAGGCTTTCTCGGCCTCAGCCTGCCGATGTGGCTACGACGGCTGGTGACGCGCCTCGTCGCGATCATCCCTGCGGTCTTCATCACCTGGAGCTACGGCGAAAGCGGCACGGCGCAGCTCCTCATCCTGAGCCAGGTGATCCTGTCGCTGCAGCTTCCGTTCGCGGTCATTCCGCTGCTGATGTTCGTGACAAGCCGCGACCTCATGGGCCGGCTCACGGCGCCGCGCTGGATCGCTGTCGTCGGCTGGGCATGTGCGGCGCTGATCGTTGGCATCAACGCCAAGCTCCTCATCGATGTCATAACGGGGTGACGACAATGACCGCGCGGGGAACCGAAAGCGTGGGGCAGGGGGCGGGCCGCCGGCGCGGCAGGGCCAAGCATCTGCTCGACGTCGCGGCCAAGGAGCGCGCGCGCAATTTCCGCGCGACGCGCGACGCGCGCAAGACCGAGATTGCCGAGGACTACGTCGAGCTCATCGCCGATCTCATCGACTCGGGCGGCGAGGCGCGCACCGTCGACATCGCCGACCGCCTCGGCGTGTCGCACGCGACCGTGGTCAAGACCGTGGCGCGGATCAAGGCGCTCGGCCTCGTCACCAGCCGACCCTATCGCGGCATCTTCCTGACCGAGCGTGGCCGGGCGATCGCCAACGCGTCGCGGGCGCGCCACGAGGTCATCCTCGCCTTCCTGCGGGCGATCGGCGTCAGCGAGGCGACGGCCCAGCGCGATGCCGAAGGTATGGAGCACCATTGCAGCCCGGAGACACTCGCGGCGTTCGTGCGCGTGATCCGCTCCCGCCGCTGAGGCGTCGCGCGACAGCCGCTTGCGGCGGCGAACGGGAGCTGTGCTAGGCTGCGGAGATAAGAGCCCTGAAGGGCCGGCCGCTTGGAAGCGGGCGGGGTGCAACCCGCCCTAAAAGGGAGGCTCGCATGGCGTTGCACCGCTCGATCGGCGTGGTCGCGTTGGCGTCGTCGCTCGTCGGCGGGATCGCGGCCGCGGAGACTCCCGACGAGTTTTTCCGCGGCAAGTCGGTCAAGCTGCTGATCTCGTCGAGCCCGGGCGGCGGTTACGACACCTATGGCCGCATGCTGGCGAAGCACCTCGTCCGCCACATCCCGGGCGAGCCCCAGCTCGTGCCGCAGAACATGCAGGGCGCCTCGGGCAAGCGGCTCGCCAACTACATGTTCAACGTTGCCCCGCGCGATGGCAGCGTGATCGCCGGCATCCACCGCAATATCCCGACCGATCCGCTGCTCGGCGTGCCGGACTCCAACTACGATTCGCGCAAGTTCAACTGGCTCGCCAGTCTCAACAACGAGGTGTCGGTGTGCGCGGCATGGTCTGAGGCGCCGGTCACCACCATCGAGCAGGCTCGCTTGCGCGAGCTGATCGTCGGCGCGCAGCCCAACAGCGATTCCGAGATCTTCCCCGCGGTCATGAACAACATGATCGGGACGAAGTTCAAGGTGGTGAACGGCTACCCGAGCGGTACCGACATCGAGCTCGCCATGGAGAAGCGCGAGGTCGACGGCCGCTGCGGCTGGTCGTGGAGCTCGCTCTCCAGCATCAAGGCGCAATGGCTGCGCGACAAGAAGGTCGCGGTCCTCGTCCAGATGTCGATGACGAAGCATCCGGACATCCCCGACGTGCCGCTGCTGCTCGACATGGTGCAGAAGCAGGAAGACCGTCAGGCGCTCGAGCTGATCTTCTCGCGCCAGGTGTTCGCGCGGCCCTATCTCGCTCCACCCGAGGTGCCGGCGGATCGCGTTGCGGCGTTGCGCAAGGCGTTCATGACGGTGACCAAGGACGCAGCCTTTCTCGCCGACATCGAGAAGCAGAAGTTCGAGCTCAATCCCGTCGGCGGCGAGGAGATGCAGGCCTACATCGCGCGCCTGTTCGATACGCCGCCCGCGGTGATCGAACGCACCGCGGCGGTGATGAAGGCGCAGGCCGCGGCCGCAGAGTAAGTCATTGAACCACCGGGAATTTTATAAATAGCGGAGGAGTCGCGCATGGCGGAGGTTTTCGTCGCCAAGTCGGATGAGTTGCAGGACGGCGACCGGCGCATCGTCAGGTCGGGCAAGACCGAGGTCGGGATCTTCCGCGAGCGCGGGCGCACCTACGCCTACGCCAACATGTGCCTGCACCAGGGCGGTCCCGCGTGCGAAGGCATCGTCATCCCCAGGGTCGAGGACGTGCTCGCGGCCGACAAAACGTTCCAGGGCCAGAGATTCAACGAGTCCGAGCTTCATTTCGTCTGCCCATGGCACGGCTGGGAGTACGACATCGAGACCGGCGTCTGCATCGGTGACCGGCGCTACAAGCTCAAGCGCTTCGAGGTCGTCGAGAAGGGCGGCTCGCTCTTCGTCGTGATCTAGTTCCGTCGTCATCCAGGTTCGTGGCCGGCGCGTTTCATTCCCGAGCCCCTCTTTTCGAAGGAATCGTCCTCATGGAAATGCCCAACGAAGACATCCGCAAGCTGACGTTCGAGGAATACTCGACGACCAAGTTTCTCGAGCACGCGGCGCGCCAGGCGCACCACCGCAACTACCAGGACTTCCTGATCGTCGACGTCGACGGCCACCACTACGAGAGCGAGTCCTACCGCGAAGTCTTTCCGTTCATCGAGGACCCGGTGATCCGCCGCAACGCCATGGAGGGGCTGAAGCGCGGCGGCCGTTCGTCGCTGATGAACAGCCAGGTCGGCTACCAGGACATCTCCGGGCGCATCACCCGTCACTCGCTGCGCAAGTACGAGAAGACACCGGAGGGAACGCACCGCGACATTTCGATGACGCTCAGGTGGATGGACGCGATGGGCGTCGACTACGGCTGCCTGTTCCCGACGCCGATGCTATTCCTCGGTCTCCATCCCCAGGTCGAGGTCGAGGTCGCGCTGGCGCGCGGCTACAACCGCTGGCTGACCGAGAAGATCCTGGCGTCGGAGCCGCGCCTGATCTCGATGCTGTACCTGCCGTTCAACGATCCCGAAGCCAGCTACAAGATGGTCAAGGACTTCGGCGACAAGAAGGGCGTGGTCGGCTTCATGGTGACCAGCCCGCGCTACAAGCCGGTCCACGACAACGCCTACATGAAGACCTACGCGCTGCTCGAAGAGATGGGCAAGCCGATCTCCTTCCACGCCGCCTACAACTGGTCGGACCAGGCACTGGCGATGACCAATAAGTTCATCTCGGTCCACGCGCTCGGCTTCATGTGGTTCAACATGGTCCACATGACCAACTGGCTGATGAACGGCATCCCCGAGCGGTTCCCCAGGCTCAAGACGTTGTGGATCGAGTCGGGGCTGACCTGGGCCTACTGCCTCGCCAACCGGCTCGACCACTCGTACATGATGCGGACATCGGAGTGTCCGCAGCTCAAGCGCAAGCCGTCCGAGTACATGCGCGACATGTACTACTCGTCGCAGCCGATGGAGATGCCCGAGGACAAGTCGATCCTCGAGAATACCTTCAAGGTCATCAATGCCGAGACCCAGCTCCTGTGGTCGTCGGACTATCCGCACTGGGACTTCGACCTGCCCTCGACGATCTACGACCTGCCGTTTCTCACCGAGCAGTCGAAGCGCAACATCCTCGGCGGCAACGCGGCGAAGCTGTTCGGCCTGCCGACCAAGCCGGTGAAGAAGATTCCCGACGTGATGATGTGACGGCGCCCCGCAGAGGGGCTGCGTTAAGCGCCCGGCCCGAGAGCGGGCCGGGCTTTTTTCGCCACCGCCGGCGCGTTGATCCACCGCAATGCGTTCCAGCCGCTGTCTGGCACAAGGAAGCTCGTTCGTGGCGACCGCGGGGCGTGGCCGTTCGCCGGGCCGAAGGGGAAGGAGTTGGACATGACCGATCGTGATGTCGGCGGTTACGGGAGCGTTGCCAAGCTGTTGCATTGGCTGGTCGTGGCGCTGCTGATCGTGCAATACGCGATTGGTTGGCTGATGCCCGACATCCGCCGGGGCATGGTGCCGGGGACGGCGATGAACCTGCACATGTCGATCGGATTCCTCGTCCTCGGAGTGATCGTGGCGCGGTTCCTGTGGCGCCTCACTCATCGCGTTGTCGCCGAGTCGAGTTTGCCGCCATGGCAGCGGCTCAGTTCGGAAGGCGTGCACTGGCTCCTGTACGTGCTCGTCCTCGCGACCACCATCACCGGGTGGACCTTTGCCTCGATGCGGGGTTGGTCCGTGTCGCTGTTCTGGGCGGTGCCGTTGCCCGCGCTGGCCGCCGAAGGCTCTCCGGTCGGTCGGGCGATCGGGGAATTGCACGAGACGCTGATCTGGGTTCTGGCCGTGCTCATCGTCGCTCACGTGCTGGCGGCCCTTTTGCATCTCTTCGTCTACAGGGACGGAATCATGCAGCGCATGCTTCCCAGGGGCTGGCTCTCGCAGTGAGCGGCGCTGCGGTCGCCAACATGAAAAAAGCCCGGTCCGCGAGGACCGGGCTTTCGTTCAGCCGAGGCTGCGAGGGGACTTAGAACGTCTTGCCGACGGTGAGGAAGAAGCCGTCGCAGCTTCCGCCGCCGACCTGGGCCGCGCACTGCGACTTCTTCAGGTCGTTGCCGACGTAGTTCAGCGAGACGTCGAGGCCGGCGATGTTGGTGCCGACGCCGATGCCGTAGTCGCTGTAGTCGGGGAAGCCGAAGCGGTCGTTCTTGTCGACCCACTGGTGGCCGCCGTGCAGGGTGACGTTGAAGTAGTTCGTCACCGGCACCGCGATGTCGCCCGAGATGTAGTAGGCGCTACCCGACTCGTACTGCATGTCCGGCGAGTAGATCAGCTTCACGCTCGGCGCGGCGAAGCCGAAGTCGTAGCCGACCTTGCCGATGAAATCGAGCCAGTCGAAGTTGTACTTCGCCTTCTGCGTGCCCGGGTAATAGACGTAGTTCAGGCCGATGTCGTAGGTGGCCTTCTCGTCGAACGCGAACGAGTTGCGATAGCCGCCCGAGAAGTCCATCTCGACGCTCGCCTTCGCAGTGTTCGGATCGAGCGGGCTCTGGGTCACGCTCGAGTTCGAGCCCCACGCGCCGATGTAGAACCCGCTCGTGTGATCGTATTCGATGCCCGCCTGGATCGCGCCGGTGCCGTCATCGGTCTGCTTCAGGCCGCGGAACCAGTACTGCGTCGCGAACGTGACGGTGCCGATGAACTTGCCCTCGGGGGCAGGGATCAGCGGTTCCTGGTCCGCGAACGCCGCGACCGACGATCCGAGTATCGCGCCGGCGACCATGGTTGCGAATAAGCTCTTCTTCATTGGATACGACCTCTAGGTTGGTTTGCAGCCGCCGCCCGACGTGCCCCCCGCACGTTGGTGCGACACGGGTCCGGGAGCGCTGCGATTGGGTTTGCAATCGCCTTGCCACACGCATGGCGGCGACAGTCATCGCCAAAAGGCCTTTGAATACAATGAACAGGGCCGTGCGCAGTGCAACTCGGCCGAGCCTGTATCGGGGCGAGCACAGTGGGTTGCCACAGGAATGGATGCGCTGCACAAAAAAGTGTCAGCGTGCGCGAGGCCTGCGCAGTCGCTATGCGCGGTGGGCCTCGCGCTATCCGCGGCGCGTTCCGCGCAGGGCGAGGTAGGTCGAGAGTCCTCTCAGGCCGAGGTCCTTGCGCAGGACGATCGCGACGGGAATGCGCGCGAGATAGTCGCGGTAGCGACCCTTGGATTCGAATGCCGCGCGGAATGCGCGCCGATTGAAGGCGCGCCCGAGGCCCGGCACCACGCCGCCGACGATGTAGACGCCGCCGAGCGCGCTGAAGGCGAGCGCCATGTTGCCGCAGTAGCAGCCGAGCAGGCGCGAGAACGCATCCGCTGTCGCGACCGCGCGCGCATCGCTGCGCGCGCGTGCACGCGCGGCGATCTCGGCAGGCTGCAGCGTCGTCGCCTTGGAGCTGAGCGCGGAGTAGAGCGCGGCAAGGCCCGGGCCCGACAGCGCGCGTTCCGCCGACACGTGGCCGTAGCGCCGCCGCAGCGATCCGATCAGCTTCTCGTCTTCGCGCGTCGCCGCGGCGAGCGTCTGGTGTCCGCCCTCGCTGGGCAGCACGCACGGGCCGCTGTCGGCGTAGATGAGACATGCCATCCCGAGTCCGGTGCCCGGACCGATGGCGAGTTGCGGTGCCGACGCGACCGGGTGTCCCTTGCCGATTTTCGGGCACTCGTGCCGCCGCAGCGTCAGCAGTGCGTACGCCTGCGCCTCGAGATCGTTGAGCACGTGAAGATCGGAGAACCCCAAACCACGCTGCAGCGATCCGATGGTGAACGACCAGCCGAGATTCACGAAGCGGATGCGGCCGGCGACGATCGGCGCGGCGACGGCGATCGCGCCGCTGGTCGGCCGCTCCGACGCCGGCAACTCGGCGATATAGTGGCGCGCGGCGGCGAGCGGTGATGCGTAATCGGCGGCGCGCAGGATCCGCAGGAAGCGGGTGCGGCCCCCGGGCGAAGCGATGGCGAAGCGGGAGTTTGTCGCGCCGAGGTCGGCGAGGAGCTGAATCGGTGGCACGCGTCCGGATCTCCGCGCAGGGGGAAGCGGCCGCGATCTTACCTGCTGGAGCGGCCGGCGACAGGGGGCATGCCGGCCCGGATTATGTCAGTTGACCGCCGAAGCCGCGGTCTGGACGCCGCGGCGCGCGTCCTCGCGTGCCTGTGCCTCGGCCATGACGCGCGCCCGCCGTTCCTCGTAGGCCGCCATGGTCGCGCGGCGCTGCTCTTCGGCGGCGCGGCGGCGCTCGTCGTTCCAGATCGACTGGACCTTGTTGCGGTAGGCGAAGTGGAACGAGGGCGTCGCCGAATGGTAAAGCCCGACCGCCACTGGCCACGAGCGCTTCTCCTGGAACAGGCTCAGCAGGAAAGCCGCGGCGTACGCGACGTTGGTCGGCGGGTCGAACGCTTCGTCGAGTGTGGCGAACGCCTCGGGGTGGTGCATCAGGTTCACCTGCATGCAGCCGACGTCGATGTTGCGGACGCCGCGCGCCCGCAGCGTCTTCACCCAGGCGATGGCGTCCTGCTTGGTGGAGAAATAACGTCCCTGTCCGCCGCTCGTCACGGTCCACGGCCAGGCAACTTTTGCCCGCGTCACCGGGTCCAGGCGCCCCGATTCGGCCAGCGCCACGGAGGCCAGCAGGCGCTCGGGCATGTGCGTCAGCCGCTCCGCCCAGGCGATCTGCTCGGCGCACGAATTCGCGCTGTTTGCCGGGATTTTCGGGCCCTCCGCCGCGGTCGCGACGGAGGCAAGGACCAGGGCCGTCAGAGCCACGAGAACGGCGACGGCGAGCGACCGGAGGAACAGACTAGGATGCGGTTTCATGCCCTTGGAGGAGCAACCCCCGTGCCAGTTCCGCCGGACGGCGGGAAATTTGGTTCACGTAATAAAATCAATGGACTGACGAATCTTATATAAGACTATTGACGGTTTCGGCGGGCGGGTGCGATAACCCGAGCGTGCCCGGGCGCTTGCGTCCGGACATGGACACCCTTCGGGGCGTTTCCTCCCAAAATGCCTTCGGCCGCGTCCTCCCGGACGCGGCCGCTTTTTCACTCGGGCCTCTTCATTCGGGCTTTATCCGGAACGGGCGCCGAGCCGTTGCTCGCGCCTCAGCGCGCCTGCTGACCGACGGGAACGAGGGACGTCCACTCGGTCTTGATCGCGCCGATCAGCGCGTTCACGTCCGCCATCAGTTGCGCCATTCCGGCGATCGGCGCGAACCGGTGCTCGTCCATGTAAATCGCGCGGTTGATCTCGATCTGCAGCGCGTGCACCGATGCCTCGGGGCGGCCGTAATGCACCGTGGTGTAGCCGCCGGAATACGGCGTGTTGCGCGCGACGCGGTAGCCGCGGCTCGTGAACAGCTCCTCGGCGCGCGACGTGATCGTCGGCGCGCAGGCGGTGCCGAAGCCGTCGCCGAGCACGATGTCAACGCGCGAGCGCCCGGGATCGCGGTCCATCGGGCCGCCGATCGACGGCATCGAATGGCAGTCGACCAGCAGGCAGACGCCGAACCGCGCGCGGGAGGTCTCGATCAGGCGCTGCAGCACGCGGTGATAGGGGCGGTAGAAGGCGTTGATGCGGAGTGCCGCGTCCGCGAAGCGCAGCTTGCGCCCGTAGATCTCCTCGCCGCTGGCGACGACGCGCGCGATCGTGCCGATCCCGCCGGCAACCCGCATCGAGTGGCAATTGGCATATTCGGGCAGCGCGTCCTCGAACATGTCGGGGTCGAGTTCGAACGGCTCGCGATTGGGATCGACGAACGCGCGCGGGAACAGCGCGCGCAGCAGCGGAGCCCCGAAGCTCGGTGCGCTGCCGAAGATCTGGTCCATGAAGCAGTCCTCGGAGCGCCGCAGCGTCGCGAGATCGAGGCGGGAGTCGCTCAGGAATTCGGGCCGGTAGTCGTGGCCGCTGTGCGGGGAGGCGAACACCGCCCCCAGCGTCTGCTCGTGCGGAGATACGACTTCGTAGACGCCGTCTTCGCGGAGGGCGATGGGCTCATCGAGGGTCATCTGTCTGATTTAGCGGAACGGAGGCGGTCTGTCATTGCCTGTCGGAAGCGGCCGCGAAGCAAATCCGTGGATTTCCCGATCCATGTTTCCGAATCAGTGGTTTTCTTGAACGATGGCGGATGCGAACGGTATGCTGGCGCACCCCGGAGCGCCCGACTCCGGTCAGACGAGGTTTCATGAGTCGCATCTTGCTTGCCGAAGACGACGGCACCATGCGCGTCTTCCTGTCGAAGGCGCTGACGCGCGCGGGTCATGCCGTGACGGCCGTCGACGACGGGCTGGCGGCGCTCGAGGCGGCTACGGCGCAGCGTTTCGATCTCCTCATTGCCGACATCGTCATGCCGTCGCTCGACGGCTTCCAGCTTGCGGCCAAGGCGAAATCCAACCAGCCCGGCCTCAAGGTGATGTTCATCACCGGCTTTGCCGCGGTGACACTCAGCAACAGCGACGGTCAGCCGCGCGCGTTGCGGGACGCCGTCGGTGCCGATGCGCGGATTCTCTCGAAGCCATTCCATCTCCGCGATCTCGTCGAGGAAGTCGAGAAGATTCTCGCGGCGTAGACGGCGCCGAGCGTTTCGTCGTCGCTCCCGCGAACGCCCACCTGCGATTTTCTTTTTTTGTCATCCTCGCCGCCCCTCTTTTAAAACGGCCCGCGCGAGCGCGGACCTAAGGGCCGACCATGACGAATCAGCATGAATCAACATGCTGATTCGTCACTTTGCACAGGTTCTCTCCACAAGGGCCTAGAGAGGCCCCATTTCTCCACAGCCCCCTTTCGCTTTTTGTCGGCGAAGAGCATCGTCTTTTCATCCCCGACGTGCCTCCACTCTCACTGCAGTGAGTGGCCCACGGCGCGGGATGAAGCCGCGAGAGGCCCCCGACAACTGGGACACCGACGCGGCGGATGAGTTGAGACGGCAACGGCGCTTCCCCTTCGGGTCGCGACGCACCTCTCCTTTCGGTACCGACATAACCCAGCGTCGCGACTTGCGACCGAGGCAGCATCGGTAGGCTCGGCCACGCATTCAACGCAGCGTGGCACCTTACTGACCCTCACCGGGGACGACAAAGGCGGCTTCTGCCGGAGCCGCCGACGACGGAGTGCGTCCGCCCGGCAAAGTTGGCGCACTCGGCCCCTCACCAGCCCGCTCCGGAGTGACGATCCGGAGCGGGCTTCGGTGAGTCAGGAGGACGCAATTAGTCACGATGGAAACGCACGCTCACTCTGCGTCATCCTCGCCGAAGGGCGAGGATCCACGAGTTTTGTCAATACAGCCAAAGAAACTCGTGGATGGCCGGCCCCTTAGGACCGCACGTGCGCGGTCCGTTTGAAAAGA
>DATJIG010000029.1:0-15853 GCA_035493495.1 Alphaproteobacteria bacterium
GCACAAACGCGGCTTTCTTGTCGTCGTCGTGACCAATCAGCCGGATATAGGGAACGGCCTTGTCGAGCGCTCGGTCGTGGAAGCGATGCACGAGCGCATGCACCGGACGATGCCGATCGACGCCATCGAGATCTGCCCGCAACGCCAGACGGAGACCTGCCGGTGCCGCAAGCCGAAACCCGGGATGCTGCGCGTGGCCGCCCGACGTTTCAAAATCGATCTAAGCCGCAGCATCATGGTGGGGGACCGGCCATCCGACGTGGTTGCCGGGGTAAAAGCCGGCTGTTATACAATCTTCATTGACCGTGGGCTCGAGCGTTGCGTTGAAGTAAAGCCAAATAAAATCGTGCGATCGTTACCTGCGGCGACCAGACACATTCTCGATAGTTTGCGGTGAACGGATCGGGATGGAGGACGGGGGCCAGACGATGCCGAGCACCAGCGATCTTCGAATCAAGATCTTCGCCGATGGCGCCGATCTCGACGCCATCATCAAGCTGAAGCCGAATCCGCTCATCAAGGGTTTCACCACCAATCCGACGCTCGCGCGGAAGGCCGGGGTGACCGATTACGAGGCCTTCGGCCGCGCGGTGCTGGCGGCGGTCCCGGATCGGCCGGTGTCGCTCGAGGTGTTCGCTGACGAGTTCGAGGAGATGGCCTGGCAGGCGCGCGCGATCGCGTCGTGGGGCCCGAACGTGAACGTCAAGATCCCGGTCACCAACACCCGCGGCGAGTTCTGCGGCGATCTCATTCGCGAGCTCTCCGCCGACGGCGTGGCGGTCAATGTCACCGCCATCCTCACGCTCGATCAGATCCGTCGGGTCGCCGACTGCCTGTCGCCGAAGACGCCGGCCATCGTCTCGGTGTTCGCCGGCCGCGTCGCCGATACCGGCGTCGATCCGATGCCGCTGATGGCCGAGGCCGTGCGCATCTTGGAAAGCCGCCCCAAGGCCGAGCTGCTGTGGGCCAGCCCGCGCGAGCTCCTCAACATCTTCCATGCCGATGCCGTCGGCTGTCACATCATCACCGTCACCAACGACCTGCTCGCCAAGCTCGCGATGGTCGGAAAAGACCTCGACGGCTATTCGCTCGAAACCGTAAAAATGTTCCGCAACGATGCGGTCGCCGCCGGATTCTCGATCCAGCAGGCGCCCGAAAAGCGTCGCACCCTCGCCTAGCGGGACCGCGGCGACCCTCCTGGAGTATGGTTCCCGACATGAAGAAGGTCCTGGTTACCGGCGGTGCCGGCTACGTCGGCCACGTGCTCACGCCGCGGCTCCTCGACGAAGGCTACGAGGTCACTGTCTATGACAAGCTGTTCTTCGGCTGCCGCCTGCCCAACAACCGCAACCTGCGGGTGATTGAGGGCGATATCCGCGACACGCCGAAGCTCGCCGAGGCCCTGAAGGGCCAGGATGCGGTCCTGCACCTCGCGTGCATCTCGAACGACGCGAGCTTCGAGCTCGACGAAAACCTGTCGAAGACCATCAACTACGACTGCTTCGAGCCGATGGTGATTGCCGCCAAGGCGGCCGGGGTGCAGCGCTTCGTCTACTGCTCGTCGAGCTCGGTCTACGGCGTCAGCGACTCGCCGCAGGTGACCGAAGAGCACCCGCTGGTGCCACTCACGCTCTACAACAAGTTCAAGGGCCTGTGCGAGCCGCTGCTGTGGAAGCACAAGGCCGATGACTTCACGACCGTGGCGATCCGGCCGGCGACGGTGTGCGGCTACAGCCCGCGCACGCGCCTCGATCTCTCGGTCAACATCCTGACCAACCACGCGGTGAACAAGAACGCGATCACCGTGTTCGGCGGTGCCCAGATGCGCCCGAACCTGCACATCGAGGACATGGTCGACGCCTATGTCCTGATGCTCAAGGCGCCGCACGAGAAGATCCACGGCGAGGTATTCAACATCGGCTTCGAGAACCACTCGATCGCCGGTATCGCCAAGATGGTGCAGAAGGTGGTACTCGAGGAGATGCCCGAGAAGGGCAAGGTCGACATCATTACGACGCCGTCGAACGACAACCGTTCGTACCACGTCAACTCCGACAAAATTCACCGCGTGCTCGGTTACACCACCCGGCACACGATCGAGGACGCGGTGCGCGATCTCGTGCGCGCGTTCCGCAACCATCTGCTCGACAACAGCTTCGACGACGACTGGTACTACAACGTCCGGACGATGAAGAAGCTCGGCGCGCAATGAGCCCAGACCGCTCGATCGCGGTGGTCACCGGTGGCGCCGGCTTCATCGGCAGCCACATGGTGGACGTTCTGCTGTCCCGCGGCTTCCGGGTGCGGGTGATCGACAACCTGACCGGCGGCCGCGAGAGCAATCTCGCGCACCACAAGGGCAACGCCGACCTCAGCCTCGAGGTCGCCGACATCCGCAGCCTCGAGCCGGCCGCGCCGGTGTTCGCGGGCGCGCGTTACGTGTTCCATTTCGCCGGTATCGGCGACATCGTGCCGTCGATCGAGCGCCCGATCGACTACATGGACACCAACGTGCAGGGCACGGTGCGGGTGCTGGAGTGCGCGCGCCACGCCGGCGTCGCCAAACTGGTCTACGCCGCCTCTTCGTCGTGCTACGGGCTCGCCGCGACGCCGACCCGAGAGGACCATCCGATCGGGCCGCAGTACCCGTACGCGCTCTCGAAGTACCAGGGCGAGCAGGCGGTGTTCCACTGGCATCAGGTCTACCGGCTGCCGGTCAACTCGATCCGCATCTTCAACGCCTACGGCACGCGCGTTCGCACCACCGGCGCCTACGGCGCGGTGTTCGGCGTCTTCCTCAAGCAGAAGCTCGCCGGCAAGCCGTTTACGGTGGTCGGCGACGGCACCCAGCGCCGCGATTTCCTCTACGCGAGCGACGTCGCCGAGGCGTTCCTGCTGGCTGCGGAATCGCAGCTGATGGGCCAGGTCTGGAACCTGGGCGCGGGCAACCCGCAGACCGTCAACCGCTTGGTCGAGCTGATCGGCGGGCCGGTCACCTACATCCCGAAGCGGCCGGGCGAGCCCGACGTGACCTGGGCCGATATCACCAAGATCACCCGGGACCTCGGGTGGAAGCAGAAAGTAGCGTTCGAGGAGGGCGTTGGGCGCATGATGGCCGAGATCGAAAAGTGGCGCGACGCGCCGCTGTGGGACCCGGAGTCGATCAAGCGCGCGACGAAGACCTGGTTCGACGCGTTGGGCACGGAGCAGCGGCACTGATGGCCGGGCGCGACGCACACCAGTACCGTCGTAAGATCAAGACGGTCGAGGAGCTGAAGGCGGCGATCGGCGAGCGGCCGCGCAAGTACACCGTCGTCATGTGCCACGGCGTGTTCGACCTCGTCCATCCCGGCCACATCCGCCATCTCGTGTACGCCAAGGAGAAGGCCGACATTCTCGTCGCCAGCCTCACCGCCGACGCGCACATCTCCAAGGCCAACTACCGACCTTTCGTGCCCCAGGATCTGCGGGCAATGAACCTCGCTGCGCTGGAAATGGTCGACTACGTCATCGTCGATCCGAACCCGACGCCGCTCGACCACATCGCCTTCCTGCAGCCGGACTATTTCGCCAAGGGGTACGAATACGGCAACAACGGCGCCATCAATCCCAAGACGCAGGAGGAGATCGACGTCCTGCGCAAGTACGGCGGCGAAGTGCTGTTCACGCCCGGCGACGTCGTCTATTCGTCGTCGCACCTGATCGAGACCGATCCGCCCGACATCGCCGTCGACAAGCTCCTGATGCTGATGGAGGCGGAGGGGCTGAGCTTCAACGCCCTGCGCAAGATCGTTGGCAAGTTCGCGGGCGTTCCGGTCCATGTCGTCGGCGACACCATCGTCGACAGCCTGACCTACACGACGATGATCGGCGGCATGACCAAGACGCCGACGCCGAGCGTCCATTTCCAGGACCGTGTCGACTTCATCGGCGGCGCTGGCGTCGTGGCCGAGCACCTGCGCGCCGCCGGCGCCAACGTCACGTTCTCGACCGTCCTCGGCAACGACCCGCTCAAGGATTTCGTGCTCGAAGGCCTGGCGAAATCGGGCGTCAACGTCCTGCCGATCATCGACAACACCCGGCCGACGACCCACAAGAACGCGTTCGTCTGCGACGACTACCGGCTGCTCAAGGTCGACACGCTCGATAACCGCAGCATCTCCGACGCCCAGGCTCAGCAGATCGCGAAGCAGATGGCGGAGAACCGGGGTGCCGCGGTGGTGTTCAGCGATTTCCGCCATGGCATCTTCAATTCGCGCACGATCCCGAGCCTGATTGCGGCCATCCCGGCGGACTCCTTCCGGGTGGCCGACAGCCAGGTGGCGAGTCGCTGGGGCAATATCCTCGAGTTCAAGGACTTCGATCTCGTCACGCCGAACGAGCGCGAGGCGCGCTTCGCGCTCGCCGACCAGGACACCGGCGTGCGCCCGCTCGCCGCCAAGCTCAAGAGCGAGGCCGGCTGCAAGACCCTGATCCTCAAGCTCGGCGATCGCGGCGTCATGACCTGCCGCGAGACGGAGAAGGCGGGCGATCCGCGCGGCTTCTTCATCGTCGACTCGTTCGTCGACCGGGTCGTCGACGCGGTCGGCGCGGGCGATGCGCTGCTCGCCTACGCGACGCTGTCAATGCTCGTCGACGGGTCAGAAGTCGCCGCGACTATACTGGGGTCGATGGCGGCGGCGCTGGAATGCGAGTCCGAGGGTAATATCCCGGTCAAGCCGGAGGGCATGCTGCGCAAGATCGACGCCGTCGAGAAGCGCGCGCGTTTCGAGTAGCGGGGCGACGATGCGGGTTGTTGTCGCGGGTCTCGGTGTGCAGGGCCACAAGCGGCGCCGGGTGGCGGGCGCCGATTTCGTCGCGGCCGTCGATCCCGTCAACACCGAGGCCCAGTACCGCAAGGTCGAGGATGTGCCGCTCGGCGATTATGACGCCGTGCTCGCCTGCATCCCCGACGAGCCGAAGATCGCGATGCTCGAGTACCTGCTCGGCAACGGCAAGCACGTGCTGGTCGAGAAGCCACTGTGGGCCGAGGACGACCGCGCCATCGAGCGGCTGCAGGATCTCGCCCGGAAGAACGGCGTCGTCTGCTACACCGCCTACAACCACCGCTTCGAGCCCCATTTCGTCCGCATGCGCGACGCGATCCGCTCGGGCGCGCTGGGACGCGTCTACCGCTGCCGCATGTTCTACGGCAACGGCACGGCGCGACTGGTGCGCGAATCCCAGTGGCGCGACACCGGTGCGGGGGTTGTGCCCGATCTCGGCTCGCACCTGCTCGACACCGCGAAATTCTGGTTCGGCGACATCGGCGACGACCTCAACGTCGTCTCCAGCCGCTGCTTCGAGAACCGCGCGCCCGATCACGTCGTGCTGGCGCGCGCCAAGGGCGAGCCGCAGCTCGAATTCGAAATGACGCTGCTGTCCTGGCGCAATCACTTCACCTGCGACGTCTTCGCCGAAAAGGGCTCCGCCCACATCAGCTCGCTGTGCAAGTGGGGACCGTCGGCATTCACGCTGCGCACCCGCATTCTGCCGAGCGGGCGTCCGCCTGAGGAGACGGTCGAACTGGTTCAGGACGATCCCACCTGGGAACTCGAGTACGGGCACTTCAAGGAACTGTGCGCGCGTCCGGCGCCCGCCGATCTGTCGAACGATCTCTGGCTCAACCGCACCCTGCGCCGCCTCGGTGAGGACGCCGTGCGGATGTCGCGCCCATGACGACGGTCGGATTTGCCGGGCTCACCCACCTCGGGCTGGTCTCGGCGGTGGGGACGGCGTCAAAAGGCTTTAACGTCGTCGGCTATGATGCTGATCTCGAACGTGTTTCGAGCGTTCTGGCCGGCAAGCTGCCGGTCGTCGAGCCCGATCTCGATGCGCTGTTCGCCGCCAACGCGCTGCGGCAGACGTGGTCGGACCGGGTCGAGGATCTCGGCCGCTGCGACATCGTCTACATCGCCACCGACGTGCCCACGGACGACCGCGGCCGCAGCGACCTGTCGGGTATCGCCGCGCTGATCGACCGCGTGATCCCGGCGCTGAAGCCGTCGGCGCTGCTGGTCGTGCTGTGTCAGGTCCCGCCGGGCTTCACCCGCAAGCTGCCGCTCGACGCCGACCGCCTCTACTACCAGGTCGAGACGCTGGTGTTCGGCCGCGCCGTCGAACGGGCGACGCAGCCGGAGCGCTTCATCGTCGGCTGCGCCGATCCGGCGAAGCCGCTGCCCGACGTCTACGCGGCACTCCTCGGCGCATTCGGCTGCCCGATCCTGCCGATGCGCTACGAAAGCGCCGAGCTCGCCAAGATCGCCATCAACTGCTGCCTGGTCGCCTCGGTCAGCGTCGCCAACACGCTTGCCGAGCTGTCGGAAGGCGTCGGCGCCGACTGGCACGAGATCGTGCCGGCGCTCCGCCTCGATCGCCGCATTGGGGCCTACAGCTACCTCGTGCCGGGCCTCGGCATCGCCGGCGGCAATCTGGAGCGCGATCTCGCGACGGTGCTGCGGTTGTCCGAGCAGACCGGCAGCGAGGCGTCGGTGATCGCGTCCTTTCTCGCCAACAGCCGCCACCGCCGCGACTGGGCGCTGCGCGCCCTGCACCGCGAGGTGTTGGCCGTGAAGCCTGACGCGACGCTCGGCGTGCTCGGGCTGGCCTATAAGGAAAACACCCACTCGACCAAGAATTCGCCGTCGCTCGAGCTGATCTCGCATCTCAAGCACCTGCCGCTTCGGCTCTACGATCCGGTCGTGCCGGCGTCCGCCGCGGGGCATCCTAGGGTGGTCGGCGCCAAAGATGCGCTGGACGCGGCGCGCGGCGTCGACGCGCTGCTGCTGCTGACGCCGTGGCCCGAGTTCCGCAAGCTCGCGCCGGCCGAACTCGCCAGGGCGATGGCGGGGCGGGTGGTGATCGATCCGTACCGGTTGCTCGATCCCGCCCAGGCCCGTGCGGCCGGGCTGAACCACCATTCCCTTGGAGCAGGGCCATCATGCTGACTCATGCCCACGCAGAGCCGAAATCGCCCTCGCGCGTCGTGGTGATTGGGGCCGGATTCGTCGGCAATTCGATCGCCAGGGCTGTGGAGAGACGGGGCGTTCCGGTGCTCGCGCTCAAACGCGCCGATCTCGACCTGCTGGCCGACAATGCCGCGGAATCGCTCGCGAAAAGGCTCCGCGCGGACGATTCCGTGGTGTTCGTTTCTGCACAGGCACCAGCGCGTAACGCGGCGCAGTTGATCCAAAATCTCAAGATGGCCGAGGTGGTCGCCAAAACCCTCGCTGCTCAATCCGTCGCGCATCTCGTCTACATCAGTTCGGACGCGGTCTACGCCGACGATGCCAATCCCGTCACCGAGCGCTCGTCCGTTCAGCCGGCGAGCATGCACGGCATGATGCACGCGGCGCGCGAGCTGATGCTGCGCACGGAGGCGAAGGTGCCGCTCGCGATCCTGCGGCCGAGCCTTCTTTACGGCGCGGCCGATCCGCATAATGGGTACGGTCCCAACCGCTTCCGCCGTCTTGCCGCCAAGGGCGAGACGATCACGCTGTTCGGCGAGGGCGAGGAGATGAGGGATCACGTGCTGATCGACGATGTCGCTGAGATTGCCGCGGCGACGCTCGCGCACCGCAGCACCGGAGTGCTCAATATCGCCACCGGCGTCTCGACGTCGTTCCGGCGCATCGCCGAGATGATCGTTGCGCGCGCCGGCCGCCCGGTCGAGATCAAGGGCACGCCGCGTCAGAACCCGATCACGCACCGCCACTTCGATATCGCCGACACGCTGAAGGCGTTTCCGGCATTTCATTTCACGCCCCTTGCCAAGGGGCTGGAACTCGCAGAAACAGGAGCCTAGGCACAGTCCGGGGGAAGCGTCATGGGCCACGTTCAGACCTATTTTCAGCAAGTCGGCGAAATAGCGCGCTCGCTCGACCTTGCCGCGATCGATCGTATCGCCGAGGGACTCGCGAAGGTCCGCGAAGGCGGTGGCCGCCTGTTCGTGCTGGGCGTCGGCGGCAGCGCCGGCAATGCCAGTCATTCGGTGAACGATTTCCGCAAGCTGTGCGGCATCGAAGCCTACGCGCCCACCGACAACGTTTCCGAACTCACCGCCCGCACCAACGACGAAGGCTGGGAGACCGTGTTTGCGGCATGGCTCCGCACCAGCCGCGCCAACGAAAAGGACGCGATCTTCGTGTTCTCGGTCGGCGGCGGCGATGCGGAGAAGAACATCAGCGCCAATCTCGTCTACGCACTCGATGAGGCGAAGAAGCGCGGTCTCAAGGTGTTCGGCGTCGTCGGACGCAATGGCGGCCACACCAAGAAGGTCGGTGACGACGTGATCGTGGTGCCGACCGTCGATGCGGCGCTGATCACGCCCCACACCGAGGCGTTCCACGCTGTGGTGTGGCACTGTCTAGTTTCGCACCCGAAGCTGCAGGTCCAGGAAACAAAGTGGGAAAGCGCGGCGAAGCGCTAGCCGCTCAGGCGTCGACGCGCCGTACGTAGGTGTCGAATTCGCGCTGGATCACGTCGAGCGAATCGGTGTTCCACACCCATTTCTGATACGGCGTGGCGAACGGCAGCGACTTCCCGAGGTCGAAGCCGAGGAAAGCCATGTACTCGCTGGTGGTTTGCGGCACCGACTCTGACAGCATCTTGAAGGTGATGTAGCGGGTCCGCTCGTTGAGCCAGCACAGGCCCATGGGGCCGTTGTTGACGCCGAGATTGACGAACGCCTGCTCGTAGAGGGCGGCGCGGAAGCCGATGCTCTGCGCCGCCTCGACGCACAGCGCGAAGGGCGCGAGGCTGTCCGGAAACGGCCGCCGGCACTGGTCGGTATCGGGAATGAACACCGGAAAGAAGCGTAGAGGATCGAGGCCTGCGGCGAACGCTGTCCACGCCGCGAGGTTGCTGTTGCGCGCCGGCATGTAAGGGTAATCGCGGAGCGTGATCGCCACGACCTCGCGCCCGCCGCTTCGCTCGGCGAGCCAGCGGCGTGCCCTGTCTACGTCGTCGTCCGTCGCCCGCAGGACGGCGACATCGACGCCATATTTGCGCGAGGCATCGAGAGTCGGGCCGGGTCCCTGGTGACGCGGCAGCGCCGGTTCGTAGCGGTCCGGAAAGACCGCTCCTGAGGCCGCGCGGGCGATGGATTCCGCCTGCTCACGGGAGTCGGCGATGGTGACATTTGAGATCGAAGGCAGCAGCGCGCAGGCCGGCAGGAAGATATTCGCGATGCGGGCGCGACGCGCGGCGGGATCGATGATGGCCTCGTAATCGGGCTGCTCGCGGCGCAGCCCGTTCTCCGGGCCGGGGACGATGACGATGGCGAGAGAGCCGTAGCCCCCGCGCCGCCGCTCGAGATCCGCGCCGACCAGGAACCAGAGGAAGTCGAAGGTGATTGGCGCGACGGCGAGGTCGTAAAAGGCGGTCAACGTCTCGCGGGGGCGGTCGGTCGCCTCGACCAGGCTGTCGGCGATGGTGCGGCCGGGCCGGATCGCGCGGTAGACGAACTGGCCCGGCGCGGTGGTCGGCATTTCGAGCTCGCGACGAACGCGGTCCGCCGCCCACGGCAGGCCGAGGGCGCTCATCTGCCGCACGCGCAGCCAAATGCTCTTGATGGACATCGGTTACGTCACCGACCGCCGGGGCGCGTCGATCGCAGCGCCACTACTCGGCCGCCGACGCCTGCAGATCGGCGGGCGGGGGCTTGTGCCCGCCGAGCAGGCTACCCTTCCAGTTCTTCAATCGGTTGATGGTGTTGTAGTAGGCATACTCCGGCGAGCGGCGGATCAGGATCCCGTCGACGACCTCTTCGCTGTACTCGTACTGCGCCCAGCCGTTGCAGCCCTTGCAGAACGGGACTTTGTCCCACTGGCCGGTCTCGTGATAGTAGCGCGCCTTGGCGAATTCCTCGCCGTGCCACACGCCACGCACGCCGTCCTTGAACACGTTGCCCATGTCGGTGTCGCGCAGGCCATCGAGGCAGCACAGGCGCACGCTGCCGTCGTGATGCACCGGCATCGTCTTGTAGATCACGGGGCAGGGGACGCGCTCCGGCGGCTCGACCATGTCGGGGAAGCGGCCGTCCTCGAAGACGATGCCCATGCGGACGACGTCGACAACGCCGACCCAGCGGCGCACGAACGCCTCGGTCTCGTGCCGGTTGTCGGTCTGCGAGGTGAAGGAGACGCCGACGCGCGGATACTCGCGGTCGCCGCGGACCTTCATCAGGCGGAACACCGCGCTCTCGACCTTGGCGAGCTTGTCGACGCTACGGACCTTCTTGAGGGTTTGCGGCGTCACCGCGTCGATGCTGAACATCACCGAGTCGACCTCGATCTCGCAGAAGAACTCGGCGATCGATTCGGTCAGCGTCAGGCCGTTGGTGTTGAGCGCGAGCGACATGCCTCGCGACTTCACGTCGCGCAGCACCTCGCGGAGATTGGGGATCAAGAGCGGCTCGCCGTAGATGCTCGGCGCCACCATCGGCTTCTTGGTGGTGAACTCGTCGAGCATCTTGCGCGCACTCTCGAGGGCCATGACGCCCTCCAGCGGCTCGATCTTCGATTGGTCGTCGAGGCCCCACACCGGGCACATCGGACAGCGCAGATTGCAGCGCGTTGCGAAATCGACGAGAAGCCGGTCGGGAAGGTCGGGAACCGGAAGAGGGCGCCAGTTGAGAGCCGGGTCGACCCAGTCAGCCTTGGACCAATCGCGCATCGAATACCCCTAAGAACTTCGGCAATTTAGGCCGGGCATTGTGGTGGGGCAAGGTTTCTCGGCCCCTAAGCTGGGCGGGCGAGGCGGGTGCGCGCGTGGTGCAGGAACAGGGCGAAGCTGTCGTACGGGCTCAGCGGCATTCCCGACAGCATGTCCGCACCGGTGAAGAGCCGCATTTCCGCTCCCTCGTGCAGGCGCAACTTGTCATGGACGCCGGGCGCAATCGTGACCGTATAAAATTTCCTGAAATATTTGCCGACACCGGCGCCGCCGACGTCGAAATCGAACTGGCAGAAGTACGCAACGCCATCGTGCGGGAGCGTCAGCTCGAGCTCCTCGTGAAGCTCGCGCGCGAGCGCCTCGACCGGATCCTCGCCCGGTTCGACCGCGCCGCCGAACAGGCCCCAGTGGTTCGGATACCAGATGTCCGGACGGTCGTCCCGCTTCTGCAGAAGGTACCTGCCGTCGACGAGTATGATCGCGGCGACGGCATCGCTGAGGGCGAGGGGCGCGGTGCTGAAGACGAACGTATCGAGTGGGCCGGGCACGGGAACTCCTGCGACGCTTACGGAATAACGGGAGCGCCTTCGGGCGCGATGATCGCGCGCGGATCCCGTTCGAGTGCAGCGATGACTTCGCGCAGCAGGTCTTCCTGGGATGTGGCGATCCACGACACTCCGGCGATCTCGCCGCGGTTGAGCTTGCCCTTCGCTGCGAGGGCCGGCTCGAACTGCGGGAAGTCGCGGTTGAGGCGCAGATGTCGCCGCAGCTTCACCGGATGCACGATGCCGGTTCGGCTGCGGCATTGGTAAAGCTCTGCCTCGCTGGAAGGCTTCAGGTAGACGTCGGGCGCGACCAGCTCCTCGGCATGGTGGATCGCGGTGCAGCGTTCGAGCCCGATGCCGATCAGCAGCACATGGGCATCGTGGGCGCGCGCGAGCCCGTACGGGCTGTTGGCTGACACGGGCGTGTCATCGACGTGGTGGCGGGCGGTGAGTGCCGCCGCCAATCGGCCGGCCATGGCGACCGAGTGGGTCGGGTGCAGGCTGCGATGCGACGCATAGGTCGTCCGGAACGTTTCCGGCATGACGCCGACATGGGATGGCGTCGCAAGCTCGTCGAAAGTAGGACTCTCGGGCGTGACGTTGCGCCACGTCATCGTCGGCATGCCGAGCGTGCCGTTGCGCATGCCGCCGAGCAGGGCCTCGATGAACGGCTCGACCCGCAGCCCGGCGAGCCCGAGCTTTCGAAATGCACTGTGGACGAACAGCACGCCGTCAGACGGCACGCGGACATCGCGCAGCAGTTGCGCAACCGCCTCGTCCTCGCGGACGGTCATGCCGGCAGGCCCTTGCGGGTGCGGATTTCCTCGACGCGGTCGAGACAGCGATCGACATCGCGGAACGGCAATCCGCTCAGGTCGGAAAGTTCGAGCTCCCACCACTTGAGCCGCAGCAGGCGCTCGATCGTCTTCTCGGGAAAGCGGAACTTGCGGATCTGCGCCGGCACGCCGGCGACGACGGCGTAGGCGGGCACGTCCTTGGTCACCACTGAGCCCGCGCCGATCACCGCGCCGTCGCCGACGTTGACACCGGCCATGATGTTGACGTTGTGGCCGGTCCAGACGTCGTTGCCGATGACCGCATGCCGGAACATGTCGGGCGTGCGCGGGAGCCGCTCGAAATCGTTGTATTCCGGCACCCAGTCGAACGAGTTCGGGTGGTACTGGAACTCGTTGATGCTGAGCCAGTCGGTCGGGTGGTTGAACGGGTTGATCGAGGTGCGCGCGCCGATCGCGCAATAGGCACCCACCGTCGCCCGGGCGACGTAGCAGCTCTCGTTCATGCCGAAGTACTTGCCGACGACGACGTCGGGCCCGACCTGGGTGTTGCGGTTGAGATAGACCGGCCCGAGCAGCCGCGACTGGATGATGCGGGCGCCGGGGTTGAGGCGGACGATGCCGTGGGCGGTGAGGGGCGTCGTGCCGGTGTTCTCCAGCCGGTCGATCGTCAGCTCTTCATAGATCATGGTCGGCCGCCATTTCGCAGATCGTTCCCCATTGTCAGTTCGAATGACCGCTCAGACGATTTTTGAGGCGGCGGAGAGGCGCGGTCATACGCCAGGACAGCGACTCGTAGACAGCCGACAGTTCCATGTGCATGCGAGTCATTTCGAGCCGCAATTGCTTCTGCATTTCCTGGTCGCGAACGGAACGCTGTTCTGCTGCGGTCAGGGCCTGTTCTGCTGCCATCAGGGCGTCTTTGAGCCTAGCGGTTTCGGCTCGCAGATTTTCAGCCGCCGTCCGTTCCGCGGAGTGCTGTTCCTCGCGAGCGGCAAGGTCGCCGCGAAGGTGCTCGATTTCCTGAAGGAGATCGCCCCAAAATGGCGCGGTGGCCGCGCGCTCGAGCGGCTCTCTGTCCTCGCCGGTCTCGTCACCTCGTGCGGACAGGGCCGGAGGGCATTGGAAGGTCAGAGGCGTTCGCAATGAAGAGGACGCAGTTCGTCCAGTCTTGACCCCAACGCGGCATGCGTAATCGATGCGGTTGAGCAGCATGGGACTGCGGGCGCTCTCGAGATATTCGTCCACGGCGGTCCGGAAGCCCTGGTAATGGCCGTAGTCGTCGAGGATCAGCAGGCCGTCGGGGCTGAGTCGCGGGAAAAGATGCTCCAGCGCATGACGGCAGGGTGAATGCCAGTCGACGTCGAGGCGGAGCAAGGCGACGGTGTCGGGCGCATGCTGCGGCAGCGTATCTTCCACACGTCCCTTGACCAGGACGACGTTTTCCATCGGATAACCCGTGCGCGCCATATTGTCGCGCACGGCGTCTTCGGAGACCTCCATCCATTGCGGAAACCAGTCGTCGACGGCCCGGTGCCCGTGCAGGTCCACGTCGAGCTTCTCGTCCGGCTTGGGATGACCCTCGTAAGTATCGTAGAGGTAGAGCTTGCGGTCGGTCGCCCCGAGCGCGACGAGGGTGCTGGCGACCATCATCATGGTGCCGCCCTTCCATACGCCGCATTCGACGAAGGCGCCCGGGATGCCAGCCGATACGATGTAGCGGATGCCTTGATGGAGGTTGTAGAGCCGTTCCGGCGATCCGCCGCTGTAGGCACGGATGGCTCGATAAAAGGGAAGGAAGTCCGGCTCGAAGTCGCTGATGACCGCGCGGATGTGCTGAGACACCATCATCGACTGAAGATCGATGTCGTCGGGCGGATTGGAACTCATCTGGAGACGGACCCCGCTCCTGCATTTCAGATGATGTGGGCACCCAATTTAGCAGAGAAGACCGGAGCGACCAGCAGGCTGCTTCGGCATCGAAATCGCCGCAGCGGTGCCTTGTCCGCCGGCGGTGGGTGGGCTACACAATCGAGCGCGTCCGCGAGCACGGGGCCGTCCAAGTAAGGTCGTTGTGAATGCCCGAGATCAATCTTCTTCGCCGCTATCCGCGGTCGAAGCGCAACATCGAAAAACGCACCACCGCCCAGAGCGCTGAGAACATTCGGATCGCGCGCGAGTACGGCCGCGAGTATTTCGACGGCAGCCGTGACACCGGCTACGGCGGCTACCGCTACGACGGCCGCTGGGTGCCGATCGCCGAGGATATCATCGCCCACTTCGGCCTGAAGGCCGGTGACCGCGTCCTCGATGTGGGCTGCGGCAAAGGCTTCCTCGTCAAGGATCTGATGAAGGTCTGCCCGGGGCTCGAGGTGTTCGGGCTCGACATTTCGGAATACGCGCTGATGACCTGCGAGCCGGAAGTGGTCGGGCGGCTGCACCTCGGCAATTGCATCAAGCTGCCGTTCCCCGACAAGAGCTTCGCCGCTGTGCTGGCGATCAACGTCGTCCACAATCTCGAGCGCGACGAGTGCATCACCGCGGTGCGCGAGATCGAGCGGCTGGCGCCGGGCCGGGCCTATATCCAGAACGACTCGTACCGCACGCCGCAGGAGCGCGAGATCTTCCTGAGCTGGGTGCTGACGGCCAGGACCCACTATGATCCGGACGGTTGGAAGAAGCTGTACGCCGAGGCAGGTTACACCGGCGACTATTACTGGACGATTATCGAGTAGGGATCGAGCATGTCTCCGCGCGAAAACACCTTCGATGCCAAGGCCGCCAAGGAGCGCTGCCGCCGCTTCCGCCGCCGCATCCTCGACATCTCGCAGCAGGTCTCGGCGCTGCATATCGGCTCGGCGTATTCCTGCACCGAAGTCGTCGACGCGATCTACTACGGCCTGATACGGCGCGAAGCCGACAACAGCTCTCCCGACACGTTCCTGATGTCGAAGGGCCATGGCTGCATGATCCAGTACGTGATCCTCGAGGACCTGGGCGTGCTGTCGCGCGCCGAGCTTGACGCCTACTGTACGCCGCATGGGCGCCTCGGCGTCCACCCCGATTACGGCAATCCCGGCATCGTCGCTGCGACCGGTTCGCTCGGCCACGGCCTGTCGATGGTCTGCGGCATGGCGCTCGCCGAGAAGGCGCGCAAGACCGCCGGCGTGATCTACACGGTGCTGAGCGACGGCGAGGTCCAGGAAGGCTCGACCTGGGAGGCGACGATGATGGCGTCGTCGCTCAAGCTCAACAACATCGTCGCCGTGGTCGACAACAACGACTTCCAGAGCCTCGGCCGTACCTCCGAGACCCATCCGAGCTTCTACCCGCTGGTCGAGAAGTACGAGGCGTTCGGCTGGGAATCGGTACAGGTCGACGGCCACGACTCGCGTGCCATCTTCGAGGCGATCAGCGGCCGCTCGGGCAAGAAGCCGTTCATGCTCATCGCGCGGACGACGAAAGGCAAGGGCGTCAGCTACATGGAGAATGTGCCGATCTGGCACTACCGCTCGCCCAACAAGGACGAATACAAGCAGGCTGTTGCGGAGCTGGAGGCGGCGCGGTGAGGAACACATTCTCCGAGGCGCTCTACCAGGAAGCGACCCAGAACCCCGACGTCTACATCGTCGTCGCCGACATCTCGCCGGCGGGCTCGATGGCGAAGTTCAGCACGCAGTACCCCGAGCGCTTCATCAACGTCGGCGTCGCCGAGCAGAGCATGATCGGCATCTGCGCGGGCCTCGCGCTCAAGGGCTGCCAGCCGTTCGCCTACACCATCGCCACGTTCTCGCTCTACCG